>NZ_JBJZOU010000024.1:0-463868 GCF_057808395.1 Serratia sp. TSO36 | reverse complement strand
TGGCGGCTTACCAACATCAGTTACGGGAAAAAGGAATAAAACAGAGCATGTCTCGCAAAGGGAACTGCCTGGATAATGCAGTGATGGAGAACTTCTTCGGCCATCTGAAAGCGGAACTGTATTACTTACAACGCTTTGATAACGTAGAACACTTGGCAAAAGAAATAGAGCACTACATTGATTACTATAACCACAGCCGCCTCAGAGAGAAACTAAAAGGCCTGAGTCCGGTAGAGTATCGAACCCAGGCCATGAAGGCCGCCTGAATTTACATTGTCCAACTTCTGGGGGTCAGTTCACGATGCGCCCTTGTCATTTACTGCGCTTCCACGTCGATGTGCAGCGCATCGTAACGCCAATACTCCAGATCGCAATCGATCACCCGGTCGTGCTGATCGCGGTTCACCCGCGTAATGAACAGCGCCGGGCTGCCGTAGGTCACCTTCAGCATGGCGGCGGCCTGCTGCGGCAGCAGGGTGGGCAGCATGTCGAAACGCACCCGGCCGTAGTGAATGCCGTAGCGCACGGCGTACAGCGCGGTCAGCGACTGGGTCAGATCTTCGTCCAGTATGCCGGGGAAGTAGGCCGGGTTGAGGTAGTGCTCGCAGTACAGCACCGCGCGCCCATCGATGTAGCGCAGCCGGCGAATGCGATAGGCCTCGGCGCCGGGGGGCAGCGCCATCCGGCCGGCCAGCGGCGCGTCGAGCGTGACTACCGCGCTGTCGATCGCCTCGGTATGGGCGGCGCGCCCCTGTTGCTGCGCCATGGCGTGAAAATGGCTGCGCTGCAGCGGGTTGTAGATAAGACGCGGGGGCGAAATGAACCAGCCGCGCCGCACCTGGCGGTAGATGACCCCCTGCGCCTCCAGCTGGCCGAGCGCCTCCTGTAAGGTAATGCGGGTGGTGGCGAACTGTTCGCTCAGGGCGCGTTCGGAGGGCAGCTTGCCGCCCACGGCGAACTCGCCTGCGGCGATGCGGGCGTTCAGCGTTTGACAGATGGTGGCTACGGTCGTCGGTGCTTCACTCATACAGCGGGTGTCCCGTTTCAGTGCGTTTGGCCCCCCTTAAGGTAGACCAGCGTCGCGTTTTCGCCGTTGCAATGGGTGATAAAACCGTCGCTTTTTTAAGCTGACATATAATTATCACATTCGTCCGTTAGATTGGTTTGGTCCTTGCTGGACTAGTCCAGCCCTCCCCACACTACCACCTGGAGCATCAGTTATGAAACGTTTGTGCGCTTCTGTGTTAACCAGTGCCATCGTGTTATCCAGCCAGATGAGCTGGGCCGCGGATACCGATCTGGCGGCGCTGGAGCAGGCCGCGAAAAAAGAAGGCGAAGTCAACAGCGTCGGCATGCCGGACAGCTGGGCCAACTGGAAAGGTACCTGGCAAGATCTGTTGAGCAAATATGGCCTGAAGCATGTCGATACCGACATGAGCTCCGCGCAGGAGATCGCCAAATTCGATGCGGAAAAGAACAACGCCACGGCGGACATCGGTGACGTCGGCGCGGCCTTCGGCCCGGTGGCGGTGCAGAAGGGCGTAACGCAGCCGTACAAACCCTCTACCTGGGAGCAGGTGCCGGAGTGGGCGAAAGACAAAGACGGCCACTGGGCGCTGGCTTACACCGGCACCATCGGCTTCATCATCAACAAACAGCAGGTGAAAGATATCCCGCACAGCTGGGCCGATCTGCTGAAGGGCAGCTATCAGGTCACCATCGGCGACGTCGGCACCGCGTCGCAGGCGGCCAGCGGCGTGCTGGCGGCCACCTACGCCATGGGCGGCAACGAGAAAAACCTCAAGCCGGGCCTGGAATTCTTCGGCAAGCTGGCCAAGGCCGGCCGTCTGAGCCTGAGCAATCCGGTGATCGCATCGCTGGAGAAAGGGGAAGTGCAGGTTGGCGTGGTGTGGGACTTCAACGGCCTGAATTACCGCGACCAGATCGACAAAACCCGCTTTGAAGTGCTGATCCCGTCGGACGGCTCGATCACCTCCGGCTACACCACCATCATCAACAAATACGCCAAGCACCCGAACGCCGCCAAGCTGGCGCGCGAATACATCTTCTCCGACGCCGGCCAGATCAACCTGGCGCGCGGTTATGCGCGCCCGATCCGCGCCGAGCATCTGACGCTGCCGGACGACGTCAAGGCCAAGCTGCTGCCGGCCGAGCAGTACAAGAACGCGCACCCGATCGCCGATCCGGCGGCCTGGGAACAGAGCGCCAAAGCGCTGCCGCGTCTGTGGCAGGAAAACGTCATTATGTTTATGCAGCAGTGAGTTAACGCACCATGAAAACGATCCTCGTGCTGCTGGACGGCCTCAACTACCGGGTGGCGCACGACGCCATGGGCTATCTGCAGGCCGAATGCGCGGCGGGACGCGGACGGTTGTACCTGTTGGAGAGCGAGCTGCCCTCGCTCTCCCGGCCGCTGTATGAATGCATCCTCACCGGAGTCACGCCGGTGGAGAGCGGCGTGGTGCACAACCACGTCTCGCGCCTTTCTCATCAACAAAGCGTGTTTCATTACGCGCGCGCCGCCGGGTTGACCACCGCCGCCGCCGCTTACCACTGGTTCAGCGAATTGTATAACCGCACGCCGTTCGACGCCGCGCGCGACCGCCATACCGACGCCCCCGAGCTGCGGATCCAGCACGGGCATTTCTATTACGACGACGGCTACCCCGACAGCCATCTGTTCGACGACGCCGAAAGCCTGCGCCTGCGGCATCAGCCGGATTTCCTGCTGATCCACCCGATGAATATCGACGACGCCGGGCACCGCTTCGGTCTCTCTTCGCCGCAGTACCGCAACGCGGCGCGGCGCGCCGACGACTCGCTGTCGCGCTATCTGCCCGAGTGGCTGGCGGCCGGTTATCAGGTGCTGGTCACTGCCGACCACGGCATGAACGACGATCGCAGCCACGGCGGCGTGTTGCCGGAAGAGTGCCAGGTGCCGCTGTTCGTGTTCGGCTCGGGCTTCAGCCAGGACGATGCCAATCCGCAGCAAACCGAGCTGTGCGGCACGATCTGCGATCTGCTGCAGGCGCCGCACGACAAGCCGCGCTGCCGGGCGCTGCTGGCGCAGGATGCGCGATGAACGGCAAAACCAAATGGATCGCCGCGCTGTGCCTGTTGCCGTTTATCGTGCTGTTCGGCGCGTTTCAGATCGCCCCGCTGGTGTGGATCGCCGTTCACAGCTTTTTCAGCGAGACCGGCGGCTGGGGATGGGGCAACTATGTCGATATCCTCACCTCGCCGTTCTACCTGCAGGCCTTTCAGTTCTCGCTGGAGATCTCGCTGTGGTCGAGCGTCTACGGCTTGTTGATTGCGTTAGTGGGCAGTTACTCGCTGCGCCAGCTTGGCCAGACCCGATTTCATGACTTCGTGATGTCGTTCACCAACATGACCAGCAACTTCGCCGGGGTGCCGCTGGCGTTCGCCTTCGTCATTCTGCTGGGGCTGAACGGTTGCCTGACGCTGTTGCTGCGCAAATACGGTTTGATGGAGAGTTTCAATCTCTATTCGAAGAGCGGCCTGATCGTGCTGTATACCTACTTCCAGATCCCGCTGGGGGTGCTGTTGCTGTATCCGGCGTTCGACGCGCTGCGCGCCGACTGGCGCGAGTCGGCAGCGCTGCTCGGCGCCGGCCCCTGGCGCTACTGGCGGCATATCGGCCTGCCGGTGCTGGCGCCGGCGCTGATGGGCACCTTCGTCATCCTGCTGGCCAACGCGCTGGGCGCCTACGCCACGGTGTACGCGCTGACCACCGGCAACTTCAACGTGATCCCGATCCGCATCTCGGCGCTGGTGGCGGGGGACATCTCCCTCGATCCGAACCTGGCCAGCGCGCTGGCGATGCTGCTGGTGGTGATGATGGCGTTTATCACGGTGATCCACCAATGGATGCTGCGCAGGAGCTACCTCAATGCGCGCTCATAATCGGATGGAGAATGCTCATGTCGCGTGCTGAACGCCTGTACCATCGCACGGTTACCGGCCTGCTGCTGCTGATCCTGCTGCTGCCGCTGGCGGCGACGCTGATTTATGCGCTGGCCACCCAGTGGGGCGCCACCATTTTGCCGGACGGTTTTACCCTGAAGTGGTTGACGGCGCTGTGGAGCGACCCGCGCTTTTTGCAGGCGCTGTGGCACTCGCTGCTGATCTGCTTCGGCACGCTGCTGCTGTCGGTGGTGGTGATCCTGCCGGCGATGTTTGTGATCGCTTACTACTTCCCCAAACTGGACGCGGTGATGAACGTACTGATTCTGCTGCCGTTCGCCGTGCCGCCGGTGGTGTCGGCGGTGGGGCTGATGCAGCTGTTCGCCGCCGATCCGCTGCCGCTGCTCGGCACTCCCTGGATTTTGGTGGGCTGCTATTTCACCATCGCGCTGCCGTTTATCTACCGCGCCATCAGCAACAACATGCAGGCGATCAACCTGCGCGATCTGATGGACGCCGCGCACCTGCTTGGCGCCAGCACCTGGCAGGCGGCGCTGTGGGTGGTGCTGCCGAACCTGCGCAAGGGCGGAACGATCGCCGTGCTGCTGTCGTTCTCGTTCCTGATCGGCGAGTTCGTGTTCGCCAACCTGCTGGTGGGCAGCCAGTATGAAACGCTGCAGGTCTACCTGTACAACATGCGCAACGGCAGCGGGCACTTCACCAGCGCGCTGGTCATCTCCTATTTCGCCGTGGTGCTGCTCGTCACCTGGCTGGCGAACCTGCTGAATAAAAACAAGGGTTAACCCGATGGCTTATCTCAACGTCACCCGCCTGAACAAACACTATGGCCAGACCCAGGTGTTTCAGGATATCGATTTCACCGCCGAAGAGGGGGAGTTCGTCACCCTGCTGGGGCCGAGCGGCTGCGGCAAATCGACGCTGCTGCGCTGCCTGGCAGGCCTGACCCCGGTCGACAGCGGGCAAATCTTGTTGCAGGGTCAGGATCTGGTGCCGCTGGCGCCGCAAAAGCGCGGCATCGGCATGGTGTTCCAAAGCTATGCGCTGTTTCCCAATATGACGGTGGAAGGCAACGTGGCCTTCGGGCTGAAAATGCAGAAGCTGGCGGCCGAGCAGATCGGCCAGCGGGTGCAGGAGGTGCTGGCGCTGGTGGAGCTGAGCGATCTGGCGAAGCGCTATCCGCATCAGCTGTCGGGCGGCCAGTGTCAGCGCGTGGCGCTGGCGCGATCGCTGGTCACTCGCCCGCGGCTGCTGCTGCTCGATGAACCGCTGTCGGCGCTGGACGCGCGCATCCGCAAACACCTGCGCGAGCAGATCCGGCGCATTCAACGCGAGCTGAACCTGACGGCGATCTTCGTCACCCACGATCAGGAAGAGGCGCTGACCTTGTCGGATCGCATCGTGCTGATGAACAAGGGGCAGATCGTGCAGAGCGGCGATGCGGAAACCCTGTATACCCAGCCGGCGGACGCCTTCGCCGCCGGGTTTATCGGCAACTATAATCTGCTGACCGCCGAACAGGCCGCCCAACTGACCGGGCGCAGCTATGTCGGCAAGGTGGCGATCCGGCCCGAATCGATCGGCCTGTTGCCGGCCGGGCAGGGGATCGGCGGGGTGATCCTGGGCCACAGTTTGCTCGGGAATGTGGTACGCTATCAGATTCAGGTTCGCGGTGTAGAATTGCTGGTTGACGTGCTCAACCGGTCGGTGGCCGACCTGCGGCCCGACGGCGAGCAAATTGGGCTACACTTGGAACCTGTTGTATTGCGGGAAGTTGCATGACTTCGCAGCGCGGCGCCGGGGCCTTTCCGCCGCCGCATTAACCCTTCTCTTCTGCGGTCTGCCGCCCGCCCGCTGTCCTGCCAGACCTACGCCCGGCAGGCGGGACCGCGCGCTGTACCCGTCATCTTTTGGCCTACCGGCTGCGGCTAAGGCGAACAGAACCGTTCCGTCTTTCCGCACCGCCTGACAGGCATCGGGTACCAGCCTCCTTTGGCCGGGCGTTAATGGAGCGTATCTTCCGTGCTGACCCTTCTTCACCTGCTTTCCTCCGTGGCGCTGTTGGTGTGGGGCACCCACATCGTGCGCACCGGGATCATGCGGGTTTACGGCGCCAATCTGCGGCGCGTGTTGAGCGACAGCGTTGAGAAAAAGCCGCTGGCGTTCGTTTCCGGCATCGGCGTGACCGCGCTGGTGCAGAGCAGCAACGCCACGGCGCTGCTGGTGACCTCTTTCGTTGCGCAGGGGCTGGTGGGGCTGGCGCCTGCGCTGGTGATCATGCTCGGCGCCGACGTCGGCACCGCGCTGATGGCGCGCGTGCTGACCTTCGATCTTTCCTGGCTGTCGCCGCTGCTGATCCTGATCGGCGTCTTCCTGTTCCTCAGCCGCAAGCAGATGCGGATCGGCCAGATCGGACGCGTCCTGATCGGCCTTGGGCTGATCGTGCTGGCGCTGGAGCTGATCGTGGCCGCCGCCACGCCGATCACCCAGGCGGCCGGGGTGAAAGTGCTGTTCTCGTCGCTGACCGGCGACGTGATGCTGGACGCCCTGACCGGCGCGCTGTTCGCCATCGTCAGCTATTCCAGCCTGGCGGCGGTGCTGCTGACCGCCACCCTGACCGCGTCCGGCGTGATTTCGCTGAAGGTGGCGCTCTGCCTGGTGATCGGCGCCAACCTCGGCAGCGGCCTGTTGGCGATGATCAACGCCAGCGGCCAGAACGCCGCCGGGCGGCGCGTGGCGCTCGGCAGCCTGCTGTTCAAGTTGGTGGGCTGTGTGCTGGTGCTGCCGTTCGTTTCCTATCTGGCGGATGTGATGGCTCAGCTGCCGGGCGGCAGCGAAGAGCTGGTGATCTACTTCCACGTGTTCTACAACCTGATCCGCTGCCTGGTGATGATCCCGCTGGCCGGGCCGATGGCGACGCTGTGCGAGCGGCTGATCGTCGACGTGGCGGCCGACGATCCGCGCATGCGGCCGCGTCATCTGGACGCCAGCGCGCTGGACACGCCGACGCTGGCGTTGGCCAATGCGGCGCGCGAAACGTTGCGCATGGGCGACGTGGTGGAACACATGATGATCCTGCAGCGCGAAGTGCTGCACGGCAAGCAAGGGGTGGATAAAGAAGTGCGGCGCCTCGACGATGACGTCGACGTGCTGTACACCGCCATCAAGCTGTATCTGGCGCAGATCCAGAAGGAAGATCTGGGCGAGGAAGACTCGCGCCGCTGGGCGGAAATCATCGAAATGGCGCTTAACCTGGAACAGGCGGGCGACATCATCGAGCGCATGGCCGGCGACGTGGGCGCCAAGTCGCACGCCGCGCGCCGCGCCTTCTCGGCGGAAGGATTGGCGGAACTGGATGGGCTGCACGAGCGGCTGATCGGCAACCTGCGCCTGGGGCTGTCGGTGTTCCTGTCCGGCGACGTCACCAGTGCCAAGCGCCTGCGCCGTTCCAAGCACCGCTTCCGCATTCTGGATCGCCGCTACGCGCACGCGCACGTCGATCGTTTGCATCAGCAAAACGTGCAGAGCATCGAGACCAGTTCGTTGCATTTGGGATTGTTGGGGGACATGAAGCGCCTGAACTCGCTGTTCTGCGCCGTGGCTTACAACGTGTTGGATCAGGATGCCAAGGACGACGATCGCGACTGGGAAGACACCCCGAGCACGCTGTAAAAAAAATGCCCCCGGTTTTCACCGGGGGCATTGTGCAGGAGAGGTGCGTTATTTGCCGCTGAACACGCCGGCTTTGGCGTCCGCCTGCTGAGTCGAAGCATGGCCGCTGACGAACGGCACGTTACCGTCGACGCTTTGTTTCGCCGCGCCGCCTAACAGCCCGCCTACCGTGGCCGCCGCATCGACGCGGCCGCCGCCCTGATAGCGTTGGCCGCTGACGTCCTGCTGGCTGACCTTGCTGCCGCCCAGTTCCACCTTGCCCTGCTGGCTGCGGATCTCGCCGCCGGTCAGTTGGGTTTGGCCGCCGACCTGCAGCGCCACGCCGTGCTTACCGGTAATCGCCGACTGCTCGCCGACCGCGTTGTTGTTCACCACGTCGGCATTGACCTTGAGCTGCCCCTGGCGACCCGCCGGCCCGGTGATGCTGTCTTTCACCGCGCCGCCGACGGTGCGTGCACCGCGATCCCACAGCGGGCCCTGCGGCTTCTCGCCGGCCGGCGTTGCCGGCAGCGTCACTTTGCCGTCGGCCTTGCTGAAGCTGACCGCGCCGGTGGTGTCCTGCTGCGGATCGAGGCGACGCGCCACGCTGTTGTACTTGTCGGTGGTGGCGTCGGACACTTTATTCACCCCGGCGTCCAGTTTCTCTTTCACCTTGCTGGCGTAGCGCGGCGTGCCCACCTTCGACAGCTTGGAGGTGATGCTGCTGCCCGGATCGTTGCTGTGGCTCAGCCCGGCATCCACATCCACCTTCACGCCTTTCTCGACGTCCTTGCGGCTTTCAACGTGCAGATCGCCGCCTACCTTGCCCTGCACGCTGTCGGCATCGACGCGCGCCCCGGCGAGGCGGGTATCCTTGCCGCTGTTGAGCGCCACGTCGCCCGCGGTGATGCCGGTGTTGGCGTGGGTGGTTTTATCCTGCTGTTCCACGCCGACCTTCAGACCGGCGCCCAGCGTATGGGTGTCTTTGCCGGTGTTCGGATCGACCTTGCCGTTGGCGTCCTTGTTGAACGTTTGGCCGCCTTTGGCGTTGGCTTTGATGCCCAGGCTCCAGTTGTCCTTGTGCTGCTCGTTCTTGGCGGATTCCAGCAGGATGCCGCCGTTTTTCGCCTCGAGCGCGGCGCTGCCGCCGCTGACCTTGGCGCCCTGCAGATGCAGCGCGTCATCGCCTTTACCGTTGGCGGACAGGGTGACCTTGCCGTCTGAGGCTAGCGTGGCGCCCTGGCGTTCGGTCGCGGACTCATTCACCTTGGCGATGTCGAAGGCGCCGCCGGCGGAGAGGCTGCCGCCGGTTTTTTCCTTGCTGTCGCTGCTGCCGGCGCCCAGATCGATATTGCCGGACAGTTGGTTCTCCTTACGCATTTGGGTCGATTCCGCTGCCAGCAGCGCGACCTTGTTGCCCGCGCTCAGGGTGACGTCGCCCTGGCTCTTGACGTCGGTGCCTTTAAGCGTCAGATCGCGGCCCGCCTTCAGCTCCACGCCCTGTTGGCCGCTGACGTTGCCGACCTGCGCGGTGCTGCTGTTGCTTTCGCCGTTGTTGGTGCCGCCGCCGAAGCCGGCGCCGAAGTTTTTGCTGTCGGCGGTGAAACCGCCCTTGGCGGAGGCTTTGACGTTGAAACCGCTGTGGTTTTCGCTCTGCTTATCGCTGGCCTGATCGAAGCGAATATCGCCGCCGGCGTTGACGGCGGTTTTACCGCTGCCGCCGTTCAGCGCGGTGCCCTGATAGACCGCATCTTGTTTCACGTTGACGTTGATGCCGTTGGCCGCGTCGATCGTGCCGGTCACCGCCTGGCTGGCGTTGCTGCTGCTGCGCTGGGTGCCGCCTTCGCCCTTGGCGTCTACGGTCAGATCGCTGCCGGTGGAGGTGTAGACGCGTACGCCGGCGCTGCCGCGGGTATCGCGGTTCTGCTCTTCCTGGCGGTTCGTCGCGGCTTCGCTGCGGTGGCTGTCCGCCATCAGCGTGACCGCGCCTTTGCTCGCCTGATACTGCGTGCCCTGATCGCGCACTTCGCCTTTGGCGTTGATGTCGATGCTGCCGGCTTTCACCGAGCTGACCACCGCCTGCGAGCTGCTGCTGCGTTTTTCGCTGCTGCCGCCCTGCGCGCCGATATCCAGGCCGACGTTAGGCGCGCCGATGCCGCCGATGTCGTTGATGACGCCAGTGGCGTCCAGCTTGGCCGCCTTGCCGACCGCGCGCTCGACCGGGCGGGTCACGGCGCTGTAATCGACGTTGGCGCCGATGTTCACGCCGACGTCGGTTTTGGTGGTGGTGCTGCTGGCGGTGTCGGCGGCGGCCAGGTGATCGACACCGGCGGCGTTTTCTTGATAGGCGCCGCCGACGCTGTGCTGCGCGCCTTGCTGGGTCAGCTTGTCGCGGGCGTTGACAGTCAGGTTGCCTTTGACGTCGCTGCCGGAGGTGACCGCCTTGCTGCTCTGCGCCTGCGTTTTGCTGTTCTCGTAGCCGGCTTCCACGCCGCTGCCGAGCTTGTCGATGCCGCCGGTGTAGTAGAAACCGCCGCCGATCTTGGTCTGCTCGGTGTTCGAGGTGGTTTTATCGTCGGCTGCCTGGAACGAAACCTTGTTGCCGCTGACGCTGGCGTCGCCTTTGTCGGCGACCAGTTTGGAGCCGCTGAAGGTCACGTCCTTCTCCGCCTCGAGCTTCACGCTGCCGCCGCTGAGGGTCGAGGCGCGGTTTTCGGTGCGGGTGGTTTTCTCGCTGTCGCGGGTGTGTTCGATGCGCAAACCGGCGCGGTATTGCTTGTCACCGGCTTCTTTGGCGTAGCCGTTGACGGTAAGCGCGGTCTTCTGCTCATCGATTTTTTGCTGCTGTTCGGCGGCCTTGACGTTGATGTTGCCGGTCTGCGACGTCACGCTCAGTTCGCCGCCGCTGGCGACCTGGCTGCCGATCACGTCGGTATCCTTACGGCTGACCAGCTTCAGGTTGGTGTCAGACTTCAGCTCGCTGGCGGTGCTGCTCTGGTAGCTGTTGTCGGCCTTGTGCGAACTGCTGGTGATGTTGAAGGCGGTGCCGGTGCGCGCGTCGATTTTGTCCACGGTGGTGCTCAGCGCGTTGTCGATGCGCAGGCCGCCCTGCGTGGCGGTGACCAGGCCGCCTTCCTTGCCGCGCGCCTTGCTGCCGGTGATGGTGACGCCCTGCTGGCCGTTCAGGCGCAGGGTGCCGTCGCTGGTCAGCTCGGAGGCGTGGCTGATCTCGCGGCGGTTGCTGTTGTTTTTGTTGTCGCCGCCGCCGATGCCGCCCCAGGAGGTTTTGTCATCGCGTACCGCTTTGGCGTTGGCTGTTTTCTGCACCCCGACCTGGATCTGGTTGTCTGCGTCGATCGTCAGATCGCGCTGGGCGTGGACCTTGGCGCCCTGGGTTGCGACATTGCGGCCGGCTTTCAAGGTCAGTTCGCCCTGGCTACGCAGTTCGCTGGCCTTCAGGCTCTCGCTTTCGTCGCTGCTGCTCCAACTGCCGGTGCGCAGGCTGGAGGTGTGGTTGCGCTGATAGCCGCGCTCGGTGGACTTATCCTTCTCCACCAGCCCGGCGAGGTGCACGTCGCGCGCTGCTTTGACGCTCAGCGCCCGATCGGCGCTGACGTTGGCGCCCAACAGGTTCACGTCTTCCCGGGTACTGACGAGTGTGGCGTTGCCGCCGGCGGCGACGGTGCTGCCCGCCTGCTGCTGCTGCTCGCGCTCACGGGTGACGTCGTATTGCCAGGAGTAGAACCAGCGGTCGTCGGTGTGGCCCTGGGTCTGTTTCAACTGCTGGCCGTCGAGCGTCAGCTTGCCACCCTGCAGCGTGATGTCTTCGCCGCGAATATCGGTGGCGGTGAGGTGCGCATGGTTATCCGCCACCAGACTGATGTTCTTGCCTTTCAGCTCGGTGCGGGTCAGCTTCTGGCTGCTGCTGCGGTCGTTGACGTAGATGCCGCCGCGGTAGTTCTGGTAGTTGTCGCCGCCGTTGCGGTTGCTGCTGGCGTCGTCAACGCGGCTTTCGCTGCGAATATCGTAGGCTTTTACCTTGAGCTCGTCGCCGGCGGCCAGCGTGCCGGCCAGCTTCACGCCGCTGCCCTGCGCGGTGTTGATGATGTTGATGCGCCCGGCCTGCATGCTGCCGAGGTAGTAGCTGTCCAGTGCCGTGGTCGGCTGTACGCTGGCCAGCACCTTGCCGTCGCGCGCCACCCGGTTATGGCCGCTGATGGCGTTGATCGCCGCCGGCGTCACGCTGCCGTTGCGATGGGTGAAGTCTTGCACGATAACGTCGCCGCGGCTGTCTATCTTCGGCGCGATCAGATCCAGCACGCCGCCGGCGTTCAGGACGCCGTTGAGGCTCAGGGTATTGCGGTTGTCCAGGGTGCTGTAGCCCTGCAGCAGGCCGTTCTCCACCAGCGGGTTGCCGACCACCAGCGAGGAGCGGCTGGTGTTGATGAACCCACAGCCCTGGCAGCTGATGCCGTTCGGGTTGGCCAGCACGTAGTCGGCCGCCATGCCGAAGATCTCTTGCTGGCCATGCAGCAGCGACGGGTTGCGGCCGATCACTTCATTGAGGATCACGCTGGCTTCGCGCCCGCCCAGATTGGGGTTGGCGCCCAGTTGGCCGGCCAGCTGCGACAGCCCCGCTTCGCGGGAGTTGTTCAGCACTGCGCCGGGCTGGTTGACGTTAAAATCCTGGTATTGGTTGTGCGACAGCCCGTTGCCGTTCGGCGCGACGATGTCGACCACCTGCGCGCCGGTCGCGGCGGTGGAAACGCCGGGGCCGTTGGCGCCGTTGGCCGCCACGATCTCCGCGGCGTAGGCGCCGGCGGAAGCGGCGAGAATAATCGCCAGCGCGGCGGCCAGTTTGCCCGCTGCTGAAAGCCTGAAGTTATTATTTTTCATCCATGTTTCTCCGTATATTGCCGTGGGGTCCTGCAAAACTGCTGATTAAAAGGTGTAAGAAAAGCGCGCCAGTACCTGAACGGGATCTTCCGGCGTGGCGTGATTCGACAAGATCCAGCCGCGGCTGACCTCGAGATCGACCAGCGCCTGCCGATAGCGCAACGTGGCGCCACTGCTCAGGCCGGCGCTGCTGCGCCACCCCGAGCTGTCCTGGCGCGGCAAGATGCGGCCGACGTCGGCGCCGAGGCGCGGCGTCAGCGTGGTGGCACCCAGATTGAAGCTGCGCGACAGCGTGTTCTGCAGATACCAGCCGTTGTCGCCTGACTGGGTGCTGCGGCTGAAGCCGCGCACGGCGCTGCGATCGGTAAGGCTCAGCCACTCCACGCCGGGCAGCGGGTCGCGGCTGTACTGGCCGTAGAACAGGTTGTTGAGCTGATAGGTGGCGTCACCCAGGTGAAGGCGCTGGCTGAGGTTGGCGAACAGCTTGCCTTTGGTGAACTGGCTGTCGAGGTGCACCGAGCTTGGGTGGCGACCGGCCCCCAGCCACGGCAGGCCCTGTTCGACGCTGAGGTTGGCGCTGAACACCCCGTTGGGCAGAATTTGCAGGTGGCTGGCGCTCAGTTCGGCCAGGGTCAGGGTGGGGCTGCTGACCTCGAGGCGCACGCTTTCGAAGTAGTTGTCGATGCGCTTGTAGGTCAACTGACCGCTCAGGCTGTCTATCTGATCGCGATCGCGGTAAAACACGTAGTCGCTGCGCAGCCCGTACTGCTGGGTCTGGCCGTGCAGTTTGACCAGGTTGTGCGGCAGCTGCTGGTGGTTCTCATAGGAGGAGAAGCTGGCGAACCCGCTGAAGGTGAACGCGCCGTACGGCAGCGAATAGAGCAGGGTATAGGCGCGATTGTAGCGATGAGCCGGATTTTCCAGCGTGCTGTTGGCGTTCAGGCTGACGAAGTCCGACAGGCCGAACGGGCTGTCCAGCGTGGCGGTGGCGCGCGCCAGCCACTGGCCGGTGCTTTTTTGGCCGTAATTATCCGTGCCGACGGTCATCAGCCAGGGCTTGGCATGCTGATTGCGCAAACGAATGACCGAACCGCCAACCTGGCGGCCGGGCAATATATCCAGTTTGGTGGTATTCGATTGCAAACGGTTGGCCTGATCCAATCCCTGGTCGAGCTCGGTTAATTTCAACGGTCTGCCTTCCAGCCCTGGAAATAATAAACGGCTGTTGACCCAGCGATCGCCGCCTTCTATTTTCTCGATAAATCCTTCGGTGACGCTTAATCCCAATTCTCCCTGTGAATTAGGGCGAACAATTTGCACGCGCGCGGTGATATAGCCTTTTTGCACATAAAGGCGCGTTAATTCACGGGTCAGGCGATTGATATCGTTGCTGCTGATGCAGTTTTCCGGCAGCGCGCTCAGGGTGGATAAATCGGCCGGCGAGAGCAGGGTGACGCCCTGCAGATAAACGCCGGCGATCGGCAGGCACTGCGCGGACTGCGGCAGGGCGGGCGCGGCCGGTTCCGGCTCCGCCAGCAAGCGTTGCTGCTTCAGTTGCTGGTAGCGACGTTGCTCAATCAACTGGTTGACTTCACGCGTGCTGTCTTGCAGCGCGCGGCGCGACTCCCCCATCGACATATCCCGCATCATGTGGGCGTCCGGCAGGGTTTCGGCGGAAAGGGCCGTGCTGACCAACAGCGTCAAAGCGGTGATTTTTTTTATCATTGTAATCCATTATGAGAGGCCGCCGGGGCAGCCAGCCCAATCCATGAGGTTAACCACGGGCGGCCGACGGCCGGCCCGAAATAATGAGCGACATGCACATTGCGAGGTATCTTGATTTGCCGCGGCAAATAAGACGGTGGGTATATATCTAAATAATAATTAGGCTGCTTCTTTTATGGCGGGCAACCCTGGCGACTTAATTAATTAAAAAAAGTAGAACGTCTCTTCCTCTTGCCAACATTATCGGCATGGCTAGGAAGAATCTGAATTTTTATTTTTCACGGATGATAGGGTATGAGGGGAATTATGACAATCCGACCAGTGGGAAATACGAAATTTCGCAGGAAAGAAAAGGGACGCAATTGTTTGCGTCCCTACAGGCGGTTTATTTTTTCTTGATGGGGCGGCCGGACCAATAACCCGCCAGTAGCGAACCGGAAAGGTTGTGCCAGACCGAGAACAGCGCGCCCGGCAGCGCGGCCAGCGGCGAGAAGTAGATTTTGCCCAGCGTGGCCGCCAGCCCTGAGTTCTGCATGCCGACTTCGATCGCCAGCGTGCGGCAGGTGGATTCGTCGAAGCCGAACAGCTTGCCGCCCCAATAGCCGCTCAGCAGACCGATACCGTTGTGCAGGATCACCGCGACGATCACCACCAGACCGACCGAGGCGATATGGCTTTGGCTGCCCGCCACCACCGCGCTGATGATCGCCAGGATGCACACCATCGACAGCGCCGGCAGCAGCGGCTCGATGCGTTTCACCGCCTTGGTCAGGGTGTGGTGGACGATCAGGCCCAGGCCGATCGGGATCACCACGATCTGCAGAATGCTCAGCAGCATGCCCATGATATCGACGCTGATTTCGGCGTCGACGTACAAACGGGTCAGCAGCGGTGTGGCGAACACGCCCACCAGCGTCGAGACCGCCGAGATGGTCACCGACAGCGCCACGTCACCCTTGGCCAGATAGATCATCACGTTGGAGGCGGTGCCGCTGGCCACGCTGCCCACCAGCACCATGCCGGCGGACAGATCCGGCGGCATGCGGAACAGCATCGCCAGGATCCAGGCCGCCAGCGGCATGATCAGATAGTGCAGGAAGATGCCGGCCGCCACCGGGCCGGGGCGCGCCAGCACGCGTTTGAAGTCGTCCAGCCGCAGCGTGACGCCCATGGCGAACATGATCAGCATCAGCAGCGGGCTGACGTAGGGGCCGATGCCGGTAAAGGTGGTCGGCGTGTAATAGGCGGCGACGGACAGCAGTATCGCCCACAGGGGGAATAAACGCGTGAGTAATGCCAACATGCAGGTTTTCCTTAGCCAGATTGAGAACGGTGGGTGTGGTTGTGTTTTTTGCGGGTTCAACATGCTGAACCCCTGCCGGTTTTGAACGGATTTTTTAGACGCAGGGGCGCAGCGTGCTGCGCCCGCAATCGGGGATAATGACTTATTCGAACAGGTTGTGGTGCAGGGTGCGCACCACCTGTTCGGCTTCTTCGCCCGGCACCAGGAAGCACAGGTTATAGCTGCTGGCGCCGTAGCAGATCAGGCGGATATTGAACGGATCGAGCACGCCGAACACCTCTTTGCCCACGCCGCAGGCGCGCGACAGCTGGTTGCCGATGATCGCCACCAGCGCCAGGTTTTCTTCCACTTCCACCCGGCACAGCGACGACAGCTCGGTCAGCAGCGAGGTGGTCAGCAGGCTGCCGCCAACGGAGGTGGCGCCGGTGGTGTCCATGGTCAGCGCGATGCTGACCTCCGAGGTGGTGATCAGATCGACGGAGACGTTGTGGCGCGCCAGAATGTTGAACACCTCCGCCAGGAAGCCGCGCGCGTGCAGCATGTTCAGGCTGTGCAGCGTCAGCAGCGTTTGCTTGCGGCGCAGCGCCAGCGCGCGGAACAGCGGCGGATTCTCGGTGGTGTTGCACACCAGCGTGCCGCCGGCCACCGGATCCTTGCTGGAGCCGACGAACACCGGAATGTCGCTGCGCACCGCCGGCAACAGGGTGGCCGGATGCAGCACCTTGGCGCCGAAGGTGGCCATTTCCGCCGCCTCTTCGAAACCGATTTTGTCGATGCGCTTGGCCGCCGGCACCACGCGCGGATCGGTGGTGTAGATGCCCGGCACGTCGGTCCAGATATCTACCCGGCCAACGCCGAGCGCCTCGCCGAGCAGCGCGGCGGTATAGTCGCTGCCGCCGCGGCCGAGCGTAGTGGTGCGGCCTTTCGGCTCGCTGCCGATAAAGCCCTGGGTGACCACCAGCGCTTCCTGCAGGCGAGGCTGCAACTGCGCCCGGGCCAGTTCGCTGAGCGCGGCGCTGTCCGGCACGGCGCGGCCGAAGTGATCGTCGGTGCGCATCACTTTGCGCACGTCGAACCATTCGGCCTGCACGTTGCGGGCGCGCAGGATTTCAACGAACAGCAGGGTGGACATCAGCTCCCCATGGCTGACCAGTTCGTCGGTCAACGCCGTCGAGGTGGCCAGCGACGCGGCTTCCGACAGCATGGCGATGTTTTCCAGCAGGCGGTCGATCTCTTCGCGGATCACCGCCGGCGCCGTGAGGCGATCGAGGATGGCGTACTGGATGCGGCGGATCTCATCAAGCCGGTAGTTGCGCTTGTCGGCCTCGCAACCTTCGGCCAGGGCGACCAACAGGTTGGTGACGCCCGCCGAGGCGGACAACACCACCAGGCGGACCTGCGGGTTGGCCAGCACGACGTCGGCGCTGCGGTTCATGGCTTCAAAGTCGGCGACGCTGGTGCCGCCGAATTTGGCTACCACGGTGGAATTCTGGGGTGCTGCTTGGTTCATCTAGAAACCTCGTGTCAGGGATGCCCGTTTGGGGGCACTGTAATTCCATAGCCTTGGCACAAGGGGAGAGCGGTAAACAGGGGGCAGGCGTAGAGGTCAGGCTACGATACACCCAGAAGCGCCCCACCTTGTCGATCGCCCTGCGGGCGATCCCCTGGTGACAACCCAGGGGATTCAGCCCCTGTAGTCGATAGGATAATGGCCGGCCATTACCCTACCTCGGCGTCGCTCCCCCTCGGGTGCCGTCAACGGAGAAACGGCTCCTCTGACACTCTACCTGGGCGACGCGCCTCTTCTGGCTTGCGCACCGGGTGCGCAAGTAGGCTGTTAGGAATAGCCGGTTATCGCCATTCTGTCAACGTACAGACGGTGAGGGATTTTCATCTTGCACCAGCGCGATAAGCGTACAGGGCATCGCGGGCGTGGAACCGGCGCCAATCGGTTGCAGAGAACCGTCTTCCTTTTGGCTGAATAACGGAATAACGCCCTGATGTTTCTCCAAATACTCCAGCCAACCGAAATTTTCGTTCAATTTGGTCGCTTTGATGGTGGCTCCCCTGGCGAGCAGGCTGCTCAGGCGGCCGTAGGTGGCTTCCTGATTAAATAAAATTTCATGCCGGCGGAAACGCGAGCTTTCCGCGCTGGCGCCGCGCCCTTTCAGCGGTGCTCCCGAACGGATGGCAAACACGTGATCCTCGCCGAAGAGATGACCGAAGTGGTAGACCGCCAGCGCGTTCTGGTGGCGATTGGGCGACAGCGCCAGCACCTGGGCGATATTGCTCAGATCGAGATAGTTCTCGGCGTGTTCGGAGTAGGCGTGGCCATAGTAGGCCGGGATGCCTTCCATGCGCGCCTGGCGGTAGTATTCCCAGCTGCTGTCGGTGACGATTACCGGCACGTTCAGCTTGATCAGCGCCTGCGCCAGCATGCGCGCCACGCTGTTGGCGCCGACGATCAGCACGCCGCGCGGCTTTTGCTGCTGCACCCGCAGCCAGCGCGCCATCATCCCGCTGGTCAGGCTTTGCAGCACCACGGTGCCGATGATGATGGCGAACACCACGGTCACCAGCCGGTCGGCGCCTTGGTAGCCGCTGCGCTGCAGCGTCAGCGCGAACAGCGAGCTGACCGCCGCGGCGACGATGCCGCGCGGGGCGATCCAGCACAGCAGCAGCCGATCGCGCCAGTGCAGGGAAGAGCGCCAGGTCGACACCGCGATGCACAGCGGCCGGGCGATGAACTGCACCACCAGCAGCAGCAGGAGCAGCGGCCAGCCCATGTTCCACAGCGCCTGGATATCGAGCCGCGCCGCCAGAATGATGAACAGCGCCGAGATCAGGATCGCCGACAGCTCCTCTTTGAACGCCAGAATATCGCTGGTGTCCACGTCGCGCATGTTGGCCAGCCAGATGCCCATCACCGTGACGGTCAGCAGGCCGGATTCGTCGGCGATGGCGTTGGAAACGCCGAAGGCGGTCAGCATGATCGCCAGCACCGCCAGGTTCTGCAGGTAGCGCGGCAGCCAGACGCGGCGCAGCGCCAGGCCGAGCAGGTAGCCGAACAGTGCGCCGGCGATCAGGCCGACGGCGGCGGTCATGCCCAGCGTCCAAAACAGATGGGTATAGGACTCCGCATTCTGTTTCAGCACGATGAATTCGAACACCAGCAGGGTGAAGATGGCGCCGACCGGATCGATGACGATCCCTTCCCAGCGCAGTACCTGGTTAATGTTGGCGTTCGGCCGCACCACGCGCATCAGCGGGGCGATCACCGTCGGCCCGGTCACCACCGTCACCGCGCCGATCAGCGCCGCCAGCTCCGGCGGGAAATCCAGCAGCCACCAGCTGGCGAGGCTGATGACCAGAAAGGTGACCAGCATGCCGACGGTGACCAGATTGCGCACCACGCCGCCGAGGCCGCGTATCTCCTCGAAACGCAGCGTCAGCGCCCCTTCGAACAGGATGATCGCCACCGACAGCGACACCAGCGGAAACAGCAGATCGCCGAACAGCAGATCCGGCTGCACCAGATGCACCGTCGGGCCGAGCACGATGCCAAACAGCAACAGCGGCAAAATGGCCGGCAGGCGCAGCAGCCAAGCCAACCACTGCGCCAGCAGCGACGCCAGGCCGATAAGCACCAACATGAGCGGGGCAGATAATTCCATAAGCGAGATCCCTTTCAAATGACGAAATAAGCAACGATGACACAGCCTGATGACAATTCGGCAACCCCGATAACAGGCCGTTAGCCAAAAGTATAGAGTGAAAGCTGAAACGAGGCGGCACTGCGTTGACAGTTAGCGCCTATCGCAAGAAAAGAGATCATAATCACAGTCGAACAGGCTACAATCGGACAACGCGTCATTTTTATTCTCAAGCCTAAGAGTGTTGCTATGAAAAATATCAATCCTAGTCAAACCGCTGCTTGGCAAGCCCTGCAGCAACATTATGCACAGATGAAAGACGTACGGATCGCCGACCTGTTCGCCCAGGACAGCGATCGTTTCTCCAGGTTCTCCGCGACCTTCAACGACCAAATGTTGGTGGACTATTCCAAGAACCGTATCACGCAGGAAACCCTGGAGAAGCTGCAGACGCTGGCGAAAGAAACCGATCTGCAAGGCGCCATCAAATCGATGTTCGCCGGTGAGAAAATCAACCGCACCGAAGATCGCGCGGTGCTGCACATTGCCCTGCGCAACCGCAGCAACAGCCCGATCCTGGTCGACGGCAAAGACGTGATGCCGGAAGTGAACGCGGTGCTGGCCAAGATCAAACAGTTCTGCGCGCGCGTCATCGGCGGCGAGTGGAAAGGCTACACCGGCAAACCGATCACCGACGTGGTGAACATCGGCATCGGCGGTTCGGATCTCGGCCCTTACATGGTGACCGAAGCGCTGCGCCCGTATAAAAATCACCTGAACATGCACTTCGTCTCCAACGTCGACGGTACCCATATCGCCGAAACGCTGCAGCCGCTGAACCCGGAAACCACGCTGTTCCTGGTGGCCTCCAAAACCTTCACCACTCAGGAAACCATGACCAACGCCCACAGCGCGCGCGACTGGTTCCTGAGCAGCGCCGCCGATCAACAACACGTGGCTAAGCACTTCGCCGCGCTGTCCACCAACGGCAAAGCGGTGGCCGAGTTCGGCATCGATACCGACAACATGTTCGAATTCTGGGACTGGGTAGGGGGCCGTTACTCCCTGTGGTCGGCGATCGGTCTGTCGATCGCGCTGTCCATCGGTTATGACAACTTCGAGCAGCTGCTGAGCGGCGCGCACGCCATGGACAAGCACTTCGCCGAAACGCCGGCGGAGAAGAACCTGCCGGTGCTGCTGGCGCTGATCGGTATCTGGTACAACAACTTCTTCGGCGCCGAAACCGAAGCCATTCTGCCGTACGATCAGTACATGCACCGTTTTGCCGCTTACTTCCAGCAGGGCAACATGGAATCCAACGGCAAGTACGTCGATCGCAACGGCAATCCGGTGGATTATCAGACCGGCCCTATCATTTGGGGCGAGCCGGGCACCAACGGCCAGCATGCGTTCTACCAGCTGATCCACCAGGGCACCAAGCTGGTGCCTTGCGACTTCATCGCGCCGGCCATCAGCCATAATCCGCTGGGCGATCATCACGCCAAACTGCTGTCCAACTTCTTCGCTCAGACCGAAGCGCTGGCGTTCGGCAAGTCGCTGGACGTGGTGGAGGCCGAGTTCGCGGCGCAGGGTAAAACCCCTGAGCAGGTCAAGCACGTGGCGCCGTTCAAAGTGTTTGAAGGCAACCGCCCGACCAACTCGATCCTGCTGCGCGAAATCACCCCGTTCAGCCTGGGCAGCCTGATCGCGCTGTACGAGCACAAGATCTTCACCCAGGGCGCGATCCTGAACATCTTCACCTTCGATCAGTGGGGAGTGGAGCTGGGCAAACAGCTGGCTAACCGCATCCTGCCGGAGCTGGCGGGCAGCGAGAAAATCAGCAGCCACGACAGCTCGACCAATGCGCTGATCAACCGCTTCAAGGAATGGCGCTAAGCGCCTGAGCTGAAGCCAATAAAAAACCCGCCGCGGCGGGTTTTTTTACGTCTGCAAAAAATTACAGGTTGATCGGCACTTCGAAGCTGACGCCGGCGCCCACGTCGTCGGCGGTGCTGTGATCGCTGTTGGTGTACCACAGGCTGGTATCGAATTTAACCTGAGAATCGAAGCTGTAACCCCAGCCGAGCTGAATGCCTTTCAGCGTATCGGAACGCGGGAACGCCCGGTTGATGGTTTGGTTGTTCGGATTCACCTTGGCGTACACCAGGCGGGTGCTCCAACGCTGGCCGTCGTCCAGCACCATTTCCACGCGGCCGGACAGCATCTGACCGTCGCCGCCCATCGCATGGCCCAGCGGGTAACCTTGCTGGTAGTAACCGCCCCGATAGATGTAATGGTTGTACATCACGTTGTTGGCGTTGCCGTTAGAGCGGGTATCAGTACCTTCGATATGCCAGTTGATCGTGGTCGGGCCCCATTCCGGATGGCCTTCAAGCCCCAGCATGTAGGCGTTATGCGAAGGCAACATGCCTGCTTCATCTTCACCGGTGATCTGGCCATACAGGCTGACCGGCATGCCGATGAGCGGCTGCAGCTTGAGTTTGAAGTCAAAACCGCCCAACTGGTTGCCCGGATCGTTTTTCGGATCGCCGGTATTGTCGTTGCCGGTGACGCCATCCCAGAAGGAACTCCAGGAGTGCGGACGGCCATCACCACCCCACATCATGACGCGCGAAGCGCCCAACTCCAGGAAGTCGGTCGGCATCATGGTCAGGCGGCCACCGATCAGCTTGGTGTCCGGCACGGCAGCGTACTGCGACAGCTGGCCGGCGGACAACTGGTATTGCCAGCGGCCGATCCACGACAGCCACGGGGTTTCAAACGGCGATTGGTCGGCGCGCTGCAGCATAAAGCCGGCCACCGGGCGCGCGGCGTCGGAGCGGATCAGGCTGCCGTCGTAGCCAGGGCCCCACCACTGGGAAACCTCGCCGAAGGAGAGCCATTGGTTCCAGATTTTCACCGCGCCGTAGGAGCCGTTCATGTTGAATTTGGAGCCGTCGCTGACGCGCTGATCGCCTTCCACCGAGCCCTGCAGACGCACGTCCCAGAACTCGCCGTTGGCGCCGGCGCCGATGGTCAGGCGATCGTCGGCGTATTCGTTTTGGCCGAAGCCCTGCGGGGTGCCGGGTTTATCGGTCGAGGCGTAACCGCTGACGCGAATGTTGGCTTTCAGGGCATCGACGCGGCGTTGTACGCGGTCGATAACGTTTTTCTCGGTGTTGGTCACCGGCTTGGCCTGCGCGATAACGGAGCTGATCTCTTCCTGGCTCAGCGGCCAGGTGGACAGGCTGACGTTGATGACGCCGCGGTCAGACAGCCAGGCGAGATCGTTACGCAGATCGTTGTCAGGGGCTACCAGGCCGGCGGCGTGGCCGGACAATGCACAGGTAAACAGGCCCGCAGCGACCAGTCCGTTAAGTTTAGCGCGCATAAAGAATTCCCTTGTTAATTCGAGGTTATTGGTTTTATGTAAAGATCTCTGTGTCCCATGATAGTTGACATTTCGATTTGCTACAAATCTATAGGTCAGAAACATCTTATTATAACGTGATGAATTAAATGGGGTTTAAAGTGCTTTCGCGAGGGGCGGAATTTTTAGGACAATGCCTATATTGGCACGGTTGAATCATATACGCGGTATTCAGAGAGAGGTTTTATGGCAAAAACGTCGCGTTCGATAATGATAGCGAAGGGGCTGCAGCGGGTGCTGAACGTGGGCTTGCTGCTGCTGGCGGCCATTCTGGTGGTGTTTCTGGTCAAGGAAACCCTCCATCTGGCGAAGGTGTTATTTATCAACAGCGAAGAGTCGTCCTCTTACCTGTTGATTGAAGGCATTGTGATTTATTTCCTGTACTTTGAATTTATCGCCTTGATCGTCAAGTATTTTGAGTCGGGTTATCATTTCCCGCTGCGCTATTTTATTTACATTGGCATTACCGCGATTATTCGTTTGATTATCGTGGATCACAAAAACCCTATCGATACCCTGATCTACGCCGCGGCGATATTGGTGCTGGTGGTGACGCTTTATCTGGCTAATACCGACCGGTTGAAACGAGAGTAGCGATAAAAATGGCGGCCCAAGGCCGCCGAAGACACAGGATATCATTACCCGTCGTCTTTCAAGCTACAGCGTTGTTGACTGCACTCGCTGTAACTTGAAATCCATAGGGTAAAAGATAAGAAAAGACATCAAACGCACTGCAGTGGCACAAATTACCCCTTCACGCCGCCGGCCGTCAGGCCGCCAACCAGCCAGCGCTGCGCCAGCAGGAACACGGCGGTGATCGGTATCGCCGACAGCACCGCGGCGGCGGCGAAGTCGCCCCACAGGTAGTTCTGCGGGTTGAGATATTGCTGCATCCCCACCGCCAACGTGTAGCTGTTCACATCGCGCAGCAGCAGCGACGCCACCGGCACTTCGGTGATGGCGGCGATAAACGACAGAATGAACACCACCGCCAGAATCGGCACCGACAGCGGCAGCAACACCAGACGGAATGCCTGCCACGGCGTGGCGCCGTCCAGCGCCGCCGCCTCTTCCAGCGAGTTGTCGATGGTTTCGAAATAGCCCTTGATGGTCCAGACGTGCAGCGCGATGCCGCCCATGTAGGCGAAGATCACGCCGCCGTGGGTATTCAGGCCGATAAACGGAATGTACTGGCCCAGGCGATCGAACAGGGCGTACAGCGCCACCAGCGACAGCACCGCCGGGAACATCTGGAAGATCAGCATGCTTTTCAGCAACGTGCTCTTGCCGCGAAAGCGCATGCGGGCAAAGGCGTAGGCGCAGGTGGTAGACAGCGTCACGATGCCGATGGCGGTGATCGCCGCGATCTTGACTGAGTTCCACAGCCACAGCAGCACCGGGAACGGTGGCGGCGTCACGCTGCCGTCGGCGTGGGTGACGCTGAAGCCGAGCGCCAGCCGCCAGTGATCCCAGGAGAGGGTTTCCGGTATCAGGCTGCCGGTGGCGAAGTTGCCGGAGCGCAGCGAGATGGCGACCACCATCAGCAGCGGGAACATGATCAGGGCGATAAAGCACAGCATCAAAATATGGGTGATCCACAGGCGCAGGCGCTGGGATTTGGGTTGAACCATGGCCATCGTCATTCTCCCTAATCGAAGTTCATCTTGCTGGCTTTCAAATTCAGGATCGCCAGCGCGCCCACCAACAGGAAGATCAGCGTGGCGATGGCGGCCGCCAGCCCGAAGTCTTGCCCGCCGCCGCCTTCGAAGGCGATGCGGTAGGTGTAGCTGACCAGCAGATCGGTATAGCCGGCCGGCGTCGTGGTGCCGATCATGTCCGGGCCGCCGTTGGTCAGCAGCTGGATCAGCACGAAGTTGTTAAAGTTGAAGGCGAAGCTGGCGATCATCAGCGGCGTCAGCGGCTTGATCAGCAGCGGTAAGGTGATGCGGAAGAAGTTTTGCCACGGGTTGGCGCCGTCCATCGCCGAGGCCTCGTACAGATCGTCCGGGATCGCCTTCAGCAGCCCCATGCACAGGATCATCATGTACGGGTAGCCGAGCCAGGTGTTGACGATCAGGATCATGCTCTTGGCGGTGAGCGGATCGCTGAACCAGGCCGGCTTGATGCCGAACAGATGGCTGAGCATCATGTTGATCTCGCCGAAGCTCTGGTTGAACAAACCTTTGAAGATCAGGATCGAAATGAATGATGGCACCGCATAGGGCAGGATCAGCAGCACGCGGTAGATCGCCTTGCCTTTCAGCGCCTCCCACTGCACCACGCAGGCCAGCACCATGCCGACCGCCACGGTGAGGATCACCGTCATCACCGAGAACACGATGGTCCAGATGAAGATCGACACGAACGGCTTTTTGATGCCCTCGTCCTGCAGCACCCGCAGGAAGTTTTTCCAGCCGGTGGTGACGGTATAGCCCGGGCTCAGGGTTTCCTGCGCCCAGCCGCCGTCGGCGTTGATCGCCTGATAGAAGCCGGTGTCGCCGTTCGGCCGGTAGCGCACCTGGGTCTGGTTATTGGTCAGCGTGCTGCCGTCTTGGTCCAGTGCATACAGCGGGCGGGTGCCGGAGAACTGGCGCAGGGAGCTCATGCGCAATTCACCGCCGTCGGGCAGCTGCGCCACCAGCTGGCTCAGCGCCTGCCGGTTTTGGGTGATCACCCGCAGCGTGGCGTGCTCGCCCTGCGGCGCGGCGCTCTGCGCCGTCAGTTTCAGAGTTTGCAGCGCGGCGGCGTCGAGGCGGAAAGGCTCGGAGATCAGCGGTGCTTCGCCGTCCGGCGGCGTCAGCTGCAGGCGCCACTGCTGGTTTTCCGCCGGGTAGAGGCCGAAGGTAAAGGTTTTGCCGCTCTGGAACTGGCGCTGCATCAGCACCGATTGCGCGCGCTCGAAGGTCAGCTGGTTGGTGCTGCTGTAGTTGGTGAAGGCGATGGCGATGGTGCAAATCAGCGGGAACAGGACGAACAGCCCCATGCCGGCGACGCCGGGATACACATAGCGCCAGGCGTAGGCGCGGCGGTTGGCGAAGACGTAAAGCCCGGCGCTGACCAGGATCAGCGTCAGGATGGCGAACAGGTATTCACCCTGTGCATACATCAACACAATCAGGTAGCAGGTCACCAGGCTGAACAGGCCGACCACCAGCCATTTCAGCGCGTCGCTTTGCCACCACTTCGATTTTTTACGCGCAGGCGTCCCGGCGTGAGCGAATTGCATAGGGCGTTCCTTTCTGTGAAGCAACGGCGGGGCACCGTGGCACCCCGCACGACGTCGTTACTTGGTGATGCGGGTCTGCACGTCGTCCAGCGCGGCTTTCACCGTCTGACGGCCGCTGACGGCGTTGATCACCGCGCTGCGTTCGGCGTACCAGAAGGCGCTCATCTGCGGGATGTTCGGCATGATTTCCCCGTTTTGCGAGTTCTGCATGGTGGCGGCGATCTTCGGATCTTTGGCCAGCGTTTCCTGGTAGGACTTCAGTGCCACCGCGCCCAGCGGCTTGTCTTTGTTGACGTCCGCCAGCCCTTCGTTGGTCAGCAGGTAGTTCTCGAGGAACTCGGTCGCCAGCTCTTTATTCGGGCTGGCGGCGTTGATGCCGGCGGTCAGCACGCCGACGAACGGCTTGGACGGTTTGCCTTTGAAGGTCGGCAGCAGCGTCACGCCGTAGTTGATTTTGCTCTGCTCAATGTTGTTCCAGGCCCACGGCCCGTTGATGGTCATCGCGGTCTGGCCTTTGTTGAACGCGGCTTCGGCGATCGAGTAATCGGTATCGGCGTTGATATGCTTGTTTTTCACCAGATCGACGATGAACTGCAGGCCGGCCTGCGAACCGGCGTTGGCGACGCCGACATCCTTGATGTTGTATTTGCCGTTTTCATACTTGAAGGCATAACCGCCGTCGGCGGCGATGATAGGCCAGGTGAAGTAGGGTTCCTGCAGGTTCCACATGATGGCGCTCTTGCCGTTGGCGCGCAGCTGCTTGTCCAGCGCCGGGATCTCTTCCCAGGTCTTCGGCGGCTGTTTGACCAGGTCTTTATTGTAAATCAGCGACAGCGCCTCGACGGCGATCGGGTAGCCGATCAGCTTGCCGTCATAACGCACGGCGTCCCAGGTGAACGGAAACAGCTTGTCCTGGAAGGCTTTGGACGGGTGGATTTCGGCCAGCAGGCCGGACTGCGCATAGCCGCCGAAGCGGTCGTGAGCCCAGAAAATGATGTCAGGGCCATCGCCGGTGGCGGCCACCTGCGGGTATTTTTCTTCCAGCTTGTCCGGGTGTTCGACGGTGACCTTGATGCCGGTGTCTTTTTCGAATTTCTTGCCGACTTCGGCCAGGCCGTTATAGCCCTTGTCGCCGTTGATCCAGATAACCAGTTTGCCTTCCTCGATCTTGGCGAAGGCGGAAGAAGAGAGCACCAGGGTGGCCAGTGCCGAGAGCGCCAGCGTGCGGGCGAGGGTAATGCTGCGAGTCATAATCCAGTCCTTCTTTTTGTGAGCACATAAATCAAGGAGTGACGTTTCGCGGTAATAGTGGGTCACAACGCGACATATTCTCATCCTCCCCCCCTCTACGCCCCTGAGATGAGGAGTGTGATCCAGTTAACGTTGCGCTCTATTCTGTGGCGTCAGGCACAAAATAGGGGGGCGATTTTTGCCAGACGGATCACAGATTTGCCTTAAGCGCGGAACTTCTCATCGCCGCGGTCGTTCTCTCATCCTCCCGCCTCCTCCCCCATGAAAAATCCTGTTACGGATGATTACCCTTTCCGGCGACTCCCGCACTATCGGCCCATTGATTTTTAACGCCACGCGCAGCAGGGATACCGGATTTATGTCGTCAATGCCTATCGCCACTCAGCCCACCCTGTACCGGATCCATCCGGCCAGTTTCCGTGACGGAAACGGGGACGGCGTGGGCGACGCGCACGGCATGCTGGCGGCGCTGCCGTACCTGAAAGCGCTGTCGATCGACGGCCTGTTGCTGCCGCAGACGCTGGCGCCGGAGGCCGAGGCGACGGTGACGGCCGAAGGGCTGACGCTGTGGTATGGCGATGAAGCCAACCGCGTTCGCAATGCCGTTGCGCCACAGCGGTTCGTCCACGGCGCGCTGGCGCTGGACGTGATGCCGTTCAGCGCGGAGAAGCTGGTGGCGGTGCTGCACGCCCGCCGCGCCACGTTGGCGGACAGCCTGTGGAGCACCGGCGATGCCGATCAGCCAAGAGTGGTCAGCCGCTGGGGGCAGGGCGACCTGCGTTCCGCCGCCGCCTTTTTGACGCTGTTGGCGATGTTGCCGGCGCCGATCTGCCTGTACCAGGGCGAGGAGCTGGGGCTGCCGCATGCCGCCGGGCTGCAGGATCCGCGCGGCGCGCAAACGCCGATGCCGTGGCATGAAGCCCCCGAACAGGTCACCGCCGGCGAAATCAGCTGGTATCAACAGGTGGCGATCGAACACCGCGCATTGGCCATCAGCCGCCAACAGCACGACAGCCACTCCACCTTACGTTACTGCCAGGCGCTGTTGGCCCTGCGCCGTTCGCCGCTCATCCAGCGCGGCGAATTGAACGCGATCAGCCAGCGGGACGGCGTGGTGCGCTTACTTATTACCCATCAGGATCAATGCCTTGAAGCGCTGATAAACCTGCAGCCTTATACTCAGGCGGCCGCGCCGTCTGAGGCGACCTTGCCGTTGGCATGGCAGCACGGCGCGCAGCAAGAGGGTCATCAATGGGTTTTGGCGGGCTTTGCCTCCGCCATTTTCACACGACATGTTAACTGCGAAAGCAGGGGAGTAACGCATGGCTAGCGTGACACTGCGCAGCGTTTATAAGGCCTTCGGTGAGGCCGTGATTTCCAAAGACGTCAATCTGACCATCGAAGACGGCGAGTTTGTGGTGTTTGTCGGGCCGTCGGGCTGCGGTAAATCGACGCTGCTGCGCATGATCGCCGGGCTGGAGGACATCACCTCCGGCGACCTGCTGATCGGCGAGAAACGCATGAATGAGGTGCCGCCTTCCGAGCGCGGCATCGGCATGGTGTTCCAGTCCTACGCGCTGTATCCGCACCTGTCGGTGGCGGACAATATGTCGTTCGGCCTGAAGCTGGCCGGCGCCAGGAAAGCGGAAATCAATCAACGGGTGAATCAGGTTTCCGAGGTGTTGCAGCTGGCGCACCTGCTCGATCGGCGGCCGAAGGCGCTGTCCGGCGGGCAGCGTCAGCGCGTGGCGATCGGCCGCACGCTGGTGGCCGAGCCGGACGTGTTCCTGCTCGACGAACCGCTGTCCAACCTCGACGCCGCGCTGCGGGTGCAGATGCGCATCGAGATTTCCCGTCTGCACAAGCGCCTGCAGCGCACCATGATTTACGTCACCCACGATCAGGTCGAAGCGATGACGCTGGCCGACAAGATCGTGGTGCTCGACGCCGGTCGCGTGGCGCAGGTCGGCAAGCCGCTGGAATTGTACCACTACCCGGCCAACCGCTTCGTCGCCGGGTTTATCGGCTCGCCGAAGATGAACTTCCTGCCGGTCAAGGTGACCGCGGCGCAGCCGCAACAGGTGCAGGTCGAACTGCCCAACCGCCAGCTGGTCTGGCTGCCGGTGGAAGGCGAGGGCGTTCAGCCCGGCGCCAACCTGTCACTGGGCATTCGCCCTGAACATCTGCTGCCCGGCGAAGCCTCAGAAGTGCGGCTTACCGGCGACGTACAGGTGGTGGAGCAGCTCGGCAACGAGACGCAAATCCACATCCAAATCCCGGCCATCCGTCAAAACCTGGTGTACCGCCAGAATGACGTGGTGCTGGTAGAAGAAGGTGCCACATTCGCCATCGGCCTGCCGCCTCATCGTTGCCACCTGTTCCGTGAAGACGGTACGGCATGTAAACGGCTGCACCAGGAGCCGGGCGTTTAAAGCATCAAAGTCGGTATAACAGGAGAATAATGATGACTACTCTGCGCAAACTTCCTCTGGCACTGGCTGTCGCCGCCGGTGTTCTCTCTACCCAGGCGCTGGCCGTGGATTTTCACGGTTACGCCCGTTCCGGCATCGGCTGGACCGGCAGCGGCGGTGAGCAACAGTGCTTCAAGGCCACCGGTGCCGCGAGCAAATACCGTCTCGGCAACGAATGCGAAACCTACGCCGAACTGAAACTGGGGCAGGAAGTGTGGAAAGAAGGCGACAAGAGCTTCTATTTCGACACCAACCTGGCCTATTCGGTCTCGCAACGTTCCGACTGGGAAGACGTGACCCCAGGCTTCCGCGAAGTCAACGTGCAGGGTAAAAACCTGATCGACTGGCTGCCGGGCTCCACGCTGTGGGCCGGTAAGCGCTTCTATCAGCGTCATGACGTTCACATGATCGACTTCTACTACTGGGATATCTCCGGCCCGGGCGCCGGTCTGGAAAACATCGATCTGGGCTTCGGCAAGCTGTCCGCCGCCGTGACCCGCAACTCCGAATCCGGCGGCTCTTACGGCTACCTGGATAACGAATGGAAACAGCGCCCGACCGTCAACGACACCTTCGACCTGCGTCTGGCCGGCCTGGAGCTGAACCCGGGCGGCACCCTGGAGCTGGGCGTGGACTACGGCCGCGCCAATGCGCAGGATAACTATCGCCTGGCCGACGGCGCCAGCAAAGACGGCTGGATGTTCACCGCGGAACACACGCAGAGCATCCTGAACGGTTACAACAAGTTCGTGCTGCAGTACGCCACCGACTCGATGACCTCGCAGAACAACGGCCGCAACGAAGGCGCCACCATCGATAACAACGGCAAGATGATCCGCGTGCTGGATCACGGCGCCATCGACTTCAACGATCAATGGGCGCTGATGTACGTCGCCATGTTCCAGGACATCGACCGCGACAACAACAACGGCACCACCTGGTACACCGTGGGCGTGCGCCCGATGTACAAGTGGACGCCGATCATGAGCACCCTGCTGGAAGCCGGCTATGACAACGTCAAATCCCAGCGCACCGGCGATCGCAACGGCCAGTATAAAGTGACCCTGGCGCAGCAGTGGCAGGCGGGCAACAGCATCTGGTCGCGTCCGGCCATCCGTCTGTTCGCCACCTACGCCAAGTGGGATGAGAAGTGGGGCTACGCCACCGGTGACGACACCGGGTATAACACCGGCACCGCTTACAACGACACCAGCATGCATACCTTCAGCCGCGGCAAGGATGACGAAGTCACCTTCGGCGCCCAGATGGAAATTTGGTGGTAACGACGACAGGGCGGGGAGGGCCACCGGCTCTCCCCCAACCGCATTCGCCGCGGCCGGATCTCTTGCCTGATCCGCCGCGGCGCTGAAAGAGGATATAACGATGAAAAAGAATCTGCTGTCACTCTGCCTGTCGCTGGCGCTGACCGTCGGCGCGCCTTTGGCGGCCAACGCCGACACGCCGGCCAACGTTTCCGTCGCGCCGGCCATCAGCGCCGCCACGCTGCAAAGCCTGCCGTGGCAGCCGCTGCAGCCGCCGGTGTCGCAAGAGGTGAAGCTCGACGCCGTCAGCCCGCAGCTCAATCAGGGCGAAATTCAGGGGGCGATCGCCGCCTATACGCTGCCGGCCGATCGCGGTTCGCTGGAAGTGACGCTGAGCAGCCTCGCCAAAAACAATTCGCTGTACGCGCCGAGCGTGCTGGTGCTGGATGAGCATCTGCGCCCGGCGGCGTATTACCCGAGCAGCTATTTCCCGTATCAGCCGCCGGGGGCGATGTCCTCCGATCGCCTCGAAGGCACGCTGAAACTGACGCCGGCGCTCGGTCAAAAACAGATTTACCTGCTGGTGTACACCACCCGCCAGGACTTGGCGAAAACCACGCAGCTGACCAACCCGGCCAAGGCCTACGCGCAGGGCGTGGGCAACGCGGTGCCGGATATCCCGGATCCGATCGCCGGCCACGCGACGACCGGCACGCTGAAGCTTAAGGTCACCGCGGAACAGGGCACCGGCAACGTGATGATCGGCATGCTGCAGCCTGCGCCGACCGTGGCGCCGGTGGTGGTGGGCTCGACCGCACCGGCCGCCGTGGCGGCGCCTGCGCCAGCGCCGGAGAAACCGGCGGAGCCGATGCTCAACGATACCGAAAGCTACTTCAATAACGGCATCAAGCAGGCGGTGAAGGCGGGCGATATCGACAAGGCGCTGAAGCTGATGAATGAGGCCGAGAAACTGGGCTCGACCACCGCGCGTAAAATGTTTATCAGCAGCGTTAAAGGCAAGGGGTAACACCCGGCGCTGCCGATGCTGGCTCGATGATTGGTGCGCTTTGGCGCACCTTTTTTCATCCGCGGGCCAGCGTTGCGCCGATCAACGCCAACAGACGGGCGTTGTCCACCTGCTGCATGACGCGCACCGGCTTGCCCTGCGGCGCCGGCATGCCGACCGTCAGGCGCAGGCTGTCCGGCCGCCAGCGGCGTGAGCTGCCGCGCGTCAACGCCCCTTCCAGCGCCACATCCACATGAAACATCTCGGTGGTGACCAGCTGCGGCGCCAGCAGCCAGGCGATCACCAGCGCATCATGGATCCAGCAGCCCGGCAGGCGCCGCGTATGGCGCGAATAGTCGATCCACGGCTGCGTCGTGGCGCGCAAATAGCGGCACAGCGGGGTATCCGGCTGGGTCAACGCGGCCAGATCCGCCTGGGTCAGCATGGTCTGAGTGGTGACATCCAGCGGCGCCAGCGTGATAGCGGCGCCGCTGTTCAACACCAGCCGCGCCGCTTCCGGATCCAGGCCGAAATTGGTGTCCTTGATATATCCCTCAACGTTGAACACGCCGCCCATGATCACGATCTCTTTCACCGCCTGCGCCATCTGCGGGTAAAGCTGCATGGCGTGCGCAACGTTGGTCAGCGGGCCGATCGCCGCCAGCGTGATCTCGCCGGGATGCCGGCAGATCAGTTCGCCGATGGCGATGGCGGCGTCCGGCGCGGGCGCGTTGGCCAGCGAGGGCGCGGGCAGGTCACGCCACAGCGCCGCCAGCTTAGGATCGGCGATCGGGCGGTCCAGGTGTGCGCGCCACGGCTCCGGCGGTTCGCTCAGGGCGCGCGCCGCGCCGAGGGCGACCGGCACCTGATAGCCGCTCTGCGCCAGCAGATCGGTGGCGACGGCGAAGCCCACTTCACGCGGGGTGTTGCCGGCCACGATGCTGATCAACTCCAGCTGCAGCTGCGGTTTGGCCGCCAGCGCCAGGGCCAGCGCCAGGCCGTCGTCGACGTTGGCGCCGGGAACGCCGTTGCCGGGATCGCAATCAATGATTAAACGCATATAAGGTGTCCTGAAAAACCGCTAACAGCCGCACGAACGGCGGATGCGCAGTTGAAAAGCGAATTCATGCAGCTCGGCGGGCGCGGCGCCGGCGGCCAGCATGGCGATGGCCCGCTTGGCCATGGCGTCGATCGGCTGCTCGACCGCGCTGAGCGGCGGCACGCTGAATTCGGATTGTTGCGTGCCGTTAAAACAGATCAGCGCCAGATCGTCCGGCGCGCGCAGCCCATGCTCCGCCAGCGCCGACAGGCAGCCGAGCGCCTGCTGCTCGTTGGAGGTGAAAACGGCGCGCGGGCGCGGGCCTTGCACCAGGCGCTGGGTGGCCTGGTAACCGCCCTGGCGGGTGTAGGGCGCTTCGAAAATCCACGCGTCGCGTGGCGCGATGCCCGCCTCCAGCAGCGCATCGCGCCAGCCGTTCAGGCGATCCTGCGCGTTGAGCATGGTCAGCGGACCGATAAAAATGCCGATGTCGCGATAGCCGTGCTGCAGCAGATGGCGGGTCGCCTGGCAGGCGGCGTCGCGCTCGTCGACGCGGATGGCGCAGACGCCGGCCTGGCTGTCGATGGTGTCTATCATCACGCAGGGGGTGCCGGAAGCGCGGATCAGATCGAACCACGGGTGGCGATCGACGCTGGTGTACAGCAGGCCGTCGACCTGGCGGCGCAGCAGGTTGTTGATAAGCTCATACTCGCGCTGACGATCGTCGCCGGCGTCGCCCAGCAGCAGCACGCGGCCGCGGTTGAAGGCTTCCTGCTGCAGCGCCCGCGCCAGAGTGGCGAAGAACGGGTTGGAAATATCCGGCACCACCAGCCCGTAGGTTTGCGTGCTGCCGGAGGCCAGCGCCCGCGCGATGTCGTTCGGCCGGTAGCCGGTCTGCTCGATCGCCGCCAGCACGCGCAGCCGGGTGGCTTCCGCCACCGGGCGCGGGCCGTTGTTGATCACGTAGCTGACCACGGCGACGGAGGTGCCCGCTACGCGGGCCACGTCGGCGCGGGTAACGCGTCGCGCGGAGTGATTATCCAAATTGAGATCCTGTTCGCCTTCTCGCTACGCGGCATCCTGCGGCAGGTTGAGATCGCGGCCGCGGGTTTCGGGAGCAAAGAAGGTGGTGATTAAGCCGATGCCCGCCATTACAACAAAATAGGCGGCGACAGGCCACCAGTGACCGAAGCCGGAGAGCAGCGCGGTGGCGATCAGCGGCGCGGTGCCGCCGGAGAGGATCGAGCCGAGCTCCTTGGCGAACGCCATCTTGGAGTAGCGGTTCTTCACGCCGAACAGTTCGACGCCGTAGGCCGCCTGCACGCCGAAGATCCCCAGCGATGCGATGCACATGCCGACCACGATCACCGAGATGACGATCGCCGGTTCACGGCTGTCGAGCAGCCAGAACGCCGGGAAGGCATACAGCACCAGCAGCAGGCAGAACCAGCGGTAGGTGACGCGGCGGCCGAAGCGATCGGACAGCCAGCCGGCCAGCGGGATCACCAGAAAACCGCACAGCGAGGCGATCAGCACCGCCAGCGCCGGCACCGATTTATCGACCATCAGCACCTTGGCGACGTAGCCGACGATAAAGCCCTGGCACAGATAGGAGGGGCCGTTTTCGCCGATGCGCAGGCCGAGCATCACCCAGAACGCTTTGGTGCGCTGCAGGTAGCTGCGTGAGTCCGGCGCGGCCTGAGCGGCGTCCAGCATGCGCTGGTGGTTTTGTTGCAGCTCGCGCTCGAACACCGGCGTTTCGCGCACGTGACGGCGCAGGTACAGCGCCACCCCGGCGATCAGAATGCTGGCGAGGAACGGAATGCGCCAGCCCCAGCTCATCAGATCTTCCTTGTCGAGCTGCAGCACCAGCAGCCATACCAGCGACGCCAGCAGGGTGCCGCTGTTGGAGCCGATGGCGATGATCGAGGCCACCAGCCCGCGCCGCTTGGCCGGCGCGTATTCCGCCAGCATCACCGCGCCGCCGGACAGCTCCGCGCCGGCGCCGAACCCCTGCGCGAAGCGCAGGATCACCAAGCAGGTGGGCGCCCAGACGCCGATTTGCGCATAGGACGGGATCAGGCCGATCAGCGTGGTGGAAATGCCCATCAGCGCCACGGTGGTGATCAGCACTACGCGGCGGCCTTTGCGATCGCCAATCCAGCCGAACACCAGCGCGCCGATCGGCCGCGCGACGAAACCGACTGAGTAGGTGGCGAAGCTGGCCAGCAGAGCGACCAGCGGCGTGGCCTCGGGGAAGAACACATCGCCGAACACCATGCCGGCCGCCAGGCCGTACAGCGCGAAGTCGACGTATTCCATGGCGGTGCCGAGCCAGCAGGAGAAGGTGGCGCGCCAAAATTGGCTGCGCCCCTCTTTGGTTGCCAGGCGTTCATCGGCCGCCAGCGCGGCGTCGGCGGTCTGTGGAGTGGCAAGCGTTGTTTCGCTCATGACGGTGCTATCCTCTTTTGTTCTGCGCCTGGAGGGGCGCGGTTAAAGATGGTTTCCCTGGTGCCGGCAACAAAGGTGTGCCGACAAATGATGTCGGACGCATGGCGATTCAACGCTGCGGTGTCAGAGTATCTACGCGCGTAGATAAAACAACGCGACAAAGATGAAACTTTGCAGGCGATCACAGAATCGTCATCGTGCCGGGGAACGAAGATAGAGAATACGGATGGCAAAAAGATGACAGAACCCCGGTTTTTCCGGCCGATAGGCCTGCCGTTTTCGCCACGAATCAGCCTGCCGCTTTCGCATTTCTGCGCTACAATGGGGGCCTGTTAACAGTTTGTATCGTCTGGCGCGCCTTACCGGCTGCGGTTCAGGCGAGGAGTAAAGCAATGTCTGGCATCAGGGATTCCATCCTGCCGCCGCTGGAGTGGTTGTCCGAACAGGATCCTCCGGCGCCCGCCACCGTCAGCGACTGGCTGATGGAGTTAGGCTCCATGACCCGCCGATTTGAACGCCATTGCGCCCAGGTGCGCGTCGAACCGCAGCGCGAATGCTTCGTCACGCGCGAGGCGCTGGGCGACGAGGCGAAGCACCTGCCCGACAGCCCGCGCTACTGGCTGCGCGAAGTGGTGCTGCTGGGCGATGACCAGCCCTGGCTGCTGGGGCGCACGGTGATCCCGGAAAATACGCTGACCGGCCCCGACCAGGCGCTGGTGGATCTGGGCACGCTGCCGCTGGGGCGCTACCTGTTCAGCAGCGGCGAGCTGACCCGCGACTATATCCATATCGGCCGACAGGACGCGCTGTGGGCGCGCCGTTCACGGCTGCGGCTGGCGGGCAAACCGCTGTTGCTGACCGAACTGTTTTTACCGGCTTCGCCGCTGTATTCAGCGGTTCCTGCATAAGAGAGGAGAGCAAGACCTTGGAGGGAAGCGTGACTCAAAGTAAATGGCGGGCTTACAGCCATTTGATGCGCATTGATAAACCGATCGGCACGCTGTTGCTGCTGTGGCCGACGCTGTGGGCGCTGTGGCTGGCCGGGAAAGGCGTGCCGCCGCTGTCGATTTTGCTGGTGTTCGTGCTCGGCGTGTTCCTGATGCGCGCCGCCGGCTGCGTGGTGAATGACTACGCCGATCGCGCGGTGGACGGCTACGTGAAACGCACCGCCGGGCGGCCGATGCCGAGCGGCCGGGTGAGCGCGAAAGAGGCCAAGGTGCTGTTCGTGGTGCTGGTGCTGATCTCGTTCTGCCTGGTGTTGACGCTCAATGCGATGACCATCTGGCTGTCGCTGGCGGCGCTGGCGCTGGCCTGGGCGTACCCGTTCATGAAGCGGGTGACCAACCTGCCGCAGTTCGTGCTGGGCGCCGCGTTCGGCTGGGGCATTCCGATGGGCTATGCGGCGGTCAGCGAATCGCTGCCGCTCAGCTGCTGGCTGCTGCTGCTGGCCAACATCTGCTGGACGGTGGCCTACGACACGCTGTATGCGATGGTCGACCGCGACGATGACCTGAAGATCGGCATCAAATCCACCGCTATCCTGTTCGGCCGTTATGACAAGCTGATCGTCGGGCTGTTGCAGTTCGCGACGCTGCTGCTGCTGGTGTGGGTCGGTTATCTGGCGCAGCTCGGCGGGGCGTTTTACTGGTCACTGCTGCTGGCGGGCGCGCTGTTCATTCACCAGCAGAAACAGATCGCCGGCCGCGAGCGCGAGGCCTGCTTCAAGGCCTTCCTGCAGAACAACTATGTAGGGCTGGTGGTGTTCATCGGCATCGCGCTGAGCTATCTGCCGACGTAACGCTTCCCTTCCGCAAGAAAAAAGGCACCCCGAGGGTGCCTTTTGTGTTTCCGCGCCGGGCGAAATCACTCGTCTTTCTCTTCTTCCGCATCGGATTGCGGCAGGGCGTTGGTTTCTTCCGGCATGTTGACGCTTTCGATGGTCAGCTTGATCTCCGGCGTGATCAGATCGCTCAGCATGTTGTACACCTCGAGGGTGTGCTCGCGGATCGCATCGCCGCTGTCGTTGATATAGCCTTCTTCGCGCAGCGTCGCCACCAGGGTGGAGAACACCGCCTTGTCGAAGAATTCCGGCGCGTTGATGCCGTGCAGCACCGACAGACGCTGCGCCATGATGCGGCTCTCTTTCTCCAGCGCGCCGCGGTTGATGCTCGGGTTGGCGCTGAGGATCGACATGGTGATGGCGTAGCGTTGCAGGGTTTCGCGCACCCCGGCGGCCAGCAGCTGCAGCGGACGAATGCGCGCCGGGTTCAGCACCAGCTCGTCGCCTTTGTCGCAGATCAGCTGTTGACGGATCAGCTCGTCGATCACCGGCCGCAGCACCTCCGGCAGCTGTTCCTTGTCGTCATGCAGGAACAGCTCGGCTTTCAGCATCGGATAGATCATGCCGATTTGGCGCAGCAGCTCGGCGCGCGATACCCGGCGGTGATGCATCACGATGCTGGCGATCAGCGATGGCAGCACCAGCAGGTGGTGGATGTTGTTGCGGTAATAGGTCATCAGCACCGCCTGCTCGCGCGGCAGGATGATGATGTCGCCGATGCTGTCCTTCTCCACCTCGAACTTGTTCATGTTCAGCGCGTGATCCAGCAGCTCGTCCGGCGTTTGCGTCGGCACGGTGACGTCACGCGCGTAAGGCGCGTTGCGCATCAGCTGCAGGTAGCACTCGAGCTGTTCGATCAGCTGTTCGCGGGTCAGCGAACGCTGGCGCGAGGCCAGCAGCGCGGTGGAACACAGGTTCATGGCGTTGGCCGCGGCGGCGTTGTTGATGCGCACCATGATCTGGCCGGCCAGATCGTTGACCGTCGGCGTCAGCCAGCTTGGGCGCTGGGCTTCGATCGGATCGATCGACTCGCGCCACTGCGGCACGTTCTGGTTGAGGTAAGCCGTCAACGGCAGCGGCTCGCCGAAGTTGACGTAACCCTGGCCCAGGTTGCGCAGCTTGCGCAGGCCGCGCAGCATCTGCGGCAGGCTCTCTTTTTCCTTGGTGGCGCCGCGCAGCTCTTTGGCATAGGTACCCACTTCCATCACGTGCTCGTAACCGATGTAAATCGGCACCAGCGTGATCGGACGGGTGCCGCCGCGCAGCATCGCCTGGATGGTCATCGACAGGGTGCCGGTCTTCGGCTCCAGCAGGCGCCCGGTGCGGGAACGGCCGCCTTCCACGAAGTATTCCACCGAGTAACCGCGGGTGAACAGCTCGCCGAGGTATTCGCGGAACACCGTCGAGTACAGCTTGTTGCCCTTGAAGGTGCGGCGGATGAAGAACGCGCCCAGGCGACGGAAGATCGGGCCGGCCGGCCAGAAGTTGAGGTTGATGCCGGCGGCGATGTGCGGCGGCACCAGGCCCTGGTGATACAGCACGTAGGACAGCAGTAGATAGTCCATGTGGCTGCGGTGGCAGGGCACGTAGACGATCTCGTGGCCGTCCTGCGCCAGCTGGCGCACGCGCTCGGCGTTGGTGACGTTGATGCCCTGATACAGCCGGTTCCAGGTCCAGCTCAGCACGCGGTCGGACAGGCGCACGGTTTCGTAGGAGAAATCGGCGGCGATCTCTTCCATCAGCGCGATGGCGTTTTGCTGGGCCTTCTCATGCGAGATCTTCTTGCTGCGCGCTTCGTCCTCGACCGCTTTTTCGATCGCTTTGGACGCCAACAGCTTGTTAAACAGATCCTGACGGGCCGGCAGGCTCGGGCCCACGGCGGCCAGGCGCTGACGCGAGAAGTGCATGCGCGCCACGCGCGCCAGTTTCTGCGCGATGGTTTTATCCGTTCCGTGTTCGGTGGCCATGCGGCGCAGCGAAACGGTGTTGGAGAAACGCACGAAGCTGTCGCGGCCGAGCCACAGCACGGCGAAGAATTTCTGCACGCCGTTCAACAGACGCAGGTGCGGCGTACCGTGGCCTTCGCGGCCCGGTGAGCGGCCGAACATCACCGAAACCGGCAGCATCTGAATGTCGAGATCCGGATTGCTGCGATGCAGATCCAGATAGTCGTGGAACAGCTTTACCGACTCTTCTTTCGGGGTGTAATAGCGGAACACGCGCGGGCCGTCGTGAATGAACACGTAGCTCGGCAGCACGGTGCCGTCGATCTCCAGCGAGTTGAGCGGATCGGGCAGATCCTGCGCCAGGCACTGGGTGCGCAGCGTCAGCAAATCCGCCTTGGAATTGTAAGGTAAAACATACAAAATCGGCCGTGAGGGATCCAACCCTAGCTCGGTAACCGGATCTGAAGGGATGACCTTACTTCTTACCAACAATTTAAGTGGTAAATTCAATATTTTATAATAAATTTTACGCCAACCTGACATAACAACGTGAAGCCTCTTGTTAGCAATGCGCCGCAAGCATACCAGAAACCGGGTAGCAGATCTGTGGTGTTCGAAATCCGAGAGCCGTCAGCGCGGACTGTTCTAGACTCTTTTTATTATGACCGACCTCTGAGAAAGGCACGAAAACATGGCAAACCAAGCAACCGGCCTGACCCGCATCATTAAGGCCGCCGGCTACTCCTATAAAGGGCTTTCCGCCGCCTGGCAGCACGAAGCGGCGTTCCGCCAGGAACTGGTGGTCACCCTCCTGGCTATCATACTGGCTGTCTGGCTGGATGTGGGTGCGATAGCGCGCATTTTATTGATCGGATCGGTAGCGCTGGTGATGATCGTCGAGATCCTGAACAGCGCGATCGAGGCGGTTGTGGATCGCATCGGCAGCGAACATCACGAGCTGTCCGGCCGGGCCAAGGACATGGGATCGGCGGCGGTGTCGCTGGCGATCGTGCTCGCGCTGTTCGTTTGGGGCACGGTCTTATGGCAGCACTTCGGCTGACGAAAAGCGCCTACTGACTGATTTTTATTTAATCTTCGGTTCCCAATCCGCGCTTACCTGTATATACTCACAGCAAGACTGTATAAACAAACAGGGGGCGGAATGAAAGCACTAACTACCAGACAGCAAGAGGTCTACGACCTGATTCGCGAGCACATTTCGCAAACGGGCATGCCGCCAACGCGTGCCGAGATCGCGATGCGTCTGGGGTTCCGTTCGCCTAACGCCGCTGAAGAACACCTGAAGGCGCTGGCACGCAAAGGCGTGATCGAAATCGTCTCCGGTGCTTCGCGCGGTATCCGCCTGCTGATGGAAGAAGAAGAGGGGCTGCCGCTGATCGGCCGTGTCGCCGCCGGCGAGCCGCTGCTGGCGCAGCAGCACATCGAAGGGCACTACCAGGTGGATCCTTCCCTGTTTAAACCGAGCGCCGATTTCCTGCTGCGGGTGAACGGCATGTCGATGCGCGACATCGGCATTCTGGACGGCGATCTGCTGGCGGTGCACAAAACGCAAGACGTGCGCAATGGCCAGGTCGTGGTGGCGCGCATCGAAGACGAAGTGACGGTCAAGCGCCTGAAAAAGCACGGCAACGTGGTTGAACTGCTGCCGGAGAACAACGAATTCCAACCGATCGTGGTCGATCTGCGTCAGCAGAATTTCACTATCGAAGGGCTGGCGGTCGGCGTGATCCGCAACGGCGACTGGATTTAATCGTCGCACCCTCAGTGCCGCCTCCTTGTATCAATCGCCCCTGTTCTGGGGCGTTTTTGTTTCTGACCTTGCCATTCGCCACCGCTACGGGAACGTCTCATCATGCGCTTGATTTCCGCCTTTACCAGCGACACCGATAAAGCTCTGTGGCGCCTGGCTCTGCCGATGATTTTCTCCAATATTACCGTGCCGCTGCTCGGGCTGGTGGACACCGCGGTGATCGGCCACCTCGACAGCCCGATCTATCTGGGGGGGGTCGCGATCGGCGCGGTGGCGACCAGCTTCCTGTTCATGCTGCTGTTGTTCCTGCGCATGAGCACCACCGGCCTGGCGGCGCAGGCGCTGGGGGCACAGAACCCGCAGGCGCTGGCGCGCGCCTTTATGCAACCGCTGCTGTTGGCGCTGCTGGCCGGAGCGGCGATCGTCCTGCTGCGTTATCCGTTGATCGAACTGGCGCTGCGGATCGTCGGTGGCGATGGCGAAGTGCTGGAACAGGCGCGGCGTTTTCTTGAGATCCGCTGGCTCAGCGCCCCGGCGGCGCTGGCCAATCTGGTGCTGCTGGGCTGGCTGCTCGGCGTGCAGTACGTGCGGGCGCCGGTGATCCTGCTGATCGTCGGCAACCTGCTGAATATCGTACTGGATATCTGGCTGGTGATGGGCCTGGGCTGGAACGTTCGAGGGGCGGCGGCGGCCACCGCCATCGCCGAATACGCCACGCTGTTGCTCGGCCTGTGGCTGGCGTGGCGGGTGATGCGCCTGCGCGATATTACCCTGCCGATGCTGCGCCAGGCCTGGCGCGGCGATCTGCGTCGCCTGCTGGCGCTCAACCGCGACATCATGTTGCGTTCACTGTTGCTGCAACTGTGCTTTGCGTCGCTGACCATTTTCGGCGCTCGTCTGGGGAGCGAGGTGGTGGCGGTCAATGCGGTATTGATGAATCTGCTGACGTTCACCGCCTATGCGCTCGACGGCTTCGCTTATGCGGTGGAGGCCCATTCAGGCCACGCCTACGGCGCCCGGGACGATAGCCAACTGCGTAAGGTGTGGCACGCGGCCTGCAGGCAGGCGGGGCTGGTCGCGTTGGCCTTCGGCCTGGCGTATGCCGTTACCGGCCAGCAGATAGTGGCGGCGTTGACCTCCTTGCCGGAGCTGCGTGCGTTGGCTGCCCATTATTTACCGTGGCAGGTCATTCTGCCGCTGGTCGGGGTGTGGTGCTATTTGCTGGACGGCATGTTTATCGGCGCCACGCGCGGCGCCGAGATGCGTAACAGCATGGCGGTGGCTGCGGCAGGGTATGGTCTGACGCTGTTCAGCGTGCCGCTGCTTGGCAACCACGGGCTTTGGCTGGCGCTGGCGGTGTTTCTGACGTTGCGCGGCGTGGCGTTGGGCTGGATTTGGCACCGCCACCAGGTGCGCGGCAGCTGGTTTACCGCACATTAACCCGGGCGTTCTGTTGGGGTAATGGTTAGTTTTTCTTATGTTTTATGTCATGTTTGCTTACATGTTTTCAGCCTAGTCCCGTTCGCGTTAGTTCGTTGTTTGCTGGCGTTTTTTGTTTTTATTTTGTCAGTTAATGGTTTTTTGTTCTGTGTTTTGGCTTTTTTATTTCCACGTTTAACTAGAATGAATCATGTGGCTGGTACATGAAGGGGAACGGTGCTCCTTAAGGTGAAGGGAGCATCAGCCAGAAAAATTTCTGGTTAACCCCGGCCGGCGACAGGGATCACTGATTCACCACAGGTTAACGGAGAGACTATGAATAAAGATCAAGCCGACGGTAACTGGAAGCAGCTGAAAGGCAAAGTGAAGGAAAAATGGGGCAAGCTGACCGATGACGATCTGACGGTCATCGAAGGGAAACGCGAACAGCTGGTCGGCAAAATCCAGGAGCGCTACGGTTACCAGAAAGAGGCGGCCGAAAAAGAGGTGAAAGCCTGGGAAGAACACACCAAACACCGCTGGTAATTTGCAGGGCCGCCATTGAAGGCGGCTTGCCCAGCGCAGGCCGGCGTCGCTCTCATCCTCTGGCGCCCCGGCCGCAGGTACAGGGAGGTACCTGACTTCGTCTTACTTCTTCTTGATGGCGATGCTGTGATCGTGTTCGGCGCAGTCATGCTTGCTGTCGCACGCCTCAACCTCCACGCAGCCGGCGCACAGACCGTGCGCTTCCACCACGCTGTGCCGCAGCGCAAATCCTGCTTCCTGCGCCAGCTTCTGCAGCGTTTCCTCTACGCCTTCGGTAGTGCGTTCGGTCACCTGGCCGCAGCGGTCGCAGATAAACAGTGCGGACGTGTGCATCGGCTGTTCAAAATGGTGGCACAGCACGTAGCTGTTGGCGGATTCCACTCTATGGATAAACCCTTGCTCCAGCAGAAAATCCAGCGCGCGGTATACCGTCGGCGGCTTGGCCTGCGGTTCGGCGACGCGCAGCAGATCGAGCAGGTCATAAGCGCTGATTGCACCGGGTTGCTGAGTCATCAGACGCAGCACTTCCAGCCGCTGCGGCGTCAATCGCACATTGCGTTGCTGGCAGAGGCGTTCCGCCTGCGCCAGCAGCTTTTCCTGGGTGGTTGAGTTCATCGCAAATATCCCGGTACGTAAAAAAGCCGATTTTACCATGATTACGGCGAATCGCCGAGAGTTGCCCCCTTTCCCCTGAGGATAGCGCAGGGAAAGGCGCGCAGAGTGCGCTAAAAGAGAGATGCATCACAACTTTTCCCCGCCGCAGGGCGACAAATCAACATTGCCGGTTTTAGCGCTGGAGAGCGGCGGGCGAGAGCGGTATAACGCGCTTCACCCGCGTGATGAGCAGGAGCCTTGTGCGATGACGGAAAGAGAGAAGCTGTTAAGCGGCCAGGTGTACAACAGCCGCGATGAAGAATTGATTGCTATGTACCATCGGGCCAGGGCGTTGACCAAAAGCCTGGGCGAGCTGGATTCGCATCAGACGGACGAGAAAAACCGTCTGCTGGGCGAACTGTTCGGCGCCTGGGGCGAGGCGAGCTGGATCGAAACGCCGTTCTGGTGCGACTACGGGCAGCATGTCCGCATCGGCAAGAACTGTTTTATCAACGTCAATGCGGTGTTCCTCGACTGCAATACCATCACCATCGGCGACAACACGCTGATCGGCCCCAACGTGCAAATCTACACGCCGAGTCATCCGCTGAAGGCCGGTGAACGCTTTACCGGTGACCCGGCTTTCCCTTTCCGCACCTCGGCGCAGCCGGTGTCCATCGGCAGCAATGTGTGGATCGGCGGTAACGTGGTGATCTTGCCCGGAGTGACCATCGGCGACGGCACCACTATCGGCGCGGGCAGCATCGTGACCGGCGACATCCCGGCCAACGTGCTGGCGCTGGGGCAGCCGTGCCGGGTTATCCGCGCGTTGGAATAGGGCGCAGATAAGGCGGTTTTCCCAACGGCGCCGATTGTCGTTATAATAGCCGTTTGCGGCCGCGCGCCGTTCGTTGAACCCAGACAGACTCAGGTAGCCAGTAACTCAGCATGACGAAAGACAACCACGCCCCAACCTACGCCGCCAATCGTTTCTCCATCGCGCCGATGCTCGACTGGACCGATCGTCATTGCCGTTACTTCCACCGCCTGCTGACCAAGGAAACGCTGCTGTACACCGAAATGGTGACCACCGGCGCGATCATCCACGGCAAAGGCGACTACCTGGCCTACAGCGAAGAAGAGCATCCGGTGGCGCTGCAGCTGGGCGGCAGCGATCCGGCCGCGCTGGCGCACTGCGCCAAACTGGCGGAGCAGCGCGGTTACGACGAGATTAACCTCAACGTCGGCTGCCCGTCCGATCGCGTGCAAAACGGCATGTTCGGCGCCTGTTTGATGGGGCAGGCGACGCTGGTCGCCGACTGCATCAAGGCGATGCGCGACGTGGTGTCGATCCCGGTGACGGTGAAGACCCGCATCGGCATCGACGATCAGGACAGCTACGCCTTCCTGTGCGACTTTATCGAGACCGTCGCCGGGCGCGGTGAGTGCGACATGTTCACCATCCACGCGCGCAAGGCCTGGCTCTCCGGCCTCAGCCCGAAAGAGAACCGCGAAGTGCCGCCGCTGGACTATCCGCGCGTCTATCAGCTGAAACGGGATTTCCCTGCGTTGACCATCGCCATCAACGGCGGGGTGAAAACGCTGGAGGAGGCGCGGCAGCACCTGCAGCATCTGGACGGCGTGATGATGGGGCGCGAAGCGTACCAGAATCCGGGCATCCTGGCGCGGGTCGACAGCGAACTGTTCGGCGCGCAGACCGCAGTGCCGGACAGCGTGGCGATCGTCGAAGCGCTGTATCCGTATATCGAGCGCGAGCTGTCCAACGGCACCTATCTCGGCCACATCACCCGCCACATCCTCGGTTTGTTCCAGGGCGTGCCGGGCGCGCGCCAGTGGCGTCGCCACCTGAGCGAGAACGCCCACAAGCCGGGCGCCGATGCGCGGGTGGTGGAGCAGGCGCTGGCGCTGGTGCGTCAGCCGCGTGTCGAAATGGCGTAACCCACAAAAATTTTGACCAACAGTTAGTGTTTTTCGCCAGGCATTCGGCGCGTTGCCGGATGCCTGCCCCGTTCTTTCAATAGGTTAGCACTTTCGCCGTTCTGGCACGCTTCTTGTAATCCACTCTGCAGATACGTTGAGTTGCAAAGGAGCAATCATGTTGGAAATCTTCTTTCTCATTGGCTTTGTGGTGATGCTGATGGTGACCGGCATCTCGCTGCTGGGGATCTTCGCTGCGCTGTTGGCGGCGGCGGCGTTCATGCTGGTGGGCGGGTTGTTCGCGGTGGTCATCAAGCTGCTGCCGTGGCTGATTTTGGCGGTGGTCGGGGTATGGATTTACCGCGCGATGCAGAAACCGCAGGCCAGGCGTTACTGATTTTTTGCTGAATAATCAGACAGTCACACTGAAACTTGCACGATTTTTCGCACCGCGAATGCGGCAACGATCACAGCTTGGCAGTTTTCCCCGGCGATGTGGCACATAAAGCGTGTTTTTTGCCGGATGGGGCTGTTAGGATGTTTGTCGATGCAGTGATGCGACCGATTTCATCACCGTGAGAGACAACCAAAATTCGTGTTGCTGAAGCAACCCCCTGTCTCTGGCGGACTCTGCTCTACCCCTACAAAACGCAGTAACAGAAAGGGCTCCGCAAGGAGCCCTTTTCTTTGGCCGCTATCAGGGGATCAGCAGGCTGGAGCCGCTGGTGCTACGGCTTTCCAGCACCTGGTGCGCCCGCTGGGCGTCGGCCAGCGCAAATTTCTGCTCGTCTCTCACCTCCACCCGAATGGCGCCGCTGCCGATCAGTGAGAACAGCTCGTTGCTGGCGTATTGCAGTTCGGCGCGGTTGGTGACGTAGCCGTTGAGGGAAGGGCGGGTGACGTACAGCGATCCTTTCTGGTTGAGCAGCGCCAGATCGACGCCGGTCACCGGGCCGGAGGCATTGCCGAAGCTGACCATCAGGCCGCGGCGTTTCAGGCTGTTGAGCGAGGCCTGCCAGGTGCTTTGCCCCACCGAATCGTACACTACGCCAACTTTCTCGCCGTGCGTCAGCTCGGCCACCCGCTGGGCGATATCCTCTTTGTGGTAGTTGATGGTGGCCCAGGCGCCGGCCTGTTTCGCCAGCGCGGCCTTCTCGTCGGAGCCGACGCTGCCGATCAGGCGCGCGCCCAGCGCTTTGGCCCATTGGCAGGCGATAAGGCCAACCCCGCCGGCGGCGGCATGGAACAGGAACACTTCACCCGGCTGCACTTCGTGGGTCTGGCGCAACAGATAGTGCACCGTCAGCCCTTTGAGGAAAGAGGCGGCGCCCTGCTCAAAGCTGAGGTTGTGCGGCAGCAGCGCCACTTTTTCTTCCGGCACGTTGTGGATCTCGCTGTAGGCGCCGAGCGATGACTGCGCATACACCACCCGGTCGCCCGGTTTGATCGCGCTGACCCCGGCGCCGACCTTGATCACCACGCCGGCCGCCTCGGTGCCGAGGCCGCTTGGCAGGCTGGCCGGCGCGTACAGCCCGCTGCGCACATAGGTGTCGATGTAGTTGATGCCGATCGCCTTGTTCTCGATCTGCACTTCCCCGGCAGCCGGATCGAGCGGTGTAAAATCAACGTATTGCAAGACTTCCGGCCCGCCGGTGGCGGAGAATTGAATGCGCTTGGCCATATCGTTACCTCGTTGGAGTGTCTGATTTCACCCTATTCTTTTTAGTCTCGGAGATCCAGTTCGCCCGTGCGGGGTTCAATACCTTTTTTGCATCGGTTATGGCGCAAAAATCACGTATACTCTCGCGTCAGGATCCTTCATTCGCAACCGGATAAAGACTACGTTTCATGGCAGGAAAAAAACCAACCAACAAAACAAACTCGGACGAAACCAGAGAGCGTTCCAGAGATCGTCAGATGGAAGGGCTGAAGATGCCGCCGCACTCGCTGGAGGCCGAGCAGTCGGTGTTGGGCGGTTTGATGCTGGATAACGAGCGCTGGGACAACGTGGCGGAGCGCGTGGTCGCCAACGATTTCTTCAGCCGCCCGCACCGCCTGATCTTTACCGAGATGCAGCGTCTGCTGGAGATGAGCAAGCCTATCGACCTCATCACCCTGTCCGAATCGCTCGAACAAAAGGGCGAACTGGACTCGGTCGGCGGCTTCGCCTACCTGGCCGAGCTGTCGAAAAACACCCCGAGCGCCGCCAACATCGGCGCCTATGCCGACATCGTGCGCGAGCGCGCGGTGGTGCGCGAGATGATCTCGGTGGCTAACGAGATCGCCGACGCCGGCTACGATCCGCAGGGGCGCAGCAGCGAAGACCTGCTCGATCTGGCGGAATCCCGCGTCTTCCAAATCGCCGAGAACCGCGCCAGCAAAGACGAGGGCCCGAAGGGCATCGAGCGTATTCTGGAAGACACCGTGTCGCGCATTGAGCAGCTGTATCAGCAGCCGCACGATGGCGTGACCGGGGTCGATACCGGCTATCAAGACCTCAACAAGAAAACCGCGGGCATGCAAAAGTCCGATCTGATCATCGTCGCTGCCCGTCCATCGATGGGGAAAACCACCTTCGCCATGAACCTGTGCGAAAACGCCGCGATGACCCAGGAAAAACCGGTGCTGATCTTCAGCCTGGAGATGCCCGGCGAGCAGATCATGATGCGTATGCTGGCGTCGCTGTCGCGCGTGGATCAGACGCGCATCCGTACCGGCCAGCTCGACGACGAGGACTGGGCGCGCATTTCCAGCACCATGGGTATCCTGCTGGAGAAGCGCAACATGTACATCGACGACTCCTCCGGCCTGACGCCGACCGAAGTGCGCTCGCGCGCGCGGCGCATTTTCCGCGAGCACGACGGGCTTAGCCTCATCATGATCGACTACCTGCAGCTGATGCGCGTGCCGGCCCTGTCCGACAACCGTACGCTGGAGATCGCCGAGATTTCGCGCTCGCTGAAGGCGCTGGCGAAAGAGCTGCAGGTGCCGGTGGTGGCGCTGTCGCAGCTGAACCGAAGCCTGGAGCAGCGCGCCGATAAGCGCCCGGTCAACTCCGACCTGCGTGAGTCCGGCTCTATCGAGCAGGATGCCGACCTGATTATGTTCATCTATCGTGATGAGGTGTATCACGAGAACAGCGATCTGAAAGGGATCGCGGAAATTATTATCGGTAAGCAGCGTAACGGCCCGATCGGCACCGTGCGCCTTACCTTTAACGGCCAGTGGTCGCGTTTCGATAACTACGCGGGGCCACAATACGATGACGAATAATCAGCTAAGGAACTGAAATGAAAGCGGCAACCGCTGTAATCGACCGCCGCGCTCTGCGACATAATCTGCAACAGGTGCGCCGCCAGGCGCCGCAAAGCCGCCTGATTGCCGTTGTGAAAGCAAACGCTTATGGACATGGCCTGCTGGAAACAGCCCACACCTTGCAAGACGCCGACTGCTACGGCGTGGCGCGCATCGGCGAGGCGCTGATGCTGCGCTCCGGCGGCATCGTCAAACCGATCCTGCTGCTGGAAGGCTTCTTCTGTGCCGAAGATCTGCCGGTGCTGGTGGCGAACAACATCGAAACCGCGGTACACAGCATCGAACAGCTCGAAGCGCTGGAGCAGGCCGAGCTGGCGCGCCCGGTGCCGGTGTGGATGAAGCTCGATACCGGCATGCATCGGCTGGGGGTGCGCCCCGAACAGGCGGAAGCGTTTTATCAGCGCCTGTGCGCCTGCCGCAACGTGGCGCAGCCGGTCAATATCATGAGCCACTTCAGCCGCGCCGATGAGCCGGAATCCGACGCCACCCTGAAACAGATCGCCTGCTTCGAGCAGTTCGCGCGCGGCAAACCGGGCCAACGCTCGGTCGCCGCGTCCGGCGGCACGCTGCTGTGGCCGGATGCCCACAATGAGTGGGTGCGTCCTGGCATCATTTTGTACGGCGTGTCGCCGCTGGATAACGGCAGCGGCGCCGAGCATGGGCTGCAGCCGGCGATGACGCTGAAGTCCAGCCTGATCGCGGTACGCGAGCACAAGGCCGGCGAAGCGGTTGGCTACGGCGGCACCTGGGTAAGCCCGCGCGATACCCGGCTGGGCGTGGTGGCGATGGGATACGGCGACGGCTACCCGCGCAGCGCGCCGACCGGTACGCCGATCCTGATCAACGGCCGCGAAGTGCCGATCGTCGGCCGGGTGTCGATGGACATGATTTCGGTCGATCTCGGGCCGGACGCCGCCGATAAGGTGGGGGATGAAGCGGTGCTGTGGGGCCAGGCGCTGCCGGTCGAACGCATCGCCGCCTGCACCGGCATCAGCGCTTACGAACTGATCACCAAGCTCACGCAGCGCGTGGCGATGGAATACATCGGCGACTGATGCGCAGCAGGGGCCGACGTGCGTCGGCCCCGTTTCTCAGCGGGTTACTTCTTTACCGCCAACCACTTATCGATAATCTTCTGATACTCGCCGGTCGCCTTGGCCAGGTGCAGCCACTGATCCACATACAGTTTCCAGCTCAAATCGTCGCGCGGCAGCATGTAAGCTTTCTCGCCGTACTGCATCGGTTTGCTCGGATTCACCGCGCACAGCTTCGGATAGCGCTTCTGCTGGTAGAGCGCCTCGGAGGCGTCGGTGATCATCACGTCCGCCTTGCGGTCTACCAACTGCTGGAAAATGCTCATGTTGTCGTGCGTCAGCGTCAGCTTGGCCTTCGGCAGATAGGCGTGCACGAAGGCTTCGTTGGTGCCGCCCGCCGGCTCCAGCAGGCGCACCGACGGTTTGTTGATCTGCTCGAGAGTGCGGTATTTCTTCACGTCGGTGCAGCGCACCAGCGGGATTTTGCCGTCGGTATCCAGCTTGTCGGCGAAGAACACCTGTTTTTGTCGCTCCAGCGTGACGGAGATGCCGCCCATCGCGATATCGCACTTGCCGGAGGTGAAGTCCGGCGTCAGGGTTTTCCAGCTGGTTTTCACCCACTTCACTTTGGCGCCCAGGCTCTTGGCCAGCGACTCCGCCATATCGATGTCGATGCCTTCATAGCCGCCGTCTTCCTTGAGGAAGGTATAGGGCTTGTAGTCGCCGGTGGTGCAGACCTCCAGGGTCTTTTGCTGCAGCACCTTGTCCAGGTGGGATTGCGCGCCGGCGCCGCCGGCGGCGAGCAGCAGCGCGAGAGGGAGTAGCTTTTTCATCTGGCGTCCTTTTTATACATTCGTGGTTTTATGCGTTACTTCGCCGTTAATTGTCGTTTACCTGCATGAGTTAGCCGTTTTTTATGCCGCTTACCGGCGAAAACGCCGGGCGTTGCTGCTGTACGCGATTTAAGCGCCAGGGTGTGACGTCGGCAACGGTAAAAAAACTGGTAGGCTGTAACGTCAACATTTATTAACACAGTTTACAGGTGGCTATGTACAACATTGACGATTTTGATATGAAAATCCTGACGCTGTTACAGGCCAACGGCCGTCTGACCAATCAGGAACTGAGCGAGCTGGTCGGGCTCTCCGCCTCCCAATGTTCGCGGCGGCGCATCAGCCTGGAGCAGGCGCAGCTGATCCGCGGCTACCACGCGCGGCTGGCGCCGGAGGCGGTCGGCCTGGGGCTGGTAGGGCTGATCGAAGTCAGCCTGATCACGCACGCGCAGGAGCAGATCGACAGCTTTCATCAAATGCTGGAGGAGGTGGACGCGATCCTTGACGCTTACAAGACCACCGGCGACGCCGATTACCTGCTGAAAGTGGCGGTGGCGGACCTGCCGGCGCTGAGCGAGTTCATCAGCCAGACGCTGTCGCCGCACAAAAGCGTGGCGCATATCAAAACGGCGGTGGTGCTCAATCGCATCAAGGAAAACGGTTTGTTGCCGGTGGCGAGATAAAGCTAAAACCGAATGCGGTTTTCCGTCTATATTAGGAACGTAACGCTGTGCCCAAACCACAATAAACCAGGAGAAAACCCCCGTGTTCCAGAACGTTGACGCCTATGCCGGCGATCCCATTCTGTCGCTGATGGAAAAATTCAAACAAGACCCGCGCGCGCACAAGGTGAACCTGAGTATCGGCCTGTACTACGATGCGCAGGGCATCATCCCGCAGATGCGGGCGGTCGCCGCGGCGCAAGCGCAGTTGAACAGCGTCGAGCACGGCGCCTCGGTATACCTGCCGATGGAAGGGCTGCAACCCTACCGTTCCGCCATCCAGCAGCTGTTGTTCGGCGCGCAGCACCCGATGCTGCAGCAGGGGCGCATCGCCACCATTCAGACCGTCGGCGGTTCCGGCGCGCTGAAAGTGGGCGCCGACTTCCTGAAAAGCTACTTCCCGGATTCGCAGGTGTGGGTCAGCGATCCCACCTGGGAAAACCATGTTGCCATCTTCAGCGGCGCCGGTTTCAAGGTGAATACCTACCCGTATTTCGACGGCGAAAGCCTGGGCGTGAAGTTCGACGCCATGCTCGCTGCGCTGAAACAGCTGCCGAAGCACAGCATCGCGCTGCTGCACCCGTGCTGCCACAACCCGACCGGTTCCGACCTGACCCCTGCCCAGTGGGATGAGGTGGTCAAGGTGATCGCCGAGCGTGAAATCATTCCGTTCCTCGACATCGCCTATCAGGGCTTCGGCGGCGGCATGGAGCAGGATGCCTACGCCATTCGCGCCATCGCGGCGGCCGGCCTGCCGTGCCTGGTGAGCAACTCGTTCTCGAAGATCTTCTCGCTGTACGGCGAGCGCGTCGGCGGCCTGTCGGTGGTGTGCGAAAGCGAAGAGGCGGCCGGGCGCGTGCTGGGCCAGCTGAAGGCCACCGTGCGCCGCAACTACTCGAGCCCGCCGAACTTCGGCGCGCAGCTGGTGGCCAAGGTGCTGAACGACGCCCAGCTGAAAACCCAGTGGCTGGACGAAGTGGAGAGCATGCGCACCCGAATTCTCGAGATGCGCCACGCGCTGGTGGACACCCTGAAGAGTGCGCTGCCGCAGCGCAACTTCGATTACCTGCTGGCGCAGCGCGGCATGTTCAGCTACACCGGCTTCAGCGCGGCGCAGGTCGATCGCCTGCGTGAAGAGTTCGGCGTCTACCTGATCCACAGTGGCCGTATGTGCGTGGCCGGCCTGAACCACAACAACGTGCGTCAGGTGGCCGAGGCGTTTGCCGCGGTGCAGTAACGCCTGTTAGTCTGAACGGACGTTCATCGGGGAGCGATAGCGATATCGCTCCTTTTTTATTGCCGGCGCGCCGCCGAAGTTGCCGCAAACCGGAGAGAGAATATACTGATTGAGGGGCGCTCACTCATGTGGCATCAGCAAACGCTAATCCTCAGCGCAAAAGCGCGTGGCTTTCATCTGGTTACCGACGAGATCGTCAACCAGTTAACCCACTTACACCGCCTGCAAACCGGCCTGCTGCATCTGTTGCTGCAGCATACCTCGGCCTCGCTGACGCTCAACGAGAACTGCGATCCCACGGTGCGAGCCGATATGGAGCAGCATTTCCTGCGTCAGGTGCCGGAAAACGCACCCTATCAGCATGACTACGAAGGGCCGGACGACATGCCGGCGCACATCAAATCCTCGCTGCTGGGCGCTTCCTTGACGCTGCCCGTCAGGCACGGGCGGCTGATGTTGGGCACATGGCAGGGCATCTGGCTGGGGGAGCACCGCATCCACGGCGGAGCACGCCGTATTGTGGCCACGTTACAGGGGGAATAACCCAATGAATAACAGTGCATTGCTGGAGTACTGCATGGCGAAGCCGGGCGCGGAACAAAGCGACCAGAACCAGTGGCAGGCCAGCCAGATCAAGGTGGGCGACGTGATGTTCGCCATGGTGTGCGAGGTCAAAGGGCGGCCGGCGCTGGCGGTCAAGTCCAGCCCGGAGCTGGCGGAAAGCCTGCGCGAACACCATCCGGAGATCGTCGCCTGCGACGGCCTGAACAAGGCGCACTGGAACACGGTGTTTCTTGACGGCAACCTGCCGAACTCGCAGTTTTACACGCTGATCGACAGCTCCTATCAGCTGGTGGTGGAAGGCCTGCCCGAACACGTGCGCCAGGAACTGCACGCCTGATTGCCGGGCGGCGGCGCCGCCCGTTTTCTCTTGCTTTTTCATGTTAAAGCGTGATCGCGGTTTTAAGTTGGGAACGTTCCCTTTCTGTTGTCGGGCTAAAGCGGCTACGCTTGGGCATTCAAGAAACGCGGGTAAATAAGGAGGCCGACATGGCCATCAGCGAAGAAAAGCGCAAGATGATCGCCGGGGAACTGTACGACGCCGGCGATGACCTGCTGCGCAGCGAACGTCGGCGCGCGCGCCAGCTGACGCATCGCTATAACCACTCCTCGCCGGAAGAGGGCGAGCTGCGCAAACAGTGGCTGGGCGAGCTGCTGGGCGGCTATCAGGGCGGCACCATCGAGCCGACCTTCCGCTGCGACTACGGCTATAACATCTATCTGGGCAAGAACTTCTACGCCAACTTCGACTGCGTGATCCTCGACGTGTGCGAGGTGAATATCGGCGACAACTGCCTGCTGGCGCCGGGCGTGCATATCTACACCGCGACCCATCCGCTGGACGCCGAGACCCGCGTCGGCGGCGCGGAGTTCGGTATGCCGGTCTGGATTGGCGACAACGTGTGGATCGGCGGGCGCGCGGTGATCAATCCGGGCGTGACCATCGGCGACAATGCGGTCGTGGCCTCCGGCGCGGTGGTAACCAAAGACGTGCCGGCCAATTGCGTGGTGGGCGGTAACCCGGCCAGGATCATCAAGCAGCTATAAGAAACGGGCGCCGTTGGGCGCCCGCCGTCATCAGACCCGCAGCGAGTCGATATCCACCACGAAGCGGTACTTCACGTCGCTTTTCAGCATGCGCTCATAGGCTTCATTAATCTGCTGCATCGGGATCAGCTCGATATCCGACGTGATGCCGTGTTGGCCGCAGAAGTCCAGCATCTCTTGCGTTTCCGCGATGCCGCCGATCAGCGAGCCGGCGATGCGGCGGCGCTTCATGATCAGATTGAACACCTGCGGCGACGGGTGATTGTGCTCCGGCGCGCCGGCCAGCGTCAGGGTGCCGTCGCGGCGCAGCAGGTTGAGGAACGGATTCAGATCGTGCTGGGCCGCTACCGTGTTGAGGATGAAGTCGAAGCTGTTGACGTGCTGCGCCATCTCCTCCGGGTTGCGCGAAATCACCACTTCATGCGCGCCAAGACGCTTGGCGTCTTCGATTTTCGACGGCGAGGTGGTGAACAGCACCACGTGTGCGCCCATCGCCCGCGCCAGTTTGACGCCCATGTGCCCCAGCCCGCCGAGCCCGACGATGCCGACTTTTTTGCCTGGCCCCGCGCCCCACTGGCGCAGCGGCGAATAGGTGGTGATGCCGGCGCACAGCAGCGGCGCGACCCCGGCCGGATCGAGATTCTCCGGCACGCGCAGCACGAAGTCCTGATCTACCACCAGATCGGTGGAGTAGCCGCCGTAGGTCACGGCGCCGGTCTGGCGATCCTGACCGTTATAGGTGCCAGTGAAGCCGTTCTCGCAATACTGCTCCAGCCCCTCATCGCAGCTCGGGCAGCTGCGGCAGGAATCTACCATGCACCCGACGCCGACCAGATCGCCGACCCGGTAACGCGAGACGTGGCCGCCGACGGCGCTGACGCGGCCGACGATTTCGTGGCCCGGCACCACCGGGTAAATGGTATTGCTCCATTCATTGCGCGCCTGGTGCAGATCCGAGTGGCAGACGCCGCAGAACAGCACCTGAATTTGCACATCGTGGTCGCGCAGGGCGCGCGGCTGGTAATCGAAAGGCACCAGCGCAGACTTCGCATCATGCGCGGCATAGGCATGGGTAATGTTCATGGTCGCTCCAGTTATCAATGTATGGGGGACAACGCTTGGCCGGCAGCGAGTGCCGGTGAGACGCGGCCTGAGTCAGACAGGGCGGCCGCCGAGGGAACATTGATGATAAAAGCGGTGAGCGCGGAGGGAAATGCCTGAAAATGTCGAAATCTTGCCTGTTTCTGTTTGATTGCAGCGAAACGGGCCGGCGTGTGGGCCGCCTGAGCGACGGCCCGCACGCCGGCGGCACTACGGCTTCAACAGCGGTTTCAGGAAGCGTGCGGTGTGCGATTTTTCACACTCGGCCACGGTTTCCGGCGTGCCGGCCACCAGGATCTCGCCGCCGCCGCTGCCGCCTTCCGGCCCCAGATCGACGATCCAGTCGGCGGTCTTGATCACGTCCAGGTTATGCTCGATGACCACGATGGTGTTGCCCTGATCGCGCAGCTGATGCAGCACCGCCAACAGCTGTTGGATATCGGCGAAGTGCAGGCCGGTGGTCGGTTCGTCGAGGATATACAGCGTCTGGCCGGTGCCGCGTTTCGACAGCTCGCGCGCCAGCTTGACGCGCTGCGCCTCACCGCCGGAGAGCGTGGTGGCCGACTGGCCGAGACGGATGTACGACAGCCCGACATCCATCAGGGTCTGCAGCTTGCGCGCCAGCGCCGGCACCGCGTCGAAGAACTCGCGCGCTTCTTCGATGGTCATCTCCAGCACTTCGTGGATGCTCTTGCCCTTGTACTTCACTTCCAGCGTTTCGCGGTTATAGCGCTTGCCCTTGCACTGATCGCACGGCACGTAGATGTCCGGCAGGAAGTGCATCTCGACCTTGATCACCCCGTCGCCCTGGCAGGCTTCACAGCGCCCGCCCTTGACGTTGAAGCTGAAACGGCCCGGCGTATAACCGCGGCTGCGCGATTCCGGCACGCCGGCGAACAGCTCGCGCACCGGGGTAAAAATGCCGGTATAGGTGGCCGGGTTGGAGCGCGGCGTGCGGCCGATCGGGCTCTGATCGATGTCGATCACCTTGTCGAAATGTTCCAGGCCGGTCACTTCGCGGAACGGCGCCGGTTCGGCGATGGTGGCGCCGTTGAGCTGGCGCTGGGCGATCGGGAACAGCGTATCGTTGATCAGCGTCGATTTGCCGGAGCCGGAAACGCCGGTGATGCAGGTAAACAGCCCGACCGGTAGCGTCAGCGTCACGTCCTTCAGGTTGTTGCCGCGCGCGCCGCTCAGCTTCAGCACCTTGGTCGGATCGGCCTGCACGCGCTGCGCCGGAATGGCGATCTCGCGCTTGCCGCTGAGGAACTGGCCGGTCAGCGAGTCCGGCTGCGCCATGATGTCGTCGACGGTGCCTTCCGCCACCACCTGGCCGCCGTGTACGCCGGCGCCGGGGCCGATGTCGATCACGTGGTCGGCGGCGCGGATGGCGTCTTCGTCATGCTCCACCACGATCACCGTGTTGCCGAGGTTGCGCAGGTGGATCAGCGTTTCCAGCAGGCGCTCGTTGTCGCGCTGGTGCAGGCCGATCGACGGCTCATCCAGCACGTACATCACGCCCACCAGGCCGGCGCCGATCTGGCTGGCCAGACGGATGCGCTGCGCTTCGCCGCCGGAGAGCGTCTCCGCCGAACGGGACAGCGACAGGTAGTTCAGGCCGACGTTCACCAGGAATTTCAGGCGATCGCCGATCTCTTTCAGCACTTTTTCGGCGATCTTGGCGCGTTGGCCGCTGAGCTTCATGTTCTGGAAGAAGGTCATCGCATGGCCGATGCTCAGATCGGAGATCTCCGGCAGCGTGGTGTCTTCGACGAACACGTTGCGCGCTTCTTCGCGCAGGCGAGTGCCGTGGCACGAGGCGCAAGGGCGGTTGCTGATGAACTTCGCCAATTCTTCGCGCACCGCGCTGGATTCGGTCTCTTTATAGCGGCGCTCCATGTTGTGCAGCACGCCTTCGAACGGATGACGGCGCACGGTGGTATCACCGCGATCGTTGATGTATTTGAACTCGATCGACTCTTTGCCGGAGCCGCTCAGCACCGCCTTCTGCACGTCGGCGCTCAGGGTGTTGAACGGCGCTTCGACATCGAACTCATAGTGCTCCGCCAGCGAGCGCAGCATCTGGAAGTAATAGAAGTTGCGGCGATCCCAGCCGCGGATCGCGCCGCCGGCCAGCGACAGCTCGGGGTTTTGCACCACGCGATCCGGATCGAAGAACTGCTGCACGCCCAGGCCGTCGCAGGTTGGGCAGGCGCCGGCCGGGTTGTTGAAGGAAAACAGGCGCGGTTCCAGCTCGCGCATGCTGTAGCCGCAGATCGGGCAGGCGAAGTTGGCGGAGAACAGCAGCTCGTCCGCTTTCTCGTCGTCCATGTCCGCCACCACCGCGGTGCCGCCGGACAGCTCCAGCGCGGTTTCGAACGATTCGGCCAAGCGCTGCGCCATGTCCTCGCGCACCTTGAACCGGTCGACCACCACTTCGATGGTGTGTTTCTTCTGCAGCTCCAGCTTCGGCGGATCGGACAGATCGCACACTTCACCGTCGATGCGCGCGCGGATATAGCCCTGGGCGGCCAGGTTTTCCAGCGTTTTGGTGTGCTCGCCCTTGCGGTCTTTCACCACCGGCGCCAGCAGCATCAGGCGCTTGCCTTCCGGCTGGCTCAGCACGTTATCGACCATCTGGCTGACGGTTTGCGCCGCCAGCGGCACATGGTGATCCGGGCAGCGCGGCTCGCCGACGCGGGCGAACAGCAGGCGCAGGTAGTCGTGGATTTCGGTGATGGTGCCGACCGTGGATCGCGGGTTGTGCGAGGTGGATTTCTGCTCGATGGAGATCGCCGGCGACAGGCCCTCGATATGATCGACGTCCGGTTTTTCCATCAGCGACAGGAACTGGCGCGCATAGGCGGAGAGCGATTCGACGTAGCGGCGTTGCCCTTCGGCATACAGCGTATCGAAAGCCAGCGATGACTTGCCGGAACCGGACAGGCCGGTGACGACGATCAGTTTGTCACGCGGGATGATCAGGTTGATGTTTTTCAGATTATGGGTTCGAGCACCACGAACTTCGATATTGTCCATTTACACTTCCCGTCTTGATGATACACCGCGCCTGTCGCGATTTTTGCGGGGGATTTTGTGATGGATCTCGCAAAAAACCGGCACAGCCAGGTCGAAACGCATAATTATGACACAAAAAAACCTGAATGAATATCCAGTATGTGAATGCAACAAGGTCGATTGAAAAGACAATTCTGGAATGCAATTCGCACTTATCAACACGGGTGTGGTTTCGCACTCAGCGTGGTAAACTGACGCGTTTATACTGTGTAGAAATCAATCATCGGGAGAAGTGCTCATGGCCAGCAGAGGCGTAAACAAAGTAATTCTGGTCGGGAATCTGGGTCAGGATCCAGAAGTCCGTTACATGCCGAACGGCGGCGCAGTGGCCAACATTACCCTGGCGACCTCCGAAAGCTGGCGTGACAAGGCGACCGGCGAACAGAAAGAGAAGACCGAGTGGCACCGCGTCGTGCTGTTCGGCAAACTGGCCGAAGTGGCGGGCGAATACCTGCGTAAAGGCTCTCAGGTCTACATCGAAGGCTCCCTGCAGACCCGTAAATGGCAGGATCAGAGCGGCCAGGATCGCTACACCACCGAGATCGTGGTTAACGTCGGCGGCACCATGCAGATGCTGGGCGGCCGTCAGGGCGGCGGCGCACCGGCTGGTCAATCTGCCGGCGGCCAGGGCGGTTGGGGCCAGCCTCAGCAGCCACAGGGCGGCAATCAGTTCAGCGGCGGCCAGCAGCAGTCGCGCCCGGCGCAGAACAGCGCTCCGGCGACCAGCAACGAACCGCCAATGGATTTCGACGACGATATCCCGTTCTGATATCCGGCCGTTTGCAGCCAAAAAAAAGCCCCTTCACGGGGCTTTTTGCATTTCAGGGATGGTTACGCCGAGAAGCCGCCGTCGATGCTCAGGCTGGCGCCGGTGATATAACCCGCCTGCGGGCCGGCGAGATAGGCGACGAAGCCGGCGATCTCTTCATCTTTGCCGTAGCGGCCGATCGCCATCAGTTGCTTGAGCTGCTCGGCGAACTCACCGGCGTCCGGGTTCATCTCGGTGTCTACCGGGCCGGGCTGCACGTTATTGACGGTGATGCCGCGCGGGCCGAGATCGCGCGCCATGCCTTTGGTCAGGCCGACCAGCGCCGATTTGCTCATCGCATACACCGCCGCGCCGCCGAACGGCACGCGCTCGGCGTTGGTGCTGCCGATGTGGATGATGCGGCCGCCGTCGTTCATGTGGCGCGCCGCTTCCTGGCTGGCGACGAACACGCTGCGCACGTTGACCGCCAGCATGCGATCCAGATCGTCCAGCGCCAGCTCCTCGGTGCTGCCCAGCGTAAACACCCCGGCGTTGTTCACCAGAATATCCAGGTTGCCGAACTGGCTGACCGCCTGGCGCACCGCCTGCTGCAGCGCCGCCGCATCGGCGCTGTCGGCCTTGATGGCGAGGGCTTTGCCGCCGGCGGCGGTAACGGCGCTTGCCACCGCTTCGGCGCGATCGGCCGAGGCGGCGTAGGTAAAGGCGACCGCGGCGCCTTCGCTCGCCAACCGTTTCACGATGGCGGCGCCGATGCCGCGTGAGCCGCCCTGGACGAACGCGACTTTGCCTTGCAGAGGTTGTGCTGTGGTCATGTTATTTCTCCAAAGTGGGTGAGGGTAAGGCGTTATTCCCAGTATCGGTGAAATGTCTGGCGGCCACTGTTCACAAAGAGCTTTGCCTGCCCACAACGAGAAAAGCCCCTTGCGGGGCTTCTTTCTTCCGTCGGTTGGCTGTTCGACGATCAGTTGAAGATTTCTGCGGTGCCGTACAGTTTGTTCTGGCCGCCGGCGGCGACGATGCGGTATGAGCTGGCGCCTGACGCAGCGGCTTTGCTGGCCAGTTCGCTTTCCAGCGCGCTCAGGTTGCTGGCGCCGCTAACGGAGACTACGCCGATTTTCTGGGCGTCTGCAGCGGGTTGGCTGGACGGCAGGTCAGCGGCGAAGGTAGCGAAAGATGCGGTAGCCAGCAGCGCAGCGGTAGCAAAAATTTTGACGTTTTTCATGATGTATTCCTCAGCGTATTGATTGGATGAGAGCCCGTTGTCTCTCGATGTATTAAATAGTAGTGCGACAGGCTGGAATAAAAAATCGGAGAGTTTTGAGTATCTCTGTCAAATAAACTGATTGTTTTTTCATCCGCTGGCGCGCGGTAAAAATCGCCACTACCCTTTACAGACGATCCTTAACCGGAGAAGCGTAATGACGGTAAACGCATTTATCGGCAGCTGGACGCTGGTGTCCTCGGCATTTGAGAACCAGGACGGCGAGCTGAATTACCCGCTGGGCGAGCAGGTGCTGGGGCGCATCCATTATGAGGCCAACGGCACGATGGCGGCGCAGCTTTACAGCGCCGTGCGGCCGCGTTTCGCCGCCGACGATTTGGCGCAGGGTTCAGAGCGGGAGATCCGCGCCGCCTTCATCAATATGATTTGCTACTTCGGCCGCTATCAGGTGGAGGAAAGCGAGCAGCGGGTGGTGCATCAGGTCGAAGGCTGCTCGTTCCCCAACTGGGTAGGCAGCCGTCAGGTGCGTTTTTACGCTTTCAGCGGCGATCGGCTGACGTTGCGCACGGTGCCCTTGCAGCTCGGCAACGGCGTGCAGGTGGGCGAACTGGTGTGGCAGCGGACAGGAGCTTCTTTATGATCATTGTTCATCATCTCAATCATTCGCGCTCGCAGCGCATTCTGTGGTTTCTGGAAGAGCTGGGCGTGCCCTATCAGGTGCAACGCTACGAACGCGATCCGCAGACCATGCTGGCGCCGGCGGCGCTGAAAAAGATCCACCCGCTGGGCAAATCACCGGTGATCGTCGACGGCGATCTGACGCTGGCGGAATCCGGCGCCATCATCGAATACCTGCAGGAAGCCTATGACGCGCAAGGGATGTTCATGCCGACCGACTTCCACGCGCGCCAGCAATACCGCTACTGGCTGCACTACGCCGAAGGATCGCTGATGCCGCTGTTGGTGATGAAACTGGTGTTCAGCCGCCTCGGCCAGCCGCCGATCCCCTGGCTGCTGCGGCCGGTGGCCGGCGCGATCGGCAAGGGCGTGCAGCGCGAATATCTCGACAAGCAGATCGCGCCGCACTGCGAGTATCTCGAGCAGCACCTGAACAAGGGCAGCTGGTTCGTCGGCAACGACTTCAGCGCGGCGGACATACAGATGAGCTTCCCGCTGGAGGCGATGGCGGCGCGCGGCGCGTTGGATGATTGCCCGAAACTGCGCGGCTTTCTGCAGCGCATTCACGCCCGGCCCGCCTACCAGCGGGCGTTGGAGCAGGGCGGCCCTTACGACCTGCTGAGTTAACCGGATGGGCTATACTCGATGGGGTCATTCTTCATCGGAGGTAGCCCATGGCTACGCAAATCTTCGTTAATCTGCCCGTACGCGATCTGCCCGCCTCGATGGCTTTTTTCACCCGCCTGGGTTTCACTTTCAACCCGCAATTTACCGATGACACCGCCGCGTGCATGGTGGTCAGCGACACGATTTACGTGATGCTGCTGACCCATGACAAATTCAGGGTGTTTACCCCGAACCCGATCGGCGACGCCAAACAGGCCACCGAAGTGCTGGTGTGCCTGTCGCAGCCCAGCCGGGCGGCGGTGGACGAACTGGTGCGCAAGGCGGTCGCCGGCGGCGGCAACACCTACCACCCGCCGCGGGACTACGGCGTGATGTACGGCCACGGTTTTCAGGATCTGGACGGCCATATCTGGGAATTGATGTATATGGATCCCGCTGCGGCGCAGGCGCAATAACCCTGCCGCGACGGCGTTCGCCGGGGCGCTCGTCGCCCCGGTTTTATCGTGCAGGCGCCATTTCCGCCGCTTTCTGCATAAATTGCCGCGATCTTTAGTTGATTAGACGCTAGGGAAGGCAGGATAATCGTTTGCCTTGAATAAACCACCATAAATCACCCGTACCGCGCGCTGCGAGTTAAACGTTTGCCTTGGTGCGCATCGCCGTTGGCGCTGCGACGGAAGGGCACGGATGCGGAACGTGACGTAAACGATTACGTGACGATCGGGCGCGGGCGAGATTACAGGCCTGCTGCGACGGGCCGATTCATGAAACACAGGGGAAGTAACCTATGTCGAACTCTCAAGCGAACCACGCCGCAAAACCAACCGGCGGGCTTGATGGCTATTTTAAAATTTCCGCGCGCGGCAGCAGCGTGCGCCAGGAGGTGGTGGCGGGGCTGACCACCTTCCTGGCGATGGTGTACTCGGTGATCGTGGTGCCGAGCATGCTGGGCAAAGCGGGCTTCCCGCCGGCGGCGGTGTTTGTCTCCACTTGCCTGGTGGCCGGTCTGGGCTCGCTGCTGATGGGGCTGTGGGCTAACCTGCCGATGGCGATCGGCTGTGCGATCTCGTTGACCGCCTTCACCGCCTTCAGCCTGGTGCTGGGCCAGCACATCAGCATTCCGGTGGCGCTGGGCGCGGTGTTCCTGATGGGCGTACTGTTTACCGTCATCTCGGTCACCGGTATCCGCGCCTGGATCCTGCGCAACCTGCCGATGGGCGTGGCGCACGGCACCGGCATCGGTATCGGTCTGTTCCTGCTGCTGATCGCCGCCAACGGCGTCGGCCTGGTGGTGAAGAATCCGCTGGATGGCCTGCCGGTGGCGCTCGGCGCGTTCACCTCCTTCCCGGTGGTAATGACGCTGGTGGGCCTGGCGGTGATCTTCGGCCTGGAAAAACTGCGCGTGCCCGGCGGCATTTTGCTGGTGATCATCGCCATTTCCATCATCGGCCTGATCTTCGACCCGGCGGTGAAATACCAGGGGCTGTTCGCCATGCCGAGCCTGGCGGACGCGGACGGCAAATCGTTGATCTTCAGCCTGGATATCATGGGCGCGTTGCAGCCGGTGGTGTTGCCGAGCGTGCTGGCGCTGGTGATGACCGCAGTGTTCGACGCCACCGGCACCATCCGCGCGGTGGCCGGGCAGGCCAACCTGCTGGATAAAGACGGGCAGATCATCAACGGCGGCAAGGCGCTGACCTCGGATTCCCTGAGTAGCATCTTCTCCGGCCTGGTGGGCGCCGCGCCCGCCGCGGTCTACATCGAATCCGCCGCCGGCACCGCCGCGGGCGGCAAGACCGGCCTGACCGCCACCGTGGTCGGCATTCTGTTCCTGCTGATCCTGTTCCTGTCGCCGCTGGCCTATCTGGTGCCGGTCTATGCCACCGCACCGGCGCTGATGTACGTCGGCCTGCTGATGCTGAGCAACGTCACCAAGCTGGACTTCAACGACTTCGTCGACGCGATGGCCGGCCTGCTGTGCGCGGTGTTCATCGTGCTGACCTGCAACATCGTTACCGGCATCATGCTGGGCTTCAGTTCGCTGGTCATCGGCCGCATCTTCTCCGGCGAATGGCGCAAGCTGAACATCGGCACCGTGCTGATCGCCGTGGCGCTGGTGGCGTTCTACGCCGGCGGCTGGGCGATTTAAGCCCCTCGGGTTTCCCTCGCCCGATGGGCGGGGGAAGCTGTCACGGCATTTCCCTTCTTAAGATAAGTCTTCTTCTGCTCTGCACCGCGTTTTGAAAGGCACAACAAGCTTTAACGGCTGTAAAAAAAGTGATCTACTATCGGGACCAACGCAGGCCCTGAGCCGATGTCGTCTGAATCGTAGAGTCTAAGGAAAGCATGGAAATCTTTTTTACAATCCTCATTTTGATCCTGGTGGTCTCCCTGTCCGGGGTGGTGACGCGCATGTTGCCGTTCCAGGTGCCGCTGCCGCTGATGCAAATCGCCATCGGGGCTCTGTTGGCCTGGCCGCATTTCGGGCTGCACGTCGACTTTGATCCCGAACTGTTCCTGGTGCTGTTCATTCCGCCGCTGCTGTTCGCCGACGGCTGGAAAACGCCGACGCGCGAATTCCTGCACCACGGGCGTGAAATTCTCGGCCTGGCGCTGGTGCTGGTGCTGATCACCGTGGTCGGCGTCGGCTATCTGATCTACGCCATGGTGCCGGGCATTCCGCTGGTGGCGGCCTTCGCGTTGGCGGCGGTGCTGTCGCCGACCGATGCCGTGGCGCTGTCCGGCATCGTCGGCAAAGGGCGCATTCCCAAGCCGATCATGGGCGTGCTCGAGGGCGAGGCGCTGATGAATGACGCGTCCGGCCTGGTGTCGCTCAAGTTCGCCATCGCGGTGGCGATGGGCACCATGGTGTTCACCGTGGGCGGCGCGACCCTCGAATTCCTCAAAGTGGCGATCGGCGGCCTGCTGGCCGGCGTGGCGGTCACCTGGACCTACAGTAAATCGCTGCGGGTGATGAGCCGCTGGAGCGGCGACGATCCGGCGACCCAGATCGTGTTCCTGCTACTGCTGCCGTTCGCTTCTTACCTGATCGCCGAACATATCGGCGTTTCCGGCATCCTGGCGGCGGTAGCGGCGGGGATGACCATCAGCCAGTCCGGCGTGATCCGCAACGCGCCGTTGGCGATGCGCCTGCGCGCCAACAGCGTGTGGGCGATGCTGGAATTCGTGTTCAACGGCATGGTATTCATCATGTTGGGCCTGCAGCTGCCGGGCATTCTTGAGACCTCCATCCTGCAGGCGGAGCTGGATCCGACCATCCAGACCTGGTACCTGTTCGCCGACGTGGCCACCATCTACGCCGCGCTGCTGGTGCTGCGTTTCACCTGGCTGTGGGTAATGAAGAAGGCCAGCAACCGCTTTATGAAAAAGCGCCCGCTGCAGTTCGGCGACTACAGCACGCGTGAGCTGTGGGTGGCGTCGTTCGCCGGGGTGCGCGGGGCGATTACCCTGGCCGGTGTGCTGTCGATACCGCTGTTGCTGAGCGACGGCACCGCCTTCCCGGCGCGCTATCAGCTGGTGTTTATCGCCGCCGGGGTGATCCTGCTGTCGTTGATCGTCGGCGTGCTGGCATTGCCGCTGCTGCTGCGCGGCGTGCAGGTGGCCGACAAGAGCGCCAGCAAGCAGGAAGAACGCATGGCGATCGCCATGGCGGCCGAAGTGGCGATCGAGAGCGTGAATAAAATGGAAGAGCGCCTGGTTGCCGATACCGAAGAGAACCTCGATCCGCAGGTGTTGAAAGAGGTCAGCTCGCGGGTGACGGGCATGCTGCGGCGGCGTATCGCCTCGAAAGACGACATCGAGAATGCGCTGGCGATGGAAAACCTCGAGCGGCGTTTCCGCCTGACGGCGCTGCGTGCCGAACGCGGCGAGCTGTACCATCTGCGCGCCACGCAGAAAATCAGCAACGAGACGCTGCAAAAACTGCTGCACGATCTCGACTTGCTCGAGGCGCTGCTGATCGAGCGCGAAGGGTAAGCTTCAGAAGAGGAATAAACGTTTTTCCTCTCTATTTCTGTCCCGAAGGGCCGCCTGTGCGGCCCTTGTTTTTTGGCTACTTGAGCGGCGGCCAGTAGTCGCGGCAGCAGGCGATCCAGGCCTGCGCGCTGTGCGACAGGTAGCTGCCCTGGCGCCAGATCAGGCCGATTTTCCACTCCATGCGTGGCTCCAGCGGCAGCCAGACCAGGTTTTCCTTGTCCAGCCAGCGGCAGACCGGCTCCGGCAGCATGGCGATGCCCACGCCGGCCTGCACCATCGAGGCGAGAAAGTCCCATTGGCCGCTGCGCACCGCGATTTGCGGTTCAAAACCGGCCTGGCGAAACGCCTTCATCAGCATCTTGTACAGCGCAAAGTCTTCGTTATAAATCAGGATCGGGCTGTCGGCCAATTCGGCGATATTGATGCGGGTGCGGTTGAGCCACTGCGGCGTGCGCGGCGCCACCACGCACATCGGGTGGCCCAGCAGCGGCAGAAAGGTCAGCGGCTGTTCCGAATCGAAGGGCAGCACCGTCATCGCCAGATCCAGTTCGCCGGACATCACCGCCTGTTCGACCGACAGCCCGCCCAGCTCGGAAATTTTCAATTCGATGCCGGGATAGGTCTGGCGAAAGCGGCGGATCAGATCGGCGATCTGCCTGCCCACCATCGGCGGAATGCCCAGCCGCAGCACGCCTTTTTTCACCGAGCTGATGTCTTCCAGCTCCGCCTCCAACTGGCGGAATTCGTCGAGGATCGTCAGGCCGCGCTGATACACCGCCTGGCCGCTGTCGGTCAGGCGCAGCTTGCGGCCTTCGCGGATCAGCAGCGTGCATTCCAGCTCCTCTTCCAGATGCCGCAGCATCTTGCTGATGGTGGGCTGGGTGACGAACAGTTTTTCCGCGGCGCGGGTGAAGCTTTGCTGGCGCACCACTTCAACGAAGTAGCGCAGGGTGCGGACATCCACGTTAGGGGCCTCCTTGAGGGCGCTACCGGCGGGAAACTATTCCCGGACGGCATGATGTCGATAATTTTAATTCATTTCAGGCGTGGTTTCCCGGCTGCGTATACTGTAGGCCGTCAATTTATTGTTTGAGGTCATCTTTCATGTCTCTGGCGTTACGCCGCGTTGCCCCCTCCCTGCTGACCCGTTTGCAGGTGCCGATTCAGGTGGCGTTGTATGCGGCGCTGTTCCTGATCGCCGATCGCCTGGTGCAACAATTCCACCTGCCGCTCCCCGCCAATATCGTCGGCATGCTGATGCTGCTGGCGCTGATCCTGCTGCGCATTCTGCCGCTGAGCTGGGTCAAGGCCGGCTCCCGCTGGCTGCTGGCGGAAATGCTGCTGTTCTTCGTGCCGGCGGTGGTGGCGGTGGTCAACTATGCCCAGCTGCTGATGGTCGAGGGCTGGAAGATCTTTCTGGTGATCGCGGTCAGCACCATGCTGACGCTGGGCGCTACCGGGCTGGTGGTGGACAGGGTGTATCGGCTGGAGATTTGGCTACAGCGGCGGAAGCAGCGTCATGAATGATTTTATCCTCAGCCTGGCCTGCTTTCTGGCGACGCTGGCGCTTTACTTCGCCAACAAGAAACTGTACCGTCGCCGCCGCACGTTACTGCTGATGCCGCTGGTGCTGACGCCGATGATCCTGGTGCTGCTGCTGGTGGTCACCCACATCTCCTATCAGGACTATATCGGCGAAACCCACTGGCTGCTGTGGCTGCTGGGGCCGGCGACCATCGCCTTCGCGGTGCCGGTGTACGAGAACCTGCATATCATCCGCCGCCACTGGCTGTCGCTGGCCGCCGGCGTAACGACGGCGGTGCTGGTGGCGGTGTATAGCTCGGTGTGGCTGGCGCGCCTGCTGACGCTGCCGGAAGAGGTGCAGCGCAGCCTGGCGGTGCGTTCGATCACCACGCCGTTCGCGCTGGAGGCCGCCAAACAGATGGGCGGGCAGCCGGATCTGGTGGCGCTGTTCGTGGTGATCACCGGGGTGTTCGGCATGGCGGTGGGCGACATTCTGTTTCTGCGGCTGGCGGTGCGCAGCCGCCTGGCGAAGGGGGCCGGATTTGGCGCCTCGTCGCACGGTGCCGGCACCGCCCGCGCTTATGAACTGGGGCCGCAGGAGGGCGTGGTGTCGAGTCTGGTGATGATGTTGGCCGGCATTATCACGGTGGTGGCCGCGCCGCTGATCGGTCGGCTGATGTGGTAAGACCTCTCGGGGCGGGCTCTGCCGCTCCGTTTTACGTTGTCTGGCATTGGGAACGATGCCGTTGATGGGCACCCGAAAAAACGAAGAAATTTTTCAGCATAATTTTTCCCATCGTTATAACAAAAAACGATAGATGCGCCGCGAGCAAAATTGCCGTTCATTTTAAATGCTAATGAATTAATTAAATAATAAATTATTATCATAAAAACAATAAAGTATAACTTATTGATATCGAGAGCCTCTTATCGTAAGCATTGCTGCACATTAACTGAGGTGAATAATACAAAAGAATATGAGTTCCTCTCTAATTATCTCAGATTAATACAAGCGGAATACGCTCGTCATCCCTGAGTAATATCGGGGAAATAAAATGGTCATTTATTCCCTTTCGCACATTTCGCCAAAAAAAATATCCTCTCCTATACTTCACAGCTCAACAAATTAAGGCACAGGGGGAACCTCTGGATTAACCATTTCATCCTTTCTTAGTTGGGGGGAGACCCAACTTTTCTACGGTTTTTTTATTCTGACCTGAACTGTCGGACGGCCAGGCTTTGCCTAAATCCGGACGGTCCCTTTCATTAACGTAATGAAAACGTGCTAGAGAATATTATGAACAAACAAACTGATGTGAAGAGTGGGGAACTCCGTACGGGTGCTCAGGCCGCGGCGGAGAAAGTCGAACTGCATGAAATGACTATCGCCCAGCGTGAACTCTGGCTGGGGGAAAATATTTCCAAAGAGTTGTCGTTCAATATCTGGGGCTATGGGCAGGTTGACGGGCCTCTCGACGTTAAGCTGCTGCGGCAAGCCATCGATGCTATCGTCGAAGAAACGCCGGCTCTGCAAGCGCATTTTGTGGAAAAAGACGGTGAGCTTTATCAATACCGCGCGCCACGCACACATGAGCCGCTGTTCACACTCGATCTCAGTAAGGAACCCGATCCCCTGCAGGCGGCCAGACGCTGGATGGTGGCGGATGCGGCGCTACCGCGCCGCGCCACGGGAGAGGAACCTTTTAGTTTTTATGTGATTACGCTCGCTCCGCAGCGCTATGTCCTCTATCGGCGTTTCCACCATATGATCACCGACGGCCGTAGTGCCGAGGAAGTGATGCGGCGCATCGCGGCTTACTATAACGCGCTGGCGTCCGGCGGCGTCATCCCTGAATTCGCCAACTGCAATTTCTCTCTGCTTTATGAAAACGACATCAAATACCGCGACTCCTCACGCTTTTCTTCCGATCAGGCTTTTTGGCGGGAATATACTGCCGCTGCGCCGCAGAGTTTGTCGCGTAGAGCCATATTGACCCCGGACGCCGCGATGAACCGCAACACGCAGCTGCTGGAAAAAGAGGCATTGGATCAGCTGCAGCAACAAGCTGACAATATCGGCGTACACCGCGCACATATATTGGCCGCCGCCGTAGCATTATGTTTCTACAGCCTGACCGGCAGTGAATATCTTAATTTCAGCATGCCGGTGACCGGAACGAGAGAACGAAACAGTATTGGTATGACCTCTAACGTTGTCCCTTTGATTATCAAGGTTGAACCCCAGCTGAGTCTGGCCGAATTTATCCAAAAGGTCGCGGCAGAAATAGCAAAAGTGGTTCGTCATCAATTATATCGTGGGGAGGACATTCGGCGTGACAATGGCGCGACGGATTCCGCCTGGTTTGGCCCTTCAATTAACATTGTTTCTTTCGACCACGGCGATCCTTTCTGGGGGTGCCGCACCCGTTGGTATTATGGCGGGAATATTCCGTCCGGCGATCTACAGATTATGCTGTATGAAGACCAGCAGGCGAATGAGCTGGACGTCACTTTTTCTGACGCCGATTATGCAAATTCATTAGGCGATCTGGATGTTTTGCAGCGCCGTTTCCAGTTTGTTTTACGGGCGCTGAACGCATCAACGGCGGGGACGATCGAGACGTTGGATCGGCAAGTGGCGGCGCTGGCGGATACCGAGGCCGGCGGCAGCTTTTACACCAACCGTCGGCAACCGCCTGCCGGCGGCATCATTCGTTGGGATCGCCCGGCTGAGGCGCTGCAGCGCCTGGTGAGCTCGCTGAGCCATGGCGCGGGATGCGCGGCGAAGATGCTGCTGGCGGAGCGCGTGTTGGGCGTGACGGCGCTGCAGGCGGTGAGCGATGAGCGGCAGGCCGAACCCGGTACCCTGCTGCACGTCGAGGCCGACGGCTGGGAGATTGCCGCGAACCCCGGCGTGGTGCGCGTCGGGCCGTTCTTGCGCGCCGACGGCTCGGCTCAGCCAGGCGATGCGCTGGCGCAGGCCTGCGGCCTGTCTGTCGGCTCGGTCTTGCCGACGATTAACGCTGCCGAAGCCTCGCTGTTAGGCGCGGCGTATGGCGCCAGCGCCGATAGCGCCGCTTTTTGGCAACCGCGCCTGACGCGTTATTATCCGGCGCCGTTCCCGCCGGGGCCTGGCCGCCAGGCGGATCTTCCCGCACGCTGGCAGGCGACGGCCTGGCAGCGCATGGAAAAAATTGCCGGCGAGCAGGTGCTGGCGGCAGCAACCCTTTATCTGGCGCGCATGTGCAATGAAACCGATTTTCAGCTGGGGTGGATCACCCCGGACGATCGGAATTGGGGGCGTTGGGCTCACCTGAGCGCGCGCGTGCTGCCGCTGCAGGTCTCTGTTGATCACACCGGCAATTTCCAGCAGGCGTTGGCCGCGCTGGAACAGGAATATAGCCAGCTGCGCGCTCATGCCGATTATCATCCCGCGTTGCTGACGCGCGATGCGGACCTGCGAGCGTCTCAGACTTGGCCGACGGCGGTATCGATCGTCAGCCGGCGCTCGGCGCAGGGGTTGCAGCCTGAAGACGAGGGGGTTGCCGCCATCATGGCTTCCGGCTCGCGCGCGGTATTGCAAATCTGCAAGGCTGACGGCGCGTTCCGTTGGGTCTACGACGCCGCCTCCGTGGCTGACGAGCAGATGTTGCGGGCGACGCAACATCTGCTGATGCTGCTCAACGACGCGGTGAGGGCGGGTTCTCATCGTCGCACCGTCGGCGAACTCAGTCTGGTTTCCGAGGAAGAACGCGCGCAGTTGCTGCAGGGCCTCAACCACACCGTCGCTTCACATTCGCCGAGGGCCTGTCTGCACCGGTTGTTCGAAGCACAGGTCAAACGGACGCCGGAGGCGATCGCGGTGACGTATGGCGATGACAGCCTGACCTACGCGGAATTGAATACCCAGGCGAACCGCTGGGCCCATCGGCTGGTACAGCTTGGCGTGCAGCCGGACAGCTTGGTGGCGCTGTGTGCCGGGCGCGGGCTGCCGATGCTGGTCGGGCTGCTGGGGATCCTCAAAGCCGGCGGCGCCTATGTGCCGCTGGATCCCGCCTATAGCGGCGAGCGGCTACAGTACATCCTGGCGGACTCAGCGCCGGTGCTGCTGTTGGCGGATGAGCTCGGCCGACAAGCGCTGGGTGACTGCGAGGTGCCGGTGCTGGCGCTGGAACAGCCACTGACGGGAGAAAGCGACGATCTGCAGGACGTCGGGGTGCGCCCGGCGCACCTGGCATATGTGATTTATACCTCCGGCTCGACCGGCAAACCCAAAGGGGTGATGGTGGAGCACCGGCAGGTCGCGCGGTTGTTCAGCGCGACGAACGCCTGGTTCAACTTCAGCGCCGCCGACAGGTGGTGCCTGTTCCACTCATTCGCCTTCGACTTCTCGGTCTGGGAGATCTGGGGCGCCTGGCTGTATGGCGGCCAGCTGTTCATCGTACCGCAGGCGATCGCCCGCTCGGCGCCGGATTTTTATCATTTCGTCTGCCGCAGCGGCATCACGGTATTGAACCAGACGCCGAGCGCCTTCAAAGCCTTTATCCAGGCTCAGGCGCACAGCGAAGCGCGCCAGCAGCTACGCGAGATCGTGTTCGGTGGCGAAATGCTGAAGCCTTGCGATCTTGCGCCGTGGTTTGCTCGTCCAGAGAACCGGCAGACACGGTTGATCAACATGTACGGTATCACCGAGACCACGGTGCATGTGACTTATCGGCCGCTGTCGGCGCAGGATACGGCGATCACCACCAGTCCGATCGGCAGCCGCATCCCGGATTTGCGCTTGTATCTGCTGGGCGCCGACGGCGAACCGGTGCCGATGGGGGCGATCGGCGAACTGTACGTCGGCGGCGAAGGAGTGGCGCGGGGTTACCTGAACCGGCCCGAATTGACGGCGGAACGTTTTCTCGATGATCCTTTCAACCGGGCGCCGGGTGCGCGCATGTATCGTACCGGCGATCTGGCGCGCTATCTGCCGGGTGGCGATATCGAATACCTGGGGCGCAATGACCAGCAGGTAAAAATCCGCGGTTTCCGCATCGAATGCGGCGAGGTGGAGGCTCAGCTGAGTACCGATCCGCGCGTGCGCAGCGTAGCCGTGGACGCGATTGACGATGGCGACGGGGGCAAGCGACTGGTGGCGTGGGTGGTTCCGGCACCGGAAGCCGAACGCGCTACGCTGGCGACCGGGCTGCGTCAGCATCTGCAGGCGCGGCTGCCGGATTATATGGTGCCGGTGGCTTACGTTTGGCTGGAGGCGTTGCCGCTGACCGGCAACGGCAAATTGGACAAGCGGGCTCTGCCGGTGCCGCAGGTCGACGCCTATGTGCGTGAAGCCTATGCGCCGCCGCAGGGCGAGGCAGAAAACCTGCTGGCGGCTATCTGGCGCGAGCTGCTGGGCGTAGAGCGCGTCGGTCGCTATGACCACTTCTTCGAACTGGGCGGGCATTCGCTGATGGCGGTGCGCTTGGCTAACCGCGTGCAACAGGCCGGATGGCAGTTACCGTTGCAGGCGCTGTTCGCCAGCCCGGTACTGCACGTGCTGGCGCAGGCGCTGGAAGTTGCGCCGGCTCAGGAACCGCTGCCGATACTGCCGGTGGCGCGCGACGGCGATTTGCCCCTGTCGTTCGCCCAGCAACGCCTGTGGTTCCTGACCCAGTTGGAGGGGATGAGCGAAACCTACCATATCCCCCTGGCGCTGCGGCTGCACGGCCGGTTGGACCGGCAGGCGCTGCAACATAGTCTGGATGCGCTCTATGCGCGTCACGAATCGCTGCGTAGCCGGTTCATCACCCGGGAAGATCGGCCACAGGTGCAGATTTTGCCGGCAAACGGGCTGCCGCTTGCGTTCCACGATCTGCGACGTCACCCCGCGCAAGCCGACACGCTGTGCCGTCAGGCGGCCACTCAACCGTTCGATTTGACGCAGGGGCCGCTGGTGCGCGCCGCGCTGATCCGCCTGGCGGATGAGGAGCACCTGTTCCTGCTCACCTGTCATCACATCATTTCCGACGGTTGGTCGACCGGCATTCTGCTGCGTGAACTGGGGGCGTTGTACGGCGCTTTGCGTCGCGGCGATGCCGATCCGCTGCCGCCGCTGACGCTGCAATACCCGGATTATGCCGCCTGGCAGCGTCGCTATCTGACGCCGGAGCGGTTGGCGGCGCAGGCGCAATACTGGCGCGAAACGCTGATCGGTGCGCCGGCGCTGCTGACGCTGCCGACTGACCGGCCGCGTCCGACGGTGCAGTCTTTCAGCGGCGGGGAGGTGCCGATCGCGATCGACGCCGAGCTGACGCAGGCACTGCGGCAATTCAGCCGGCAGCATGGCGGCACGCTGTTCATGACGGTGCTGGCGGCCTGGAGCCTGGTGCTGGCGCGCATGGCCGGGCAGCAGGAGCTGGTGATCGGCACGCCGGAGGCCAACCGTGGCCGGCTGGAAACCGAATCGTTGGTCGGCTTCTTCGTCAGCACGCTGGCGCTGCGCATCGATCTTCGCGACGATCCGGATCTGCCGACGCTGATCGCGCGGATCCGCCACACGGTGCTGACGGCGCAGGAAAATCGCGATCTGCCGTTCGAGCAGGTGGTGGAGCTGGTCAATCCGCCGCGTCATCTGGGCTATACCCCGCTGTTCCAGGTGATGCTGGCCTGGCAGGACGGCTCGGTGCGCGATATTCCGCTGCCTGGGCTGCAGGCCGAGCTGGCCGGGCTGGAATACGGCGCGGCGAAGTTTGATCTGACGCTCGATCTGGCCGATACCGGCGAAGGCATCAGCGGTACGCTGAACTTCGCCACGGCATTGTTCGATCGCGCCACCGCCGAACGCTACGGCGTTTACCTGGTACAGGCGCTGCGGGCGATGACGCTGAATAGCCCACGGTCAGTATCCCATATCGATTTGTTGCCGCTCGCCGAACGGGAGCATCTGCTGCATGGCTGGAACCGCACCGAGCGTGACTACCCGCTGGATCAGACGCTGGCGGCGCTGTTCGAGCAGCAGGTGCGCCGCACGCCGCACGCCACCGCGCTGGTGAGCGGCGCGGAAAGCCTGAGCTACGCCCAGTTGAACGCCCGCGCCAACCGGCTGGCGCACGCGCTGATAGCGCGCGGCGTCGGCCCGGACAGCCGGGTGGCGGTGTGCGCCGAACGCGGCCTGAACATGGTGACGGCGCTGTTCGGTATCCTCAAGGCCGGCGGCGCCTATGTGCCGCTCGATCCGGCCTATCCGGGCGAACGCCTGCAGTACATCCTGCAGGATGCCGACCCGGTGCTGCTGCTGGCGGACGCCGCCGGCCGGGCGGCGCTGGGCGAACCCGTGACGCCGCAGCTGGCGCTGGAGGCCGCGTTGCCGGAGACGCTGAGCGCCGAGAACCCGGCACCGCGCGCGCAGGCGTCGCACCTGGCGTACGTGATTTACACCTCGGGCTCGACCGGTAAACCGAAGGGCGCGATGAACGAACACCGCGGGGTGGTCAACCGGCTGGTGTGGATGCAGGAAGCCTACGGCCTGACGGCGGCGGACACGGTGCTGCAAAAAACGCCGTTCGGCTTCGACGTCTCGGTGTGGGAGTTCTTCTGGCCGCTGATGGTCGGCGCGCGTCTGGTGATGGCGAAGCCGGAAGGGCACAAGGATCCGGATTACCTGAGCCGCGCCATCGAACAGTATGGCGTCACCACGCTGCACTTCGTGCCGTCGATGCTGCAAAGCTTCCTGGCGGACGGGCAGGCGGCGACGCGCTGCGGCCAGGTGGTGCGGGTGATGTGCAGCGGGGAAGCGCTGCCGGCGGCGCTGGTGGCGGAGTTTTACCGCCGGCTGCCGCAGGCGGAGTTGCATAACCTGTATGGGCCGACGGAGGCGGCGGTGGACGTGACCGCCTGGCACTGTTCGCGGGAGGCGGAGCGGGCGTCGGTGCCGATCGGGCGGCCGATCGCCAACACGCGCATCTACCTGCTGGACGAGCGCGGGCAGCCGGTGCCGCTGGGGGCGGTGGGCGAGCTGTATATCGGCGGGGTGCAGGTGGCGCGGGGCTACCTGAACCGGCCTGAACTGACGGCGGAGCGCTTCTTGAGCGATCCGTTCGCGCCGGGCGGGCGGATGTACCGCACCGGCGACGTGGCGCGTTATCTGGCGAACGGCGACATCGAGTACCTGGGGCGCAACGATCAGCAGGTAAAAATCCGCGGCTTCCGCATCGAATGCGGCGAGATAGAGGCGGCGCTGGCGACGCACCCGGCGGTGCGCGAAGCGGTGGTGGATGCACGGGCGGTGGGCGACGACAAACGGCTGGTGGCGTGGGTGGTGCCGGCCGCGGACGTGGCGGAAGAAACGCTGGCGGGCGCGCTGCGGCAGCATGTGAGCGCGGCGCTGCCGGACTATATGGTGCCGTCGGCCTGGGTGGTGGTGGCGGCGTTGCCGCTGTCGCCGAACGGCAAGCTGGATCGTCGGGCATTGCCGGAGCCGCAGGGGGCGCAGAGCCAGGCGGCGTACGAAGCGCCGCAGGGTGAACACGAAACGCTGCTGGCGGCGATCTGGCGCGAGCTGCTGAACGTGGAGCGGGTCGGGCGCCACGATAACTTCTTCGAACTAGGAGGGCACTCGCTGCTGGCGGTGAAGTTGATGGCTCAGCTGCGGCGCGCCGGTTGGGGAGCGAACGTGCAGACGCTGTTCTCAACGCCGACGCTGTCGGCGCTGGCGCAGGCGATGAGCGCGCAAGGTGAGGTCGACATACCGGAAAACCGGATTTTACCGGGCGGGGCCTCCATTACGCCGGAGATGTTGCCGCTGGCGACGCTGAGCCAGCCGGAGATCGACGCGGTGGTAGCGCAGGTGCCGGGCGGCGTGGCCAACGTACAGGACATCTACGCCTTGTCGCCGCTGCAGGAGGGGATTTTGTTCCACCATCTGCTGGCGGAACGGGGTGACCCGTACCAGCTGTCCGCGGTGCTGCGTTTCGACAGCCGTGCGCGCCTGGACGCCTGGCTGGCGGCGATGCAGCAGGTGATCGATCGCCATGACATTCTGCGCACCGCGTTCATCACGCAGGGCATGTCCTCGCCGGTGCAGGTGGTGTGGCGCAAGGCTGAGCTGGCGCTGAGCGAGCGGCGTTTCGATCCGGCTGACGGCCCGATTTGGCGACAGCTGGCGGCCAGCTTTGATCCGTTGCAGCAGCGGCAGGATCTGACCCGCGCGCCGCTGCTCAACTTTACCGTCACGCAGGAGGAGGACGGCAGCTGGTGCGCCTTGCAGCAGTGGCATCATCTGATTGGCGATCACTCCACGCTGGCCTTCATGGAGCAAGAGATCGGCGAGATCCTCGCCGGCCGTGGGGCACAGCTGGGCGTTGCCCAGCCGTTCCGCAATGCGGTGGCGCAGGCGCGCCTGGCTCTCAGCGAGGCGGAGCACGAAAGCTTCTTCCGCGACATGCTGGCGGATATCCGCGAGCCGGTGCTGCCGTTCGGCCTGAGCGACGTGCACGGCGAAGGGCGGCAAATCGCCTGCCGCTACCAGGCGCTCTCTTCGGCGCTAAACCTGCGGTTGCGGCAACAGGCGCGGCGGCTGGGCGTCAGCCTGGCCAGCCTGTGTCACCTGGCCTGGGCGCAGGTGCTGGCGAGCGTCAGCGGGCGAGACGCGGTCGTGTTCGGCACCGTATTGCTGGGGCGTCTGCAGGGCGGAGAAGGCGCGGAACGGGCATTGGGGTTGTTTATCAACACGTTGCCGCTGCGTCTGGACATCGATCGACGAGGCGTGGAGACGGCGGCAAGAGAGGCGCACGTGCGGCTGAGCGGGCTGCTGGCGCATGAACATGCGCCGCTGGCATTGGCGCAGCGCTGCAGCGGCGTCAGCCCTGGGGCGCCGCTGTTCAGCGCCTTGCTCAACTATCGCCACAACAACGGCGAAGCAGTGGCGTTGCCGGAAGGTGTCAGCTTGCTGAGCGCCGAAGAGCGCACCAACTATCCGTTCGTGTTATCGGTGGAGGACGGCGGCGATTCGCTGGGCGTGACGGTGCAGGTGACCGAGACGGTCGATGCCCAGCGGGTGTGTGACTATATGGTGCAGGCGCTGAGCTCACTGGCGCAAGCGCTGGAGCAGGCGCCGGAGACGCCGGTGTGTTCACTGGCGGTGGTGCCGGAGGCGGAACGTGAACTGCTGCTGCATGGCTGGAACCGCACCGAGCGTGATTACCCGCTGGATCAGACGCTGGCGGCGCTGTTCGAGCAGCAGGTGCGCCGCACGCCGCACGCCACCGCGCTGGTGAGCGGCGCGGAAAGCCTGAGCTACGCCCAGCTGAACGCCCGCGCCAACCGGCTGGCGCACGCGCTGATAGCGCGCGGCGTCGGCCCGGACAGCCGGGTGGCGGTGTGCGCCGAACGCGGCCTGAACATGGTGACGGCGCTGTTCGGTATCCTCAAGGCCGGCGGCGCCTATGTGCCGCTCGATCCGGCCTATCCGGGCGAACGCCTGCAGTACATCCTGCAGGATGCCGACCCGGTGCTGCTGCTGGCGGACGCCGCCGGCCGGGCGGCGCTGGGCGAGCCTGCGACGCCGCAGCTGGCGCTGGAGGCGGCGTTGCCGGAGACGCTGAGCGCCGAGAACCCGGCACCGCGCGCGCAGGCGTCGCACCTGGCGTACGTGATTTACACCTCGGGCTCGACCGGTAAACCGAAGGGCGCGATGAACGAACACCGCGGGGTGGTCAACCGGCTGGTGTGGATGCAGGAGGCCTACGGCCTGACGGCGGCGGACACGGTGCTGCAAAAAACGCCGTTCGGCTTCGACGTCTCGGTATGGGAGTTCTTCTGGCCGCTGATGGTCGGCGCGCGTCTGGTGATGGCGAAGCCGGAAGGGCACAAGGATCCGGATTACCTGAGCCGCGCGATCAAACAGTACGGCGTCACCACGCTGCACTTCGTGCCGTCGATGCTGCAAAGCTTCCTGGCGGACGGGCAGGCGGCGACGCGCTGCGGGCAGGTGGTGCGGGTGATGTGCAGCGGGGAAGCGCTGCCGGCGGCGCTGGTGGCGGAGTTTTACCGCCGGCTGCCGCAGGCGGAGTTGCATAACCTGTATGGGCCGACGGAGGCGGCGGTGGACGTGACCGCCTGGCACTGTTCGCGGGAGGCGGAGCGGGTGTCGGTACCGATCGGGCGGCCGATCGCCAACACGCGTATCTACCTGCTGGACGAGCGCGGGCAGCCGGTGCCGCTGGGGGCGGTGGGCGAGCTGTATATCGGCGGGGTGCAGGTGGCGCGGGGCTACCTGAACCGGCCTGAACTGACGGCGGAGCGCTTCTTGAGCGATCCGTTCGCGCCGGGCGGGCGGATGTACCGCACCGGCGACGTGGCGCGTTATCTGGCGAACGGCGACATCGAGTACCTGGGGCGCAACGATCAGCAGGTAAAAATCCGCGGCTTCCGCATCGAATGCGGCGAGATAGAGGCGGCGCTGGCGACGCACCCGGCGGTGCGCGAAGCGGTGGTGGATGCGCGAGCGGTGGGCGACGACAAACGGCTGGTGGCGTGGGTGGTGCCGGCCGCAGGCGTGGCGGAAGAGACGCTGGCGGGCGCGCTGCGGCAGCATGTGAGCGCGGCGCTGCCGGACTATATGGTGCCGTCGGCCTGGGTGATGGTGGCGGCGTTGCCGCTGTCGCCGAACGGCAAACTGGATCGGCGGGCGTTGCCGGAGCCGCAGGGGGCGCAGAGCCAGGCGGCGTATGAAGCGCCGCAGGGTGAACACGAAACGCTGCTGGCGGCGATCTGGCGCGAGCTGCTGAACGTGGAGCGGGTGGGCCGCCACGATAACTTCTTCGAACTAGGAGGGCACTCGCTGCTGGCGGTACGTCTGATCAACCGTCTGCAGCAGGTGGAATGGCAGCTGCCGTTGCAGACCCTGTTCGCCAACCCGACGCTGCTGGCGTTGGCGCAGCAACTGCGAAGAACCGATGAGGCGCTGCCGCCGATCGAGGCTATGCCACGCGGCGCCGCGTTGCCGCTGTCGTTTGCCCAGCAGCGTTTGTGGTTCCTGACGCAGTTGGAAGGCCTGAGTGAAACTTACCATATTCCCCTGGCGCTGAGCCTGCGCGGCGAGCTGGATCTGCCCGCCTGGCGGCAGAGCCTGGATGCGCTCTATGCCCGCCACGAAGCGTTGCGCAGCCGGTTTGTCACCGTCGAGGGGCAGCCGCAGGCGCACATTCTGCCGGCAGACGCGCTGCCGTTGACGGTTCACGATCTGCGTGGGCGGCAGGATGCTCAGAGCCAGGCGCGGCAACTGGCGCAGCGCCTGACGGAGGCGCCTTTCGATTTGACGCAGGGGCCGCTGGTGCGCGCCGCGCTGATCCGCCTGGCGGATGAGGAGCACCTGTTCCTGCTCACCTGTCATCACATCATTTCCGACGGTTGGTCGACCGGCATTCTGCTGCGTGAACTGGGGGCGTTGTACGGCGCTTTGCGTCGCGGCGATGCCGCTCCGCTGCCGCCGCTGCCGCTGCAATACCCGGATTACGCCGCCTGGCAGCGTCGCTATCTGACGCCGGAGCGGCTGGCGGCGCAGGCGCAATACTGGCGCGAAACGCTGAGCGATGCGCCGGCGCTGCTGACGCTGCCGACCGACCGGCCGCGTCCGACGGTGCAGTCTTTCAGCGGCGGGGAGGTGCCGATCGCGATCGACGCCGAACTGACGCAGGCGCTGCGGCAGTTCAGCCGGCAGCATGGCGGCACGCTGTTCATGACGGTGCTGGCGGCCTGGAGCCTGGTGCTGGCGCGCATGGCCGGGCAGCAGGAGCTGGTGATCGGCACGCCGGAGGCCAACCGTGGCCGGCTGGAAACCGAATCGCTGGTCGGCTTCTTCGTCAGCACGCTGGCGTTGCGCATCGATCTTCGCGACGATCCGGATCTGCCGACGCTGATCGCGCGGATCCGCCACACGGTGCTGGCGGCTCGGGAAAATCGCGATCTGCCGTTCGAGCAGGTGGTGGAGCTGGTCAATCCGCCGCGCCACCTGGGTTATACCCCGCTGTTCCAGGTGATGCTGGCCTGGCAGGACGGCTCGGTGCGCGATATCTCGCTGCCTGGGCTGCAGGCCGAGAGTGCCGAGTTGGGCTATCAGATCGCCAAGTATGATTTGACGCTCGATCTGGCGGAGCGCGACGAGCAAATCAGCGGGACGCTGAACTTCGCCACGGCGCTGTTCGACCGCACTACCGCCGAGCGTTACGGCGTTTACCTGGTGCAGGTGCTGCGGGCGATGGCGACAAATGCTACGCAGCCTGCGTCGCATCTCGATCTGCTGCCGGCTGCCGAGCGCGAACTGTTGTTGTACGGCTGGAACCGAACCGCGGAAGTTTATCCGGCGCAGAGCAGTGCCCACGTCCTGTTTGAACAGTGGGCGCAGCGCACGCCGGACGCCGTTGCGGTGGTGAACGATCGGGACAGCCTGAGCTACGCCCAATTGAACGCCCACGCCAACCCACTGGCGCACCAACTCATCGCACAGGGCGTGCGCCCGGGCGATCGCGTGGCTACGTCGCTTGAACGCAGCGTTTCTCTGGTCATCGCCCAACTGGCGATCCTCAAGGCGGGGGCCGCTTATGTGCCGCTCGATCCGCACCTGCCCGTTGCGCGGCAGGCGTGGATCATCGGCGACAGCGGGGCGTCGTTGATCCTGTGCGATCGCGATCTCGACCGCGAGATAGCCGGCGAGATCGCCTGCCTGCGTGTCGATCGGCTGCGGCAGAATCCGACCCACGATCCGGCGGTGCCTCGCGCCGGCAACGCGCCGGCCTACATCATGTATACCTCGGGCTCGACCGGTACGCCTAAAGGCGTCATGGTGACGCACCAAGGCATCCTCCGGCTGGCGATCAACAATCGTTTTGCGTCGTTTGAACGCGGCGATCGCTTCGCTTTCGCTGCCAATCCGGCGTTTGACGCCAGCACGCTGGAAATGTGGGGAGCCCTGTTGAATGGCGCCAGTCTGGCGATCATTGCGCCGGAAGTGTTGACGGAAGCCGAGGCGTTGGCGGCGGCGCTGGTGCGGCAAGGGATTAACGTCTTGTTCCTGACCACCTCGTTGTTTAACCAATATGCCCATAGCATCGCCGCGACGCTGGCGCAGTTGAAATATCTGCTGAGCGGCGGTGAAGCGGCGGATCCGCACGCCTTTGCCCGCATGCTGAAAGAGGCTGGGCCGGTACGGCTGATCAACGCTTATGGGCCGACCGAGTGTACGGTGTTCGCCACGACGGCCACGATCGAGCGAGTGGATCCCTGGCAGCGTTTGCCTATCGGGCGGCCGATCGGCAATACCCGGATTTATCTGCTGGATGAGCACGGGCAACCGGTGCCGCTCGGCGCGACCGGCGAGATCTACATCGCCGGCCCCGGGGTGGCGCTGGGTTATCTCAACCGCGCAGAGTTAACGGCAGAGCGATTCCTGGCGGATCCGTTTAACCCAGGCGAACGGATGTATCGCACCGGCGATCTGGCGCGCTATCTGGCGGACGGCAATATCGACTACCTGGGACGCAACGATCGGCAGGTGAAAATTCGCGGCTTCCGCATCGAATGCGGTGAGATCGAGGCGCGAGTGGCCGGTCATCCGGCGGTGCGCGAAGCGGTGGTGGATGTCCTCGGCGAAGCGGACAATAAGCGACTGGTAGCCTGGGTGGTGCCGGAGGCTGACGCGGATCGCCAGACGTTGGCGGTGACGCTGCGACAGTATCTGGCGGGGATGTTGCCGGAGTTTATGCTGCCGGCGGCCTGTGTGGCGCTGGATACGCTACCGCTGACGCCGAACGGCAAGCTGGATCGGCGCGCGCTGCCTGAGCCGCAGGAGGACGCCTACGTGCGTGAGGTTTACGCCGAACCTGAAGGCGAACTGGAAACGCTGCTGGCGGGGATCTGGCGCGAGCTGCTGGGCATTGAGCGGGTTGGGCGCCACGATAACTTCTTCGAATTGGGCGGCCACTCGCTGCTGGCGGTGAAGTTGATGGCGCAGCTGCGCCGTGTCGGACTGAGCGCCGGGGTGCAAACGCTGTTCACCGCGCCGACGCTGTCAACGCTGGCGCAGACGTTGGTCACGCAGCAGGAAGTGAGCGTGCCGGCCAACGGTATCCTACCGGGCTGCGTAGCCATTACGCCGGAGATGTTGCCGCTGGCGACGCTGAGCCAGCCGGAGATCGACGCGGTGGTGGCGCAGGTGCCGGGCGGCGTGGCCAACGTACAGGACATCTACGCCTTGTCGCCGCTGCAGGAGGGGATTTTGTTCCACCATCTGCTGGCGGAACGGGGCGACCCGTACCAGCTGTCCGCGGTGCTGCGTTTCGACAGCCGTGCGCGCCTGGACGCCTGGCTGGCGGCGATGCAGCAGGTGATCGATCGCCATGACATTCTGCGTACTGCGTTCATCACGCAGGGCGTGTCATCACCGGTGCAGGTGGTGTGGCGCAAGGCCGAGTTGTCGCTGCGAGAACTGCGGCTCAATCCGGCAGAGGGCGAGATCGGTTCGCGGCTGACGGCGTTGTTTGATCCGCGCCGCGTGCGGCCTGATCTGACGCGCGCACCGTTGCTGAGCTTTGTCGCCGCACAGGGGGAAGAAGGCAGTTGGTGCGTGCTCCAGCAATGGCATCACCTGATCGGCGACCACTCGACCCTGGCGGTGATGCAGGAGGAGATCAACCTGATCCTGGCCGGGCGCGGGGACGAACTGGCCAAGGCACCGCCGTTCCGCAACGCGGTGGCGCAGGCAAGGCTCGGCGTCAGCAAGGCAGAACACGAACGGTTCTTCCGCACTATGCTGGCGGATATCGATGAACCGTCGCTGCCGTTCGGCCTGAGCGACGTGCATGGCGAAGGGCGGGATATCTCGACGGCGCACCTGGCTTTACCGCATGCGCTCAACCAACAGCTGCGGCGGCAGGCGCGGCGGCTGGGCGTCAGCCTGGCCAGCCTGTGCCACCTGGCCTGGGCGCAGGTGTTGGCGCGCGCTACCGGCCGCGATGAGGTGGTATTCGGCACCGTATTGTTGGGCCGCATGCAGGCCGGAGACGGGGCGGAACGGGCGCTCGGATTGTTTATCAATACGTTGCCGCTGCGGCTGGATGTCAACGAGGTCGGCGCGGAATCGGCGGTGTTGCAGGCGCACATCCGGCTGAGCGGGCTGTTGGCCCATGAGCATGCGCCGCTGGCGTTGGCGCAGCGCTGCAGCGGCGTCGCCGCGGGCACGCCGCTGTTCAGTGCCTTGCTGAACTACCGGCATAACAGCGGCGAGGACACCGCATTGCCGACCGGCGTGACGCTGCTCGATAGCCAGGAACGCACCAACTATCCGTTCGTGCTGTCGGTCGAGGACGGCGGTGATTCGCTGGGCCTGACGGCGCAGGTCAGGCAGCCGATTGAAGCGCAGCGCGTGTGTGGCTATATGGCGCTGGCGTTGAGCGCATTGGCGCAGGCATTGGAGCAGGCGCCTCAGGCACCGGTCTGTGAACTGGAGGTGATGCCGGATGAAGAGTATGCGCTGCAGCTGTGCCGCTGGAATCATACGGCGGAAGCTTACCCGGCGGATACCTGCGTGCACGAACTGTTTGAACAGCAGGCGCGGCTGACGCCGCAGGCCATCGCTTTGATCCAGGATGCGCAACGGCTCAGCTACGCACAGTTGAATGCGCGCGCCAACCGGTTGGCGCATCGGCTGATTGAGCGCGGCGTACAACCGGGCGACCGGGTCGCGGTGCGGCTGGCGCGCAGCATCGAACTGGTCTGCGCCCAATTGGCGGTAATCAAGGCCGGGGCGGCGTATGTGCCCATCGATCCGCAACTGCCGGCCGCGCGTCAGGCGTGGATCGCCGATGACAGCGGCGCCTGCCTGATGCTGACGGACGCCATCGGCGACGAGGAGATCCCGCAGCTGACGGTCGAGGATCGCGAAGCTGAAGATCATAACGGTAACCCGGCGTTGCGCGTGTCGAGCGGCGCGACGGCCTACATCATGTATACCTCCGGCTCGACCGGTACGCCGAAAGGCGTCATGACGCCGCACCAGGGGATCACGCGTCTGGTGCGCAACAACCGCTACGCCGCTTTTGACGCCGACGACCGCATTGCCTTTGCCGCCAATCCGGCATTTGATGCCAGCACGATGGAGGTTTGGGCCGCCCTGTTGAATGGCGGTGCGCTGGTGGTGATCGCGCCGGAGGTGATGATGGAGGCCGAGCGTCTGGCGGCCGAACTGCAACGCCATCGCATCACCACGCTGTTCTTGACCACTGCGCTGTTCAATCAGTATGTGCACAGCATCAGCGGCGCACTGGCGCAGTTGAAATATCTGATTAGTGGAGGGGAGAAAGAGGATCCGGGCGCTTATGCGCGGTTGTTGCAAGAGCGGGGGCCGGTGCACCTGATCCATGCCTATGGGCCGACGGAGACCACCACCTTTGCGACAACGGCACGTATCGAGCGGGCTGAAGGGGAGGCGCGCTTGCCGATTGGGAAACCGATCGGCAATACCCGCGCTTACTTGCTGGACGCCCGCGGGCGCCCGGTGCCGATGGGGGCGGTGGGGGAATTGCACATCGGCGGCGTGGGGGTGGCGTTGGGCTACCTGAACCGACCGGAACTGACGGCACAGCGCTTCCTGAGCGATCCGTTCAATCCGGTCGGCGGCGGCCGCATGTATCGCACCGGCGATCTGGCGCGTTATTTACCGGACGGCAGTCTTGAATACCAGGGGCGATGCGATCAGCAGATCAAGCTGCGCGGGTTCCGCATCGAACCGGGCGAGATTGAGGTGCAGCTGGCGGCGAGCCCGTGGGTGCGGGAAGCGGTGGTGCAGGTTTGTTCGACGGAACATCATCCGCGCCTGGTCGCCTGGATCGTACCGACGGCCGACGTTGACCGCAGCGCGTTGCAGGGACAGCTACGGGCCTATCTGAGCGAACGTTTGCCGGAGTACATGGTGCCGTCGGCTTATGTCTGGCTGGATGCGCTGCCGTTGACCGCCAACGGCAAGCTGGATCGGCGCGCCTTGCCGGAGCCGGAGCGCGCGGCAGTCGGCATTCGGGAGTATGCGGCGCCTCAGGGGGAGACCGAAACGACGCTGGCGCGGGTATGGTGTGAGCTGCTCGAGATTGGCCAGATAGGGCGCCACGACAATTTCTTCGAGCTCGGTGGCCATTCGCTGCTGGCGGTACGTCTTTCCAGCCAGCTGCGTCAGCAAGGCATCACCTTGCCGGTACAGGCGATCTTCAACCATCCGATATTGACCGAGCTGGCCGAGCGGATAGATCGTCGCAACGCAGAGGCTCCGCTGCGCAAAGCGGTGCCGGCTCGCAGCAGCGGCAGCCGGCCGCCGCTGTTCTTCGTTCCGACCGGCTTTGGCGACCACTCCTACGTGTTTGAATTGGCCAAGGAGATCGACGAGACCTTCCCGGTCTACGCCGTGCCGTGGCCGGCGGTGGAGGAGAAGCCGGCTACCATGTCCGATATGGCCGCCAGCGCCGTGGCGTTGATTCGCGAGGTGCAGCCGCAGGGGCCATACCATCTGGCGGGGTACTCTTCCGGTGGGGTGTTGGCCTATGCCATCGCCGAGCAGCTGCAATCGGCCGGGGAAGCGGTCGCCTTCCTGGGGTTGATCGACACGTTGCGGCCGGTGGAGGCGATGCACAGCCCGGTCCAACTGTTGCTGAACTGGGTGGAGTCAACGCAGGAAAGGCCGGATCCGCAGTTCTGTCAGCAGTTGGCCGAGCTGCCGTTGCCGGAGGCGATCGCGGCCGTGCAACGCGCCGGGATCAAGACTCAGCGTGAGGAAGTGGCCGACGAGGCGGCGCTCTGGCAGCAGCGGCACCACTACGCCAAACTGGTGGAAGCGACCCTGGTGCAGCCCGCATCGCTGAAAATCCATCTGTTCAAGGCGAAGCAGGAGCAGGTTTCCGTCAATTCGCAGAACGCACAGTTCCAGGCGTATTGGCAGAGGATCAAGCAGGCGGGATATTGCCGCGAAGACGCTTCCGCGTTGGGATGGGATAAGCTGCTGCCGCCGGCGACCGTCCGCGTCAGCCAGGTCAACGGCGACCATGTGTCGATGATGGAGCATCCGGTTCATCGGCGTGAGCTGGGGCAACACTTCAATCTGGCGTTGCGCGAGCTCGGACAGGCGTAAGCCGGCGGGATGTATCCGATGAGAAAGCCCTCGCAAGAGGGCTTTTTTTTACCCGTTGGCGGCGGTTTTGACGAGTTCCACCACCAGCGGTGAAAGCTCGCCGCGCAGCGCGGCGCGTTCCGACTGGAACAGCGTGGCGACGTAAAAACGCCGGCCCGGCAGTTCGATGGCGCGCACGTCGCCTTCGGTGTCGTGGCCGCTGACGATCAGCGGGAAGCGCTCAAGATCGGCGACGAACTCCGGATTCACGCCGAAGTTGCAGTGGTAGCCTTCATGGGTGTTCAGGCTGCCGTAGGCCTGCGCGACGCGGGTGTCAGGCTGAAAAACGATGTCGCCGGTTTTTTCCACCAGCGAGCAGCTCAGCGGGGCGATCACCAATCGGCCGCCGCTGTCGGTTTCCGCATGGCCGGCGTCGTGCCAGCCCATCACGTTGCGGGCGTACTCGACGATGGCGTATTGAAAACCGCCGCAGGAGCCGAGGAACGGCACGTCGTTTTCCCGCGCATGGCGGATCGCCATAAAGGCGCCGTCGTCGTAACGATACGGGCTGCCCGGCACCACCCAGATGGCGTCGAAATTTTGCAGCACGTCGGGGGAGGTCAGGGTTTCTGTCGGTAGCCATTGGGGCTGCACGTCGATGTCGAGATGGGCGGCGGTGAGCTGGAGCGCCACGGGGATGGCCTGATGGGCCACGGCTTGCGGGTTGTAATCACCGACCAGAGCAATGCGAACTTGAGCTTTCATCATTTCCTTTCCTGTGCGGGTAAAAAAGGAGATTACAGGAAAGTAGAGTGTCGAGCCGCCGCTTTTTAAACGTGGCGCACAAAAAAGCCCGGCGTTGGCCGGGCTGGAAAGAAAAAAGAGGCTCAGTACAGCGAGGGCGCGCCGGCCGGTCGGGTTTTGAAGCGGCGGTGCAGCCACATGTATTGCTCCGGCGCCCGCATGATCTCTTTCTCGATCACTTTGTTCATGTAAGCCGCCGCCGCCTGTTCGTCGCTGAGCGGGTAGTCTTCCAGGGCCGGTTGAATCAGCAGGTCGTAGCCGCGGCCGCCTTCGCGGCGGATCAGCACCACCGGCACCAATGCCGGGTTGGCCATGCGTGCCAGCATGAAGGTGCCGCTGGTGGTGGCGGCCTGATCGACGGCGAACAGCGGCGCGAATACGCTGCCGCGCGGGCCGTAGTCCTGATCCGGCGCGAACCATACCGCCTCGCCGCGCTTGAGCGCGTGCACCATGCCGCGCAGATCCTTGCGATCGATCATCGCCTTGTTGGAGCGCATGCGACCCTTGGTCTGCGCCCACTCCATCGCCTTGTTGTTGTGCGGGCGGTACATCGCCATCATCGGCTGGCACAGGCCCATCGCCCGGCCGCCCAGCTCCAGCGACATAAAGTGCACGCCGATCACCAGCACGCCGCGATCGTCGCGCTGCGCCATTTTGAGGTGGTTGATGCCGGAGACGTTGAACCAGCGCTTGACGCGTTTATCCGACCAGAACCAGGCCATGCCGGTTTCCAGCAGGCCCATGCCGAGCGATTCGAAGTTGCCCACCACTTTGCGCTCACGCTGCGCTTCGTCCATCTCGGGGAAGCACAGTTCGAGGTTGCGGCGGGTAATGGTGACGCGACGCTTAAGAAAACGCATCGAGGTGCGCCCCATCCACACCCCCAGCCGATTGAGCAACGGGTAAGGGAGCTGTACCAGCAGGAACAGCAGGGCCAGGCCGAACCAGGTCAGCCAGTAGCGCGGGTGCAGCAAGGAAAGTTGAAATCTCTTTTGGCGTTTCATAGCAGCTCGTTTATGCGTTAGGGGGTAGCAACCTGTAACGCATAAAGGATCCACTCGATAGCGATACGACTACTCAGACACCCAAGTACGGCCAGGGTTTAGTCGGAATTCCATAATTGACTAAACATTTACATTCGAAGGGCGGTTTGCGCTGCTATCAGGCTTCGGAGGGATAGCTGTTGGCCAGCGGAGGCGGCTCTAGGAACGTGTATGTTAACACAGGGTACGGGGTGTGGCGGAAGAGGGGCATGCGAATATTCTCATTCGCGTTGCCCCCGAGTTGAAGATTGGCGCGTTTTATAGGCTGGGAATGATAATCGCGGCGAAAATCGCAGCGATCACCAGCCATTTCAGCAGGTAGTAACCGCGGCGGTTGCGCGCCTTCAGGCGCTGGCCGGCATCGCGCACCGCGTTGACGTATTTGAAGATGCGGTTGATGCCGCCGGTGCGGTCCTGATCGTCGTTTGGCGAGCTGGCCGCCGACATCAGCGTGGCGCCGACCCAGTGGTTGACCGCCTGCGCCCAGCGCCATTTCATCGGCCGCTCGACGTCGCAAAACAGAATGATGCGCGTCTGATCGGTGGCGTTCTGCGCCCAGTGCACGTAGGTTTCGTCGAAGATCACCGCCTCGCCGTCGCGCCAGCTGTGCTGCTCGCCGTCCACCTCGATGAAGCAGCGATCGTCGTTGGGCGTCATCAACCCCAGGTGATAGCGCACCGAGCCGGCGTAAGGATCGCGGTGTTTACCCAAATGGCTGCCGGGCGGCAGCTCGGCGAACATCGCGGCCTTGACCGACGGGATGCGGTTGAGCAGCTCGACGGTTTTTGGGCACAGCGTCTGCGCCGAAGGGTGGCTGTCGCTGTACCACTTCAGATAGAAACGTTTCCAGCCGCGTTTGAAGAAGGTGTTGAACCCCGCATCGTTGTGCGACTGCGCCTTTTTGATGTGATGCTGCAAGCGCACCGCTTCCTCGCGGATCACCTGCCAGTTGTCGGTCAGCGTCTGCAGCTCCGGGAAAACTTTTTCGTCGAAATAGGGCTGCCTGGCGGGCAAACGGGAGAAACCGGTCATAAACATATTGATCGGCCCCATAAAGGTGGAGTGATCGAACAGTTGGCGGGTAAGCTTTTGTTTCTCCTTGCCGCGGGAGTGTGCGTAAAGGAAGCTGACGATAAAAACGCCTATGATGATGACGGCAACCATAGAATCCATCCCTGTCATTACTGATTATTACGAGGTAAAAAACGTAAAAATTATAGTTTTGTGACAGATAAAATTTAACTTTTTCGTGCCATTTCGCCATTGTTGAACGTAGATGGCATGAAAAGTTAATAAAGATGTGAGTGTTGATATTTTATGTTGGTATTTTTGGTTTTCGTACTATTCTTAGGTTTCTTTAACGGGATTGTGTGCCATCTTATTTCATGACGAATGGCACGTATCTGAGAAAAGAGGGACTTATGAAGAAATCAATCATTGCCTTGTCTGCACTGCTGCTCGCTTCCCCGGTGTTCGCCGCTGAGACCGCGACCGACACCGCCGCTCACGCCAGCAACGAGGTCGTTGCCGAAGCGCACAAAGGAGCGGATACCGCCAAAGAAAAGCTGCACCAGTCTCAGGACAAGGGTGAAGAGCTGAAGCTGAAAGCCAAGCACGCCGCCGAAGGCAAGAGCGACAGCGTCGGCAGCAAAGTGAGCGAAGGCTCGCAAAAGGCCTGGCACTCCACCAAGCAAGGTTCAGAGAAGGCTTGGGACAAGACCAAGCAAGGGGCGGAAAGCCTCAAGAACAAAGTGACCGAATAAGGTCGCCGCTTTGCCACAAGGGCCGCGCTGCGGCCTTTTTTATTGCCCGCAAACCGGGGGCGCCCCAAAAGAAAAAGGCGCTTATCAAATGAGATAAAGCGCCTTTTCAACACGTTAACTGACTAGTATCAGTTCATGCCGTATTTTTTCAGCTTCTTGCGCAGCGTGCCGCGGTTGATGCCCATCATCAGGGCTGCGCGGGTCTGGTTGCCACGGGTGTATTGCATCACCATGTCCAACAGTGGCTGTTCAACTTCAGCCAGTACCAGCTCATACAGGTCATTTACGTCTTGACCGTTCAGTTGAGCAAAATAGTTCTTCAGTGCTTGTTTAACCGAGTCACGCAGAGGCTTTTGAGTCACCTGATCTTGTGAGTTAACGGTAGAAACGGTCAGTACGTCAGAATTTACGCGTTGTTCGAACATAGTTCTGTCAGCTCTTTTTTTACGCTAAGATTTTCGAAATATGCCTCCAACGCCTCCAGCTGTTCGCTGGCATCCTCTATGGCGTTGAATGTGCGCCGAAACTGGTCATTCGGAGCGTGTTCCTGGAGATACCAGGACACGTGCTTACGAGCAATCCGGAATCCCTTGCCTTGGCCATAGAAGCCGTGCAATTCCCGAATGTGCCCAATCAACAAGCGCTTCACCTCGCCAAGCGGCAGCGGCGGCAGCAACTCCCCAGTGTCCAGATAATGCTGGATTTCCCGGAAGATCCAGGGTCTCCCCTGAGCAGCGCGGCCTATCATCAGGGCATCGGCCCCGGTGTAGTCGAGCACTGCTCTGGCTTTATGCGGGTCAGTAATATCCCCATTCGCGATAATCGGAATGGAAACACTCTGCTTAACTGCCCGAATGCTGTCGTATTCCGCGTCGCCGTTAAACAGACAGGCGCGGGTTCGGCCGTGAATCGTCAGGGCCTGAATACCACAGTCTTCGGCCAGTTGGGCAATCTCTACACAGTTACGATGCTCTGGCGCCCAGCCGGTGCGAATCTTCAGCGTTACCGGCACATCCACCGCGTCAACCACCGCGTGGAGGATCCGTTTAACCAGATCCGGGTACTGCAACAAGGCGGACCCGGCAAGCTTCCGGTTCACTTTTTTGGCCGGGCATCCCATATTGATGTCGATGATCTGCGCGCCGCTGGCCACGTTGATACGCGCGGCGGCGGCCATATCATCAGGATCGCATCCGGCAATCTGCACGGAGCGGATCCCTGGTTCATCGCTATGCACCATACGCAGACGCGACTTATCCGTCCGCCACACCTCCGGGTTGGAGGAGAGCATCTCGGATACAGCCATCCCAGCACCCATTGCATGACAGAGGGTTCTGAACGGGCGATCTGTAATACCGGCCATCGGGGCCGCAATCAGGCAATTAGTAAGCTGGTGGTGTCCAATGCGCATAGACAAAGAGTGACCATACTGTGTCCGCAAGGGCGCGTATATTACGCATTTTTGCGCCGAGATGAAAGGCCAAACTTTAACCAATTGGCGCGATATTAGGGCAAAAAATGCGCTGCGCAGTGATTCATAAAAATATTGTATATATTTTACAATGAGTTGACGAAAAGTGCTTATTTTGTGTGCGGTAAAATATTCGCCTTTGCGCAGAATATTATCTGCATTCACCCGCGTTTTTTGCCGGGATAGCCTGCCTGGAAGGCGCATTGTCAGGGCGATCCGTCGTTGAACGGCGAAAAATTGCATAAAATTTTGTCTCGCCCGCGGGCCGATCGCCAGGCAAAAAAAATCCACCGGCGCAGGGCCGGTGGATGAGGGAGCAATAGACCGTGACGCTTACTTGCGGCGGCCGGTGATGCGGCACCACTCTTCACGCTCGGCGACCGGGTCGAGCGTGAACTTCTCTTCGTAGGCTTGCGCAACGCTGCTCGCCTGGCTGGCCAGCACGCCGGACAGCCCCAGATGGCCGCCGGCCTTCGGCAGGCAACCGATCAGCGGCGCCAGCTCGCGCAGCGGGCCGGCGAGGATGTTGGCGACCACCACGTCCGCCAGCAGGTCCGCCGGCTGGTCTTTCGGCAGATACAGCTCCAGACGCTCTGAAACGCCGTTACGCTGCGCGTTGTCGCGGCTGGCCTGAATGGCCTGGGGATCGATGTCGATGCCGATAGCGCGCGCTGCACCCAGCTTCAGCGCGGCGATTGCCAGGATGCCGGAACCGCAACCGAAGTCGATAACGGTTTTGCCGGCCAAATCGAGGCCGTCCAGCCACTGCAGGCACAGCGCGGTGGTCGGGTGGGTGCCGGTGCCGAACGCCAGGCCCGGATCGAGCATCACGTTGACCGCATCGGGATCCGGCACGTCGCGCCAGCTCGGGCAGATCCACAAACGCTCGCCGAAGCGCATCGGGTGGAAGTTATCCATCCATTCGCGCTCCCAGTCCTTATCTTCCAGCTGCTCTATCTTGTGGCGGAAACCGGCGCCCAGCAGCGGGTGCTGTTCCAGCATCGCCACCACCTCGGCCATATCGGTTTCCGCGTCGTACAGGCCGATCACGTCGGTATCGCCCCACAGCAGGGTTTCACCCGGCAAAGGTTCGAACACCGGGTTGTCGTGGGTGTCCTGGAAGGTCACCGACACGGCGCCGCTTTCCACCAGCGCGTCGCTCAGGTCTTCCGCCTGGCTGCCGGTGGTGTTCAGTTTGAGTTGGATCCAAGGCATAGCAATTCTCTTCAAGAGGGTAATGATGACGCCGTCCGGCGCTTTTCGCCGACGACGTTACCGAGATAAAACGCCAACAGGCTGAGCAACAGCGAAGGCACGATAGGGTGCAGCCCCGCCGGCTGCAGGTTGAAGCTGGCCAATAGCGTATAGCATACCGCACCCGACACCATTGAGCTAAGCGCTCCCTGAGCATTGGCGCGTTCCCAGTACAGGCCCAGCACCAGCGGCCACAGGAACACCGCCTCCAGCCCGCCGAAAGCCAGCAGGTTGAGCCAGATGATCATCTCCGGCGGCCGCCAGGCCGCCAACAGCACCAACAGGCCGAGGATCAGCGTGGTCAGGCTGGAGAAGCGCTTGATCAGCCGCTCGTTGTGGATCTGCTGTGGGCGTACGCCAAGGTAGAGATCCTTGATGATGGTGGCGGAGGATTGCAGCAGTTGGGCGTTGATGGTCGACATGATCGCCGCCATCGGCGCCGCCAAGAAAATCCCGGCGGCGTACGGCGGCAGCACGGTGATCATCAGCGTCGGGATCACCTGATCGGGGATCTTGAGATCCGGCAACACCGCGCGGCCGAGTGCGCCGGCCAGGTGCATGCCGAACATCAGCACCGCCACCACCACGGTGCCGAGCAGAATGCCGCGGTGCACCGCCTTGCTGTCCTTGTAGGAGATACAGCGCACGGCGGTGTGCGGCAGGCCGATCACCCCGAAGCACACCAGGATCCAGAACGACGCCATAAACGGCAGGCTGAGGATCTGATCGCCGCCCTGCGGCGACACCAGCGCCGGATCGATCTGCTGCAGTTTGCTGACTGCGCTGTCCAGTCCGCCGGCGGCATGGATCACCGCCACCAGCAGCAGCACGGTGCCGAGCAGCATCACCAGCCCCTGCATGGCGTCGTTCAGCACGCTGGCGCGGAAGCCGCCGAAGGCGGTGTACAGCGCGATGCTGATGCCGAAGATCAGCAGGCCGGTGTCGTAAGGAATGCCGGCGGCGGTTTCCAGCAGGCGTGCGCCGCCGATAAACTGCACCGTCATGGCACCGAGGAACGCCACCAGCAGGCTGAGGCTGGCCAGCCACACCAGCAGGCGGCTTTGGTAGCGGCCATACAGCATGTCATTGAGGGTGATAGCGTTGTAGCGCCGCGCCAGGATGGCGAATTTCTTGCCCAGCACGCCGAGCGACAGCCACACCGCCGGCAGCTGGATCATCGCCAGCAGCACCCAGCCCAGGCCGTATTTGTAGGCGGCGCCGGGGCCGCCGATAAACGAACTGGCGCTGATGTAGGTGGCGGTCAGGGTCATCGCCAGCACAAAGCCGCCCATCGAGCGGTTGCCGAGGAAATATTCGCTGAGGAAATTTCCATTCTGACGGCGGCGATAGGCGTATACCGACAGGCCGAATACCAGCAGCAGGTAGGCGACCAGCGGCAGGATCACTTCAGTTTGCATCGCTGTCCTCCAGCGAAATGTCGCGGAACACCGTGCGCACCATCAGCCAGCACAGGCCGATGAACAGCAGCGGCACCAGCAGGCAGGCCATTTCGAACCAGTGCGGCAGGCCGGTGACGCCGACGGCGCTGTCCGGCAGATAGGCTGCCAGCCCCCAGGCCAGCAGGTAGAGCAGCGTCAGCCCCAGCGCCCAGCGCGCTTCGCGGTGCGCCTGAATAAAGCGTTTGTCCATCCGTGTCTCCCATAGGTTTACGGTGATGGATTCATCAAAGGTAGGGAATTTTACGGCATGACGGCGTTTTGCCAAGCCGTTACTGGCGGCAACGCCAAAGAAAAAGGCCGGTGATTAACCGGCCTTTCGTCAGACGATGCTGCGTGCTGCCTTAGGTTTCCTGCAGACCCAGCTTCTTCTCCAGATAGTGGATGTTGGTTCCACCGTGCTGGAAGTTTTCGTCGTTCATGATCTTCTGCTGCAGCTCAACGTTGGTTTTGATGCCGTCGATGATCAGTTCAGCCAGGGCGTTTTTCATGCGGGCAATCGCCACGTCACGGTTTTCGCCGAAGGTGATCAGTTTGCCGATCATGGAGTCATAGTACGGCGGTACGGTATAACCGGCGTAGATATGAGATTCCCAACGCACGCCGAAACCGCCTGGCGCGTGGAAGCGGGTGATCTTGCCCGGGCTCGGCAGGAAGGTGTTCGGATCTTCGGCGTTGATGCGGCATTCTACCGCGTGGCCGTGGATCTTCACTTCTTCCTGTTTGATCGACAGCGGCTGACCGGCAGCGATGCGCAGCTGCTCTTTGATCAGATCCACGCCGGTGATCATTTCGGTAACCGGGTGCTCTACCTGAATACGGGTGTTCATTTCGATGAAATAGAACTCGCCGTTTTCATACAGGAACTCGAAGGTGCCCGCGCCGCGGTAGCCGATTTCCACGCAGGCTTTCGAGCAGCGCTCGCCGATGTAACGGCGCATTTCGCTGGTGATGCCCGGCGCCGGCGCTTCTTCGACCACTTTCTGGTGGCGGCGCTGCATGGAGCAGTCGCGCTCGGCCAGATAGATGGCGTTGCCCTGGCCGTCGGCCAATACCTGAATCTCGATGTGGCGCGGATTCTCCAGGTATTTTTCCATGTACACCATGTCGTTGTTGAAAGCCGCTTTGGCTTCCGCTTTCGTCATGTTGATGGACTGCTCAAGGTCTTTGTCGCTGCGCACCACGCGCATGCCGCGACCGCCGCCGCCGCCGGAGGCCTTGATGATCACCGGATAACCGATGCGCTTGGCGAAGGCACGGTTTTTATCCATGTCGTCGGTCAGCGGGCCGTCGGAGCCAGGTACGCACGGCACGCCGGCTTTCTTCATGGCGTTGATCGCGGAAACCTTGTCGCCCATCAGGCGGATGGTCTCGGCTTTAGGGCCGATGAAGATGAAGCCGGAGCGTTCAACCTGCTCGGCGAAGTCGGCGTTCTCGGACAGGAAGCCGTAGCCCGGGTGGATCGCCACGGCGCCGGTGATTTCCGCCGCCGAGATGATGGCCGGGATGTTCAGGTAGCTTTTTACCGATGGCGCAGGACCGATGCAGACGGTCTCGTCGGCCAGCAGCACGTGTTTCAGATCGCGGTCGGCCGCGGAGTGAACCGCAACGGTCTTGATGCCCAGTTCTTTACAGGCACGCAGGATGCGAAGCGCGATCTCGCCGCGGTTGGCGATAACAATTTTATCAAGCATGGGGGCGCCTCGTTATTCGATGACGACCAGCGGCTCGTCATATTCGACCGGCTGGCCGTTTTCCACCAGGATGGCTTTCACGACGCCGGACTTGTCCGCTTCGATCTGGTTCATCATTTTCATGGCTTCAACGATGCACAGGGTATCGCCGGCGTTCACTTTCTGGCCCACTTCCACGAAGGCTTTCGCGTCCGGGCTTGGGGTGCGGTAGAAGGTGCCTACCATTGGGGAACGAACGACGTGGCCACTCACGGCCGCCGGTGCTGCAGGGGTTTCTGCCGCAGGCGCGGTGGCAACGGCGTTAGCCAGGGCTGGCTGCTGCTGTGCCGGCATCGCGTAGGCCTGCTGCATGACGGGATAAGCCTGCGCCGGTGCGGCACGGCTGATGCGAACCGATTCTTCGCCTTCAGAGATTTCCAGTTCAGAAATGCCTGATTCTTCAACCAGTTCGATCAGTTTCTTGATTTTACGAATATCCATGAGTGTGATTCCGTACTCTTTTTGTGGAGCAATTAGTGGGTTTTCGACAGACGGTTAACCGCTGCCTGTAAAGCGAAAGCGTAGCCATCCGCGCCGAGGCCGCAAATCACGCCTACCGCTACGTCTGAGAGATAAGAGTGATGGCGGAAAGGTTCGCGGGCGTGCACGTTGGACAGGTGGATCTCGATGAACGGGATCTGCACCGCCAGCAACGCATCGCGCAGCGCCACGCTGGTGTGCGTGAACGCCGCCGGATTTATCAGAATGAAATCGGTGTTGCCGCGCGCCTGATGGATGCGATCGATCAGCTGATGCTCGGCGTTGGACTGCAGATGGCTCAGGGTAATATCCAATGCGGATGCCTGGTTTTCCAATCCGTTAACAATCTCTGTCAGCGTCGTGCTGCCGTACTTCTCCGGCTCACGCGTCCCCAGCAGATTGAGATTGGGGCCGTTCAGAAGCAAAATGTGAAACTTATCCGCCATTGTGCTGGTATCTCCGGCAATAAAACCATCATCGTAGAAAATAACCCGATGTTATCGATTTGTCACCTGTTAAGGGGCAAATTCACCCTGAGAACAGAAACAAGGTCGGGCATTATAACGATATCGTAGCAATTCGCAGCTAAATACTGGTCTTATCAGCGAAGATATTCAACCCCAAATCGACGAACTCGGGGATCCGTGACAGGAATATGAGCGCTGGAACACAGAAAAAGTTCCCGCCGGCGGCGCGCGTTTTTCCGTACCAATAACGCGCGCCGCCGCGTAGTTCAGCGCCACCAGGCGCGGAATTTCTTGTAACGCAGGCCCAACAGCGCCACCGCCAGCAGCGCGTAGATGAACGGCTGAGGGGAAAACGTTTTGACCGACCACAGGTAGTGGATGGGGGCGAGGATCGCCGCCAGATAGACGAAGTTGTGCAACATTTGCCATTTGGCGCCCAGTTTGCGCATCGCCCACAGCGTTGAGGTGGCCGCCAGCGCCAGCAGGATCAGCCAGGTGAGGATGCCGAGCGTCAGATAAGGGCGGTTCACCAGCTCGCTGCCCAGCAGGCCGAGGTTGCTCAGCCCCAGTTCCAGCGTGGAGTAGCTTATCAGGTGCAGCGTGCCCCAGGCAAAGCACCACAGCCCCATCAGGCGGCGGCAGCGGATCAGCAGCGGCTGGCGGGCGTAGCGCGCCAGCGGGGCGATAGCCAGCGTGGCCAGCAGCAGTTTCAGCGTCATCCTGCCGGTAAAATGCTGGATGTCCTTGGACGGATCGGCGCTGAACCAGCCTTGATCCACCGCCAGCACCAGCCAGAGAAAGGGCAGAAACGCCGCCAGATGCAGGGCGGCTTTCAGCCATTTGATATGAACAGGCGTCAGGCGCACTTAGAAATTCTCCCGCAGATCCATGCCGCGATACAGCGACGCCACCTGGTCAGCATAGCCGTTGAACAGCAGCGTCGGTTGGCGTTTGACGTCGAGAATGCCGCCGGAGCCGATGAAACGCTCGGTAGCCTGCGACCAGCGCGGATGATCGACGTGCGGGTTCACGTTGGCGTAAAAACCGTACTCGTTCGGCGCGGATTGGTTCCAGGTGGTCGGCGGCCGATCGCGCACCAAACGGATATGCACGATCGATTTGATACCTTTGAAGCCATATTTCCACGGCGTGATCAGCCGCAGCGGCGCGCCGTTTTGCGGCGGCAGGGTTTTGCCGTACACGCCGACGGTCAGCAGCGCCAGCGGATGCATCGCCTCGTCCAGCCGCAGCCCTTCGACGTAGGGGTATTTCAGGCCGCCGCCGATAAAGCGATCTTTCTGGCCGGGCATCTGCTCCGGATCGTACAGCGTCTGGAAGGCCACGTAGCGCGCGTTGCCGTTCGGTTCGGCCAGCTTGATCAGCTTGCCCAGTTCGAAACCGATCCACGGCACCACCATCGACCAGGCCTCGACGCAGCGCATGCGGTAAATGCGCTGCTCCAACGGGAAACGCTTCATCAGATCGTCGATATCCAGCGTTATCGGCTTCGCCACTTCGCCGTCGATGCGCACTTTCCAGCCTTCGGTTTTCAGCCCGCCGGCGTTGGCGGCCGGATCGGCCTTGTCGAGGCCGAACTCATAGAAGTTGTTGTAGCCGGTGACCTTGTCTTCCGGCGTCATCGCCAGCTGCGCCTGCCAGGCGGCCGGTTTGCTGAATTCCAGCGCTTTGCCCGGCGGCGCCTTGGGGCGATCGTTGCCCTTGAACCACGACAGCAGGTCCGCCTGTGCGCCGGTGGGCAGCGCCAGCGAAGCGGCGGTGATGCCGAGCGCCTGCAGCACCTTGCGCCGCTGGTGGAATACGCTCTCCGGCGTGACGTCGGCCTCGGTCAATTTGGGGTGTTTGTTCATGCTTATGTTCTCCGCGAATGATTCCCGCCGCCTGCGAGCGGCTGACGGGTCTCCATGAAATAAGCATGGCGCTAAAGGCGGCCGGAAGCGAGGGGACGTGGGAAAATATGAAATTTCGCAGAAGCGGGCGATCCCCCCGTCGCCGGGGGGATAGGGTCAGCGGATTTTCACCAGGGTGCGGCCGGTGATTTGGTTGTTCAACAGCGCGGCGGCGGTGGCCGGCGCCTGCTCGAGGGAGATTTCGTGCGTGGCCTGCTGATAGAAGCTGTCCGGCAGAATGCCGGCCAGCCGTTCCCAGGCGGTTTGGCGGCGATGCAGCGGCGTATGCACCGAATCCACGCCCTGCAGGCGCACGTTGCGCAGAATGAACGGCATCACGGTGGTCGGCAGCTGATAACCGCCCGCCAGGCCGCAGGCGGCGACGGTGCCGTTATAGTTCATCTGCGCCAGCACCCGCGCCAACAGTTTGTCGCCGACGGTGTCCACCGCGCCGGCCCACAGCTGTTTCTCCAGCGGGCGCGGCGTGTCGATATAGGCATCGCGCGGCATCACCTCTTTGGCGCCGAGCGCTTTCAGGTAGTCGGTATTGCTGTCGCGGCCGCTGATGGCGGTCACCCGGTAACCCAGCGCCGCCAGCAGGGCGATGGCGGTGCTGCCCACGCCGCCGCTGGCGCCGGTGACCAGGATATCGCCGTCGTCAGGGTGCACGCCGCCTTCCTCCAGCGCCATCACGCACAGCATGGCGGTAAAGCCGGCGGTGCCGATGATCATCGCCTTGCGCTCATCCAGGCCGTTCGGCAGCGGCACCAGCCACTCACCGGAGACGCGCGCCTGCTCGGCCAACCCGCCCCAGTGGTGTTCGCCCACGCCCCAGCCGGTGAGCACCACGCTTTGTCCATCTTTGAAGCGATCGTCGCGGCTGTGGCGCACGGTGCCGGCGAAGTCGATGCCCGGCACCATCGGGAAGTTGCGCACGATCTTGCCTTTGCCGGTGATCGCCAGCGCGTCCTTGTAGTTCAGGCTGGACCAGTTGATGTCGACGGTGACATCGCCTTCCGGCAACCGATCGCTGTCGATATCTTTGATATGAGCCAGAGTTTGGTCGTCTTGTTGTTCCAATAACAGTGCACGCATGTCACTCTTCCTCTCGTTTACACTTTTCTATTCAATGGCTGAATCACAGTTATTTGACTATATGCATAATAAGCGGCCCAAGTCCTGATAAAGGACAAAAATGGCGCTTGCAGGTTTAATTCCTCGGCAAGGCTTGTTAGGGTTGGACGGCCCCTTTTAGCTAAAGGGTGAACACTCACTTAACCATAGCGGACAAGGCACAGGGATGCGATTTACCACCAAACTCTCTGCATTGATCACTCTGTTGGTCGCGCTGGCGATGTTTTTGATGCTGATGGGATGCTCATACAGCTTCTTTTACGTTACCCAGGATCGCCAGGAGCGCCGCTTGGATTCGCTGGTCACCACTCTCGATCAAGCCATGCTGAGCGAGCCGCCGCAGGAGCAGGAAAAATGGTTGCCGATCGTCATGCGCACGCTCGGCATCGTGTCGATCCGCATAGAGGCCGGTAGCAGCCAACTGCTCGACTATCAATTGCCGACGCAGGAAAAAGAGCACTGGGATGCGCTGAACGGCTATCGTCAGGTCTCGCGTCCCCTGTTGCAGCATCCGGGCAGCACGCTGCACATCACCTACCGCGATCCCTTCGCCAGCGACGTGCGCACGCTGCAATCCACCGCCGCCGTCACGCTGTCGATCGTCGTGATGGTGGTGGTTTTGCTGTTCAGCCTGCGCTGGCTGCGTGAGCAGGCCGACGGCGAAGATCGTCTGGAACGCCGCGCACGGCGCATTCTGAACGGCGAACGCGAAAACGTCATGCAGGGCGACGTGCGTGAGTGGCCGGCCAATGTCAGCGGCGCGCTCGACCGCCTGCTGGCCGATCTGGCGGAAGCGCGGGAAGAGCGCAGCCGGGTCGATACGCTGATCCGCGCCTTCGCCGCGCAGGACGCCAAAACCGGGCTCAATAATCGCCTGTTCTTCGATAACCAGTTGACCACTCAGCTGGAAGACGAAGGCTCGCACGGCATCGTGATGATGGTGCGGCTGCCCGATTTCGAGACCCTGCGCGAGACGCACGGCAGCGTGGCGGTGCAGGAGCTGATGTATTCGCTGGTCAATCTGCTGTCTACCTTCGTGATGCGCTATCCGTCTGCGCTGCTGGCGCGCTACTTCCACAGCGATTTTACCGTGTTGTTGCCGCATCGAACCCTGAAGGAGGCCGACGGCATCGCCTCACAGCTGGTCAACGCCATCGATGCCTTGCCTTCCACGGCGCTGATCGACCGCGAGGCCTTCCTGCACATCGGCATCGTGGCGTACCGCAGCGGTCAAACCACCGAGCAGGTGATCGATTATGCGGAGCAGGCGACGCGCCACGCTACGCTGCAGGGCGAAAACGGGTGGTATGTGTACGACAGCCAGGTGCCGGAAAAGGGGCGCGGCAGCGTCAAATGGCGCACGCTGCTGGAACAGGTGCTGGCGCGCGGCGGCCCGCGGCTGTATCAGAAACCGGCGGTGACCGTGGGGGGCGAGGTGCACCATCGCGAGATCATGAGCCGGATCTATGACGGCACCCAGGAATTGCTGCCGGCGGAATATATGCCGCTGGTGCAGCAGCTCGGGCTGGCGGAAAGTTACGATCGCCAACAGGTGAGCCGCATCATTCCCTTGTTGACGCAGTGGCCCGAGGAAACGCTGGCGTTTCCGCTGTGCGTGGACTCGATTTTGCAGCGCTCTTTCCAGCGCTGGCTGCGCGATACATTGCTGCAGTGCGAAAAAAGTCAACGTCGGCGAATTCTGATTGAACTTGCGGAGGCAGATGTGTGTCAACATATCGACCGTTTGCGTCCGGTGCTGAGGCTGTTGTCAGGGCTGGGCTGCCGCCTCGCGGTGTCCAAAGCGGGTTTAACCGTGGTCAGTACGTCCTATATCAAGTCGCTGCAGGTGGAGATCGTCAAGCTCCACCCGGGGTTGGTGCGGAGCATCGATAAACGGGACGAAAACCAGCTGTTCGTGCAGAGCCTGACCGGCGCCTGCGCGGGCACGCGCGCGCAGGTGTTCGCCGCCGGCGTACGCACGCGCAACGAGTGGCAGACGCTGAAAGAGCGTGGGATCCACGGCGGGCAGGGCGACTTTTTCGCGCCGCCGGAACCGATCGACGCGGGGCGTAAAAAATATTCACGTCGTTATCGCGTTTAAGCTGATTGCTGGACAAAAATTGACGTAGAATGAGCGCCGGATCCATCTGGGCCATGTCACCCGTCATTTTGGAGTTTTCTCCAATCTGCCTGCGACAACGACGCCTATTTGAGATAGGCTCTTGTCAGCTTTTATCTGGTTGGCGTTGGTAGGTGCTTACCATCGGCGGCAATCAGGGAATATGTTAGATTTTATGAGCTGTGTTACGCCGTTTCGTGCGTTGACAGGGTGGTAAACTGAGCCTTTGTTCAGGGAATTCAGGCCTCATCCAATTTCCGTGCATTCGAGCAGAAACAATACAGACTATTTTTCACCGAAGTAGAACGTTTTTGCGCCTTGTCGCTGCTTCGTGTGGTTGGTAAAGTAGGCGGATTTTATTTTCCGCCCCCAGCTTGCAGGATTATCCTTTCGTTATGTTTAAGAAATTTCGTGGCATGTTTTCCAACGACTTGTCCATCGACTTGGGTACCGCCAATACCCTGATTTATGTTAAAGGGCAAGGCATCGTACTGAATGAACCTTCGGTGGTTGCCATTCGTCAGGATCGTGCCGGCTCCCCAAAGAGCGTCGCGGCCGTCGGTCATGACGCCAAACAGATGCTGGGCCGCACCCCCGGCAACATCGCGGCTATTCGCCCGATGAAAGACGGCGTGATCGCCGATTTCTTCGTGACCGAAAAAATGCTGCAGCACTTTATCAAACAGGTTCACAGCAACAGTTTCATGCGCCCAAGCCCGCGCGTGCTGGTCTGTGTGCCGGTCGGCGCGACCCAGGTTGAACGCCGCGCTATCCGCGAGTCCGCCCAAGGGGCCGGCGCGCGTGAAGTGTTCCTGATTGAAGAGCCGATGGCGGCGGCGATCGGCGCAGGCCTGCCGGTCTCCGAAGCGACCGGATCCATGGTGGTGGATATCGGTGGCGGTACCACTGAAGTGGCGGTGATCTCGCTGAACGGCGTGGTGTACTCCTCTTCCGTACGCATCGGCGGCGACCGTTTCGATGAAGCCATCATCAATTATGTGCGCCGCAACTACGGCTCGCTGATCGGCGAAGCGACCGCCGAGCGCATCAAGCACGAAATCGGTTCTGCCTATCCGGGCGATGAAGTGCGCGAAATCGAAGTCCGCGGCCGTAACCTGGCCGAAGGCGTACCGCGCGGCTTTACCCTGAACTCCAATGAAATCCTCGAAGCCCTGCAAGAGCCGCTGACCGGCATCGTCAGCGCGGTGATGGTTGCGCTGGAGCAGTGCCCGCCAGAATTGGCCTCCGACATTTCCGAACGCGGCATGGTATTGACCGGCGGCGGCGCGCTGCTGCGCAACCTCGATCGCCTGCTGATGGAAGAAACCGGCATCCCGGTCGTGGTGGCGGAAGATCCGCTGACCTGCGTGGCGCGCGGCGGCGGCAAGGCGTTGGAAATGATCGACATGCACGGCGGCGATTTGTTCAGCGAAGAATAGTCAGCCCCTGGAAGGAGGAATCGTATCGGATGAATGCGCACAGCGAGAATCGGGTACGGTTCCTCTTTCTGTTGTCGAGGAACTCGCATAATTTATGAAGCCGATTTTTAGCAGGGGGCCTTCCCTGCAACTGCGACTTTTTTTGGCGGTGATTGCGGCCATTGGCCTGATCGTTGCCGACAGCCGGCTCGGCACGTTCGTGAAGATACGCAACTACATGGACACCGCAGTCAGCCCTTTCTATTTTCTGGCCAATGGGCCGCGTAAAGTTTTGGACAGCGTGTCAGAAACGCTGGCCACCCGCCAACAGCTGGAGCTGGAAAACCGCGCTCTGCGGCAGGAACTGCTGCTGAAAAACAGCGATATTCTTCTTCTTGGCCAATTCAAGCAGGAAAACGCCCGCTTGCGCGAGCTGCTGGGTTCTCCGCTGCGCCAGGACGAACACAAGATGGTCACCCAGGTGATCTCCACCGGCTCCGATCCTTACAGCGATCAGGTGGTGATCGACAAAGGGTCGGACAACGGAGTCTATGAAGGCCAGCCGGTGATCAGCGACAAGGGCGTGGTCGGCCAGGTGGTGGCGGTGGCGAAAGTCACCAGCCGCGTGCTGCTGATCTGCGACGCCTCGCACGCGCTGCCGATCCAGGTGCTGCGCAACGACATTCGGGTGATCGCCGCGGGCAGCGGCTGCGCCGACGATCTGCAGCTGGAGCACCTGCCGAACAACACCGACATCCGCGTTGGCGACGTGCTGGTCACCTCCGGCCTCGGCGGCCGCTTCCCGGAAGGCTATCCGGTGGCGGTGGTTTCCTCGGTCAAGGTCGATAACCAGCGCGCTTACACCGTGATTCAGGCGCGGCCGACCGCCGGTCTGCAGCGCTTGCGCTACCTGCTGCTGCTGTGGGGCGCCGATCGCAACGGCGACATGCCGCTGCCGCCGGACGAAGTGCACCGCGTGGCCAATGAACGCCTGATGCAGATGATGCCGCAGGTGCTGCCGCCTGCCGGCTCCGTCGGGCCGCAGTTGCCGGCTCCGGCCACCGGGGCGGCGCCGCAAACCGCGGCTCCGGCCTCTGTCCAGCCCCAAGCTCAGCCTGCCGCGGCGGGAGTGGTGCCATGAACAGCTACCGCAGCCACGGGCGCTGGATAATCTGGCTGTCGTTCCTGGTGGCGTTGGTGCTGCAAATCATGCCGTGGCCGGAGCAGATCTACATGTTCCGGCCCTCATGGCTGGTGCTGATCCTGATCTACTGGGTGATGGCCTTGCCGCACCGGGTCAACGTCGGCACCGGCTTCGTGCTGGGGCTGATCATGGATCTTATCCTCGGCTCTACGCTGGGCGTGCGCGCGCTGGCGCTGGGCATCATCGCCTATCTGGTGGCGTTCAAATTCCAACTGTTCCGCAATATGGCGCTGTGGCAACAGGCGCTGATCGTCGTGCTGCTGTCGCTGTCGATGGACGTGGTGGTGTTCTGGGCTGAGTTTTTAGTGATCAACGTCTCTTTCCGCCCAGAGGTGTTCTGGAGTAGTGTGGTAAACGGCATTTTGTGGCCGTGGTTATTCCTGTTGATGCGCAAAATCCGCCGTCAGTTCGCCGTACAGTAAGGGTATCTCAATGACTTCGCTTTATCTGGCCTCCGGCTCCCCACGTCGACGTGAACTGCTGACCCTGCTCGGCGTGTCGTTCGACATTTTGCTGACGCATACCGAAGAGCAGCGCCGGGAAGGCGAAGCCGCCGAAGCCTATGTGCGCCGCCTGGCGCAGGACAAGGCCAAAGCCGGCGTAGCGCTGGCGCAGGAAGATCGGCCGGTGCTGGGCGCCGACACCATCGTGGTGCTCAACGGCCGGGTGCTGGAGAAGCCGCGCGACGAAGCCCATGCGGCGGACATGCTGGCGGCGCTGTCCGGCAAGCAGCATCAGGTGATGACGGCGGTGGCGATCGCCGATCGCCACGACGTGCGCTGCCAGCTGGTGGTGACCGACGTGACGTTCCGCAGCCTGTCACAACAGGATATCCGCGACTATATTGCTACGGGCGAACCGATGGATAAGGCGGGCGCCTATGGAATTCAAGGAAAGGGTGGTTGTTTCGTCAGAACGATAACCGGGAGTTATCACGCGGTGGTTGGTTTGCCGCTGGTCGAAACACATGAGCTGCTCAGTAATTTTGTCGCATTACGTGATGTAAGAACCGGTTGATGGGCGCTGCCATTATCGACCGGCTCTGAGGAGAAGGCATGACAGCTGAGCTACTGGTTAATATCACACCGTCTGAAACGCGGGTCGCCTATATCGATGGCGGCATTCTGCAAGAGATCCATATCGAACGCGAATCCAAACGCGGCATCGTCGGCAATATCTATAAAGGGCGCGTCAGCCGCGTCCTGCCGGGGATGCAGGCGGCGTTCGTCGACATCGGCCTGGACAAGGCCGCCTTCCTGCACGCCTCCGACATCATGCCGCATACCGAATGCGTCGCCGGCGACGAGCGGAAAAACTTCCACGTGCGCGACATCGCCGAGCTGGTGCGCCAGGGGCAAGACCTGATGGTGCAGGTGGTGAAAGATCCGCTCGGCACCAAGGGCGCGCGCCTGACCACCGACATCACGCTGCCTTCGCGCTATCTGGTCTTCATGCCGGGCGCGGCGCACGTCGGCGTTTCGCAGCGCATTGAAAGCGAAGCCGAGCGCGAGCGCCTGAAAGCCATCGTTGCGCCGCACTGCGACGAACTGGGCGGTTTTATCATCCGCACCGCGGCGGAAGGCATCGGCGAGGAAGAGCTGGCGCAGGACGCCGCGTTCCTCAAACGCCTGTGGACCAAGGTGATGGAGCGCAAGAAGCGCAACCAGACCAAATACAAGCTGTACGGCGAGCTGGCGCTGGCGCAGCGCATCCTGCGCGATTTCGCCGGCGCGGCGTTGGATCGCATCCGCGTCGATTCGCGGCTGACGCACGATCTGCTGGTGGAGTTTACCGGCGAGTACATTCCGGACATCACCAACAAGCTCGAACTCTATACCGGCAGCCAGCCGATTTTCGATCTGTACGATGTGGAAAACGAGATCCAGCGCGCGCTGGAGCGCAAGGTGGAGCTGAAGTCCGGCGGCTATCTGATCATCGATCAGACCGAGGCGATGACCACCGTTGACATCAACACCGGCGCCTTCGTCGGCCACCGCAACCTCGACGAAACCATCTTCAATACCAACATCGAGGCGACGCAGGCCATCGCGCGCCAGCTGCGGCTGCGTAACCTGGGCGGCATCATCATCATCGACTTTATCGATATGAACAACGAAGAGCATCGCCGCCGGGTGCTGCACTCGCTGGAGCAGGCGTTGAGTAAAGATCGGGTAAAAACCACGATCAACGGCTTCTCTCAGCTAGGCTTAGTTGAAATGACGCGTAAACGCACGCGTGAAAGCATTGAACATGTGCTCTGTCACGATTGTCCTACTTGCAATGGGCGCGGCACCGTGAAAACGGTGGAAACCGTGTGCTACGAGATCTTGCGCGAGATTGTGCGCGTGCACCATGCTTACGATTCCGATCGCTTCCTGGTGTACGCCTCCGCGGCGGTCGGCGAAGCGTTGAAGAGCGAAGAGTCGCATGCGCTGGCCGAAGTGGAGATCTTCGTCGGCAAACAGGTGAAGGTGCAGATCGAACCGTTGTACAGCCAGGAGCAGTTCGACGTCGTCATGATGTAGCCCGTCAGTGCATAGATATTCCCGTTGCCAGGCAGCGGAGCAAGGAGAACTGCGTGAGGCGACTGCCTGGGATTCTGTTAGCAACAGGCGCCACCCTAATCGTGATTGTGGCGCTGCTGATCAGCGGGCTGCGCCTGATGCTGCCGAAGCTGAACGACTACCGTCCCCAACTGCTGGCGCAGGTGGAGAAGCTGTCCGGCGTGCCCGTGCAGATGGATTTCCTGCAGGGCAGCTGGGAAACGTTCGGCCCACAGCTTGAAATGCGCAACCTGAGCGCCACGCTGCCCAAAAGCGATGTGCATATCGAACGCGTGACGCTGGCGCTGGACGTGTGGCAATCGCTGCTGCACTGGCGCTGGCAGTTCCGCGATCTGACCTTCTATCAATTCCGCCTCGATCTGAACGCCACGCTGGGCGGCGACCGGCAGGGCGAAGGCCTTGAGCCGGGCAAAATCGGCGATCTGATGCTGCGCCAGCTCGACCATTTCGATCTGCGCGACAGCCGTATCTCATTCCTGACGCCTGCCGGCGCGCGCGCCGAATTCGACATTCCCCAACTGACCTGGCTCAACGGCCGCGAGCGCCACCGCGCCGAGGGGCAGATCAGCCTGTCGACGCTGAACGGCCAGCACGGCGTGGTGCAGCTGCGCATGGACCTGCGCGATAATCAGGGCCTGTTGGACACCGGCACGGTCTACCTGCAGGCCGATAACATCGACATGAAACCCTGGTTTACCCGCTGGCTGCGCGCCAACACCGGGCTGGAAAGCGCCGACTTCAGCCTGGCGGCCTGGCTGCAGGTGCAGAACGGCGAGATTGCCGGCGGCCATGCTTTGCTCAAGCAGGGGGCGGCCAACTGGGATACCGGCGCCGCGCAGCACCGGCTGGACGTGGACAATCTGGCGCTGTCGCTGCGCCGCCAGGGCACCGGTTGGCAGCTCGACGTGCCGCAGCTGCGGTTGAGCACCGACGGCCAGGCCTGGCCGCAGGGCGCGCTATCCGCGCTGTGGCTGCCGGAAAACACCGAATTCATGGGGCCGGCGCAGAATGAAGAGCTGCGGGTACGCGCGACTAACCTTCAGCTGGAGCGCCTGTCGGCGCTGCTGCCGACCTTCTCGTTCCTCAGCCCGGACGTGCTCGATCGCTGGAACGATCTGCAGCCGCAGGGGAAGATGGAGGCCCTGGCGCTGGACATCCCGCTGAAGCAGCCGGAAAAGAGCCGTTTCCAGGCGCTGTGGCGCGATGTTAGCTGGCAGCGTTGGGAGCTGCTGCCCGGCGTCAACCACTTCTCCGGCGCGTTGAGCGGCGGGGTGGAGAACGGCCGCCTGACGCTGGGGCTGGCAGGCAGCACCTTGCCTTACGGCGATATGTTCCGTGCGCCGCTTGAAATCAGCAGCGCGCGCGGCGCGCTGACCTGGCGTTACAACGATCAAGGCTGGGAGCTGGCGAGTCAGGGGCTGGACGTCAAGGCGAAGTCGCTGTGGGTCAACGGCGATTTCCGTTATCAGCAGCCGGCCAAGGGCGATCCGTGGCTGAATATCCTGGCGGGCATCCGCCTGTATGACGGCGCCGAAGCCTGGCGCTATTTCCCGGAACCGCTGATGGGCAAGCATCTGGTGGACTACCTGAGCGGCGCCATTCAGGGCGGCCAGGTAGATAACGCCACGCTGATTTATTCCGGCGATCCGCAGCACTTCCCGTACCGTAAAAACGAAGGACAGTTTGAAGTCTTCGTGCCGCTGCGCCACGCCACCTTCCAGTTCCAACCGGGCTGGCCGGCGCTGACCGATTTGGCGATCGACCTCGACTTCGCCAACGAGGGGCTGTGGATGCATGCGCCGCAAACCCGGTTGGGCAGGGTGGCGGGCAAAAATATCAGCGCGGTGATCCCGGATTACCTGAAAGAGCGGCTGCTGATCGACGCCGAAGTCGCAGGCGCGGGCAGCGACGTGCACGACTACTTCATGCAGACGCCGTTGCACGATTCGCTGGGGGCGGCGCTGGATCAGCTGCAGATTGGCGGTGATGTCAGTGGGCGCTTACATCTCAATATCCACTTGGACGGCGAGCTGGTCAAAGCCACCGGTGAAGTGGCGCTGAACAACAACTCGTTGCTGATTAAGCCGCTGGATAGCGAGTTGCAGAAGCTCAGCGGCAAGTTCCGCTTCGACAACGGTAACCTGCAGAGCGACCCGCTGTCGGCCACCTGGTTCGGGCAGCCGGTGGCGGTCAACTTCTCCACGCAGGAAGGCGCTCGCGACTACAAGATTGACGTCGGCCTGAAGGGTGATTGGCAGCCGGGCAAGTTCCCCGGCCTGCCGAAAGAGGTTGCCGATGCGCTCAGCGGCAGTGCGCCCTGGCAGAGCCAGGTGGCCATCGCGCTCCCACATCAGGGCTCGGCCAGCTACGATATCGGCATCGACGCGGATTTGAAAAAAGTGAGCAGTCACTTACCTTCACCGCTGGACAAACCGCCGGGCGAGGCGTTGCCGGTGAACGTTAAGGTCAAAGGCGGTCTGAACGGCTTCATGTTGACCGGCAGCGCGGGCAAGCAAAACCGCTTCAACAGTGAATGGCGCTTCGACAAAAAACAGGTGAATCTGGCGCGCGCCGCCTGGCAAACCAACGGTGGCGGCACGCCGCCGCTGCCGGCCGGCAAGTCGATGACGCTGAACCTGCCGGCGCTGGACGGCGAGCAGTGGCTGGCCCTGCTGGCGCCGGCGCTGAAACAGGGGGGCGGCAGCGGTCAGGTGGGCGGCTTCAGCTTCCCCACCACCGTGGCGCTGACCACGCCGCAGCTGCTGTTGGGCGGCCAGGCCTGGCATAAGCTGACGCTGTCGGCCGAAAAACAGCTGGGTGCCACCGTGGTGAGCGCTAAGAGCGATGAAGTGGACGGCAGCCTGCGGGTGGCCGATCGCGGGCCGTGGCGCGCCGATATCAACTACCTGTATTACAACCCGCAGTTCGCCGAGACGAAAAACGCGGCGGGCACGCCGACGCCGCCGGCGGAGAAAGTTTCCTTCCGCGACTGGCCTTCGCTGATGCTGCGCTGCAAGTCGTGCTGGGTGCTGGGGCAGAACTTCGGCAGGGTCGAGGCGGATCTGAGCAATCGAGGGGATACCCTGACGCTGGATCACGGCCTGGTCGACACCGGCAAAGGGCGTATGAGCGCCACCGGCCTGTGGAAGCAAAATGCGCAGGAAGAGCGCAGCTCGCTGAAAGGCAAGCTGCTCGGCGGCAAAATCGATGAAACCGCCGCCTTCTTCGGCATCACTATCCCGCTGAAAGGCGCGCCTTACGACGTGGACTTCGATCTGTACTGGCACGGCGCGCCGTGGCAGCCGCAGGTCAATACGCTGAGCGGCGCGCTGCAGGTCAAGATGGGCAAGGGCGAGATCGACAGCATGGGCGGCGGCCGCGCCGGTCAGTTGCTGCGATTGGTCAGCTTCGACGCCTTGCTGCGCAAGCTGCAGTTCGATTTCAGCGATACCTTCGGCAAAGGCTTCTACTTTGACTCCATCCGCAGCACCGCCTGGCTGAAAGATGGCATAATGCATACTGATAATCTATTGATCGACGGCTTGGCGGCGGACATCGCCATGAGTGGCCAGATCGATCTGGCGCGCCGCCGTATTGATATGGAGGCGGTGGTGGCGCCGGCGATTTCGGCGACCGTCGGCGTGGCCACGGCGTTTGTCGTCAACCCGATCGTCGGCGCGGCGGTATTTGCCGCCTCGCAGGTGCTGGGGCCGCTGTGGAGCAAGATTTCGCTGATTCGTTACCATATCAGCGGCGATCTCGACCAGCCGAAGATCAATGAGGTACTTCGTAAGGCAAAGGAGGATAAGGCGTCATGAGGAATGCTAACGTTGCGTTGTTGCAGTTGTGCAGTGGCGATCAGGTGCGCGATAACCTGGCCCAGATTGAACAGCAGATCAAACAGCTCAATGCCGGGGTAAAACTGGTCATGACGCCGGAGAACGCGCTGCTGTTCGCCAACTCCGCGGCCTACCGCCAACAAGCGGAAAAACAGGGCGACGGTCCGCTGCAAAACGCGGTGCGCGAGCTGGCGCGCCGCTATGGCGTGTGGTTGCTGGTGGGCTCGATGCCCTTGATCAGCCGCGAAAACCCGGAGCTTATCACCACCAGCAGCCTGTTGTTCGACGAGCAGGGCGAAATCCGCGCCCGCTACGACAAGCTGCACATGTTCGATGTGGACATCAACGATGCGCACGGCCACTACCGCGAGTCGGATACCTACCAGCACGGGCAGCACCTGACGGTGGTGGATACGCCGGTCGGGCGTTTGGGTATGACCATATGCTACGATCTGCGCTTCCCCGCGCTGTTCCAGGCGCTGCGGGCACAGGGGGCCGAACTGATTTCGGTGCCGGCGGCCTTTACCCGGGTCACCGGCGAGGCGCATTGGGAAATTCTGCTGCGCGCCCGGGCGATCGAGAACCAGTGCATGATCCTGGCGCCGGCGCAGGTGGGGCGCCACGGGCCGACCCGCCGCACCTGGGGCCACACGCTGGCTGTCGACGGCTGGGGCAAGGTGCTGGCTGAGAACGCGGACGCCGTGGCGGCGCTGAAGGTGCGCGTGGACACCGCAAGCCTGCAGCCCCTGCGGCAACAGATGCCGGTGCTGCAGCACAACCGATTCCAGACGTCGCTGACGGCGCCGTCTGACACGTTATCCTCCAATCAAGAGTGAAACCATTATGAGCCTGACGTTTGTCAGTGAGCAGTTACTCGCTACCAACAAGCTGAGTCATCAAGACCTGTACTCGGTACTGGGTCAACTGGCAGAACGCCGTATCGACTACGCCGATCTCTATTTCCAGTCCAGCTATCACGAAGCCTGGGTGATCGAGGACGGCATCATCAAGGATGGCTCTTACAATATCGACCAGGGCGTCGGCGTGCGCGCCGTCAGCGGCGAGAAGACCGGTTTCGCCTATGCCGATCAGATCACCCTGAATGCGCTGCAGCAGAGCGCCCAGGCGGCGCGCAGCATCGTGCGCGAGCAGGGCGACGGGCGGGCGCACACCCTGGGCGAAATCGGTTACCGGGCGCTGTACCCGCTGCTCGATCCGCTGCAAAGCCTGCCGCGCGAAGAGAAAATCGCCCTGTTGCACCGCGTCGATAAAGTGGCGCGCGCCGCCGATGCGCGGGTGCAGGAAGTGAACGCCAGCATCACCGGCGTTTACGAGCAGGTGTTGGTGGCCGCCACCGACGGCACGCTGGCGGCGGACGTTCGCCCGCTGGTGCGGCTCTCCGTCAGCGTGCTGGTGGAGCAGGACGGCAAGCGTGAGCGCGGCTCCAGCGGCGGCGGCGGCCGTTTCGGTTACGACTATTTCCTGGAAACCGTCGACGGCGACGTGCGCGCCGATGCCTATGCCAAAGAAGCGGTGCGCATGGCGCTGGTCAATCTCGGCGCGGTGGCGGCGCCGGCCGGCAATATGCCGGTAGTGTTGGGAGCCGGCTGGCCTGGGGTGCTGCTGCACGAGGCGGTGGGTCACGGCCTGGAAGGCGATTTCAACCGGCGCGGCACCTCGGTGTTCAGCGGCCATATGGGCGAGCTGGTGGCTTCCGAGCTGTGCACCGTGGTGGATGACGGCACCCTGCAAGGGCGCCGCGGCTCGCTGGCGATCGATGACGAAGGCGTGCCGGGCCAGTACAACGTGCTGATCGAAAACGGCGTGCTGAAAGGCTACATGCAGGACAAACTCAACGCGCGGTTGATGGGCGTCGCGCCGACCGGCAACGGCCGCCGCGAGTCCTACGCGCATCTGCCGATGCCGCGCATGACCAATACCTACATGCTGGCGGGCCAATCGACGCCGGAAGAGATCATCGCCAGCGTCGAATACGGCCTGTACGCGCCGAACTTTGGCGGCGGCCAGGTGGACATCACCTCCGGCAAGTTCGTGTTCTCCACCACCGAAGCCTACCTGATCGAGAAGGGCCGCATCACCAAACCGGTGAAAGGGGCGACGCTGATCGGCTCCGGCATCGAGGCGATGCAGCAGATCTCGATGGTCGGCAACGATCTGGCGCTCGATAAAGGCGTGGGCGTGTGCGGCAAGGAAGGCCAGAGCGTGCCGGTGGGCGTCGGCCAACCGACGCTGAAACTGGATACGCTGACCGTCGGCGGCACGGCGTAATCTTTCCTCAAGGGGCCACGCGCTGGCTCCTTATCCATTCCCCATGTTGCGGCCCTTGCAGGCGCGCCTGCGCCCAGTGATGGAATGAAATTGACGTGGCGAAAAAACGGAACAATACGAGGATGGCGCGTTGGGCTTTCTCCGCCCGGCGTTGGCTGCTGTTGCTGGGCGTTCTGTCCCTGACGGGCTGCGCCCGTTCCGATGCGCTGTGGGGCGTGGTCGATAAGCTCTGCATGGCCAACTATCAGCAAAAGCGCGATCCGGCCCCGTGTGAGCAGATTTATATGCCGCAGGGGAAAGCGCAGGGTTTCAGCGTGCTGCAAAACCCGCGTTATCCCTATCATTTCATTCTGGTGCCGACGGCGCCGCTTTCCGGCATTGAAAGCCCGCTGCTGCTGGCCGGAGAACGAACGGACTATTTTGGCTATGCATGGCTGATGCGTTACCGGCTGGCCGCCGAGTATGGCGGGCCGGTGCCGGACGACAGGCTGGGCATGGCGATCAACTCCGCTTACGGCCGCAGCCAGAACCAATTGCACATTCACCTGACCTGTCTGCGCGAGGATGTGCGGCGCCAGCTGCAGGCGGAACGCCCCTACATACAGGAACAATGGCGCCCCTTGCCGGATAAGCTGCTGCGCCACACCTACTATGCCCGCCGCGTGATGCAGCCGACCGCGATGGGCATCTACCCGATTAGGGATCTTGCGGATTATTTTCATTTGTCGCCGCCGCAGCTGGCGGAGTATGGCGTGGCCGTCGTCCCGACCACGTTTGCCGGCCAACGGGGTTTTATCTTGCTGGCCTCGAAGCGCGGCTGGGATGTCGGCAACCGCGCCTCGGTAGAATCGCTGCTGGATAAAACGTGCGCGATTTTGCCGCGTTAATCTTAAGAATGTCTTGCTGCACGGTGCTGATTAACTGGCCTGTGCAGGTGTATCAGCCATTACCTCTGTAGCTCCCATTTCGCCAGTCATGCTCAGCAATGAGAGCCAATGGGTTGGTATAATTTGGTTACATTTTTCTTGAGTAAGAGTATTGTTTGGAGTACTTTAATGGCCGGAACTGATGGCCATGAATAAGCGTTTTGATGGTGTTTATTTAATCGGAATAATCACTAATAGGTTCAGTGAATAATGAAGCCTTACAAACTTCATCTGTCTAATGGTTCATGGATTTGCGATTTATTACACTATTTTCATATTGATTCTTTTCAGTCTATGAGTGACATGAAATTTTTAAAAAATGTCGTAAGGTTGCCGATTAATAAATAAAATGTGGTTTCATTTGTCTGTGAGCGTTGCAGGCGTTCATTTATCCATTGATGAAAGTTATCAAAATTACTTTAATATGGAGGTTGTATGAAAAGGGTTTCCAAGTTGTTAATCGCATTTTCTGTGGCAGGAGCCTTAGTGGGATGCGCGCGCACAGCGCCTGTTGATAATGTTCATTCGACGGTTAGTGCTGGGCACAGTGCAGCTCAAGTCAGAAGTGCAATCCTGAAGGCTGGTGCCCAGCGCCAATGGATCATGAATGATGTGGGGCCGGGTGTCATTAAGGCGCGTCAGCAAAACCGCAATCATAGTGCGGAAGTGCGTATTACTTACTCGGCAACAGCTTATTCTATCGATTATGACAGCAGCCAGAATTTGCTCGCTTCTCAAGGGAAGATTCATAAAAACTATAATCGTTGGGTGCGCAACCTGGATAAAGATATTCAGGTTAATCTTGCCACGAATGCAGTGCAGTAATATCTTTTTAGTCGGGCCAAGTATGGCCCGATAAATATTTTCAGCACAGGACGCTTATCATCGTTATGTATGAACAAGACACCTTTAATGCACTTGATGCCATAACTGAAGCGCAACGCATCGCTTTCGCTCCCATGCTGTTTCAAACGGCGCTTTGTTTGCGCAATGGGGGGGTGTTGGCCTATCTGGATAAGCAAGGTGAACAAGGCGCGTTTCTGGATGAAATCGTTGCTAATAGCAGTCTGAATGATTATGCCACCAGCGTACTGTTGGATATGGGGTTGAGTGGTCGCATCATTACCTGCCGCGACGAGCGCTACCGCCTATCAAAAGTGGGGCACTTTCTACTGCATGACACGATGACCCGTGTGAATATGGATTTCACACAGGATGTTTGTTACCAGGGATTGTTCTTTCTGACGCAAGCGCTAAAGGAGTCCAAACCTGCGGGTCTCCAGGTGTTCAGTGACACGGAAACTATCTATCCCGTGCTGTCCCAGTTACCATCCCCAGCTCGCGAAAGTTGGTTTGCATTCGATCATTACTACTCTGATGCGGCCTTTAATGCGGCGTTGCCGCATATTTTCGCCGGCAAACCCTTAAGCCTGTACGATGTTGGGGGAAATACGGGAAAATGGGCGCTGCGTTGCTGCCAATACGATGACGATGTCACGATTACGATACTGGATTTACCGCAACAAATTGCACTTGCCCGCCAAAATGTCGAAAATGCCGGTTTTTCTCACCGCATTGACTTTCATGCGGTTGATATGCTCAAAGATGCCACATTGCCAGACGAAGCGGATATCTGGTGGATGAGCCAGTTCCTCGATTGTTTCGCTCCGCAGCAGATAATTGGCATGTTGGAACGCATTGCCAAGGTGATGAAAGCTGGCGCTCGGTTGTGTGTTATGGAGCTGTTCTGGGATGCGCAAAAATTTGAGGCGGCCTCATTCAGCCTGAACGCCACGTCGCTTTATTTTACCTGCATGGCTAACGGCAATAGCCGTTTTTACAGCGTAGAGAAATTTTATCGCTACTTGGAAGCGGCAGGATTTGAGGTGGAAAAGCGTGTCGATCATCTCGGTGTTGGTCATACCTTACTCATATGCAAGAAAATTTGACTTAAAAAGAGGCGCCAATTTGGCGCATTGTGCCAGAGATAACGGATACACCACGGATTTGCGTTAATGAAATTTGCCTTGAACATAGTCGACTGGCAGGCACGAGCACCTGGTCTGAGCGCCGCGACACAGTGGCTTGCATGGGCGCACCAACCTGATGCCATTGATCCGAGCTCGCCTCAGGCGTTGCCTGATGAATTACCGATGATGGCCGCACGTCGCCTGAGCTCCGGCAGTAAGCTGGCGGTTGATTGCGGGCTTTCTTTGCTGCGTCGTCATGCCGTTGACGCAGCGCTTTATACCAGCCGTCACGGGGAACTGGAGCGTAACTACCGTATCCTCCATGCATTGGCGAGCGGCCAGGCTGTTTCACCGACGGATTTTACCATGTCGGTTCATAACTCCGCGGTTGGAAATCTGACGATCGTTGCCAAGCAACCGATCGTATCCTCTTCGCTTTCTGCGGGTATGGATACGTTCCAGCAAGGGCTTTGTGAAGTGGTTTGCTTGCTGCAGGCCGGTCATCAGCGTGTATTGATGGTGGATTTTGATGGTGTGATCCCAGCGTTTTACCATCCGGGGCTTTCTCCGCAAATGCCCACCTGGGCGTATGCCGTGGCGCTGTTGTTTGAGGCGGGAGATACGTTGCAATGCTCCACGGAGAGTGATTATGCAGGCAATGAAATGTCTTTACCGCAAAGCTTGCAGTTCTTAAGGCACTATCTCGCGCAGACGCCCCACTTTACGATTGATGGAGAACGGGTGCAGTGGCGTTGGAGTCTCATGAAATGAACGTTGTAACCGGATTAAACCGCATCTGGCGCCTGGTAATGACCGGGTTTTGCTTCGCGTTATTTGGGCTTGGCGGGCTGCTGCTTTCCCTGACCTGGTTTAATTTGCTCTTGCTTGTTGTACGTGATGACAATAAGCGCTGCCGTATAGCGCGGCGCAGTATTTCAGCCAGTTTTCGCTTGTTTTTAACGGTGGCGCGGAGCATTGGCGTATTCGATTACCGTATCCATGGCGCCGATTGCCTGCGTAATGAACGCGGCTGCCTGGTGGTGGCGAACCATCCTACGTTGATTGATTATGTGCTGCTGGCTTCCGTGATGCCGGAAACGGATTGCCTAGTGAAAAGCGCGTTACTGAAAAATCCGTTTGTCAGCGGGGTGATTCGTGCAGCGGATTATCTGGTTAACAGTCAAGCTGAGACTTTGTTGCCACAGTGTCAGGAAAGATTGGGACGCGGAGACACCATTTTAATTTTTCCTGAGGGCACGCGTACCGAACCGGGAAAAAAGATGTCTCTGCAGCGCGGGGCGGCCAATATTGCCGTCCGCTGCCGCCGCGATCTGCGTATTGTGGCGATTTGCTGCAGTGAGCATTTATTGGATAAACAGAGCAAATGGTACGATGTCCCCCATATAAAGCCGCTCTTTGAGATCACAGTACGCGGTCGAGTGTCGATCGATCATTTTTATGATGGCAAAACACCAGAGCCGGCATTGGCTGCCAGGCAGCTGAACCGGCATCTTTCTCAACAATTACAATTCGTTGAAACACCTTTTTCGGGACTTAATGATGCAAGCGCTTTACCTAGAAATTAAAAATCTCATTATTGATACATTGAATTTGGAGGAGCTGACGGCGGATGATATTGAAACGCAAGCGGCTCTGTTCGGGGAAGGATTAGGTTTGGACTCAATCGATGCGCTTGAACTCGGGCTGGCGGTAAAAAATAAGTACGGCATCGTGCTTTCCGCCGAAAGTGAAGAAATGCGTCAGCACTTTTATTCTGTAGCAACGCTGGCTTCTTTTATTCATTCGCAACTAGCCTGAGAAAGAGTCCGCCATGACAGAACAACACGCTATTTATGAAGAAGTCTCCGCGCTTCTGATCAAACTCTTTGAAATTGATCCCGCGTCGATTACGCCTGAAGCCCGCTTGTATGAAGATCTTGAGCTCGACAGCATCGATGCGGTCGACATGATCGTGCAATTGCAAAAGAAAACCGGTAGGAAGATCAAACCGGAAGAGTTTAAAGCTGTGCGAACCGTTCAAGATGTCGTCGAAGCGGTAGAACGTTTGCTGCGAGAAGTCTGATCCATCGTGCAAGGGAAAAGGTTGTCGGTACTTCAGATCATGATGGCGCTAATATTGTTAGCTTGGCCGTTTTTGGTTTGGTTTGGCCTGCTGCATGACGGCCTGAATTGGCTGCTGCCATCGATGGTGCTGATGTTGTCTCTACGCTTACGTCAGCTACTGCGAAAAGCCGGGCCGATGCATCGCATTATGCAGAGTGTGGCATTTGCGGGGATTGCGTTATGCGTTGCCAGCGCGCTGTTACGCGCCCATCAGCTGCTGTTGTGGTGGCCGGTGGTTGTCAATTTGGTGATGCTGTTTGGCTTTGGAGGTTCGCTGCGGAGTGATATGCCGTTGGTCGAGCGTTTGGCTCGGCTGCGCGATCCGCAGTTGCCCCCTGAAGGCGTTCGTTATACGCGTCGTGTAACCCAGGTCTGGTGCATCTTCTTCGTGTTCAACGGCTCCATGGCCTTCCTAACCGCCTTGCATGGAGATATGGCGCTTTGGACAATGTGGAACGGCATGATTGCTTATCTGCTGATAGGCGCGCTGATGGCCGGCGAATGGTTGGTGCGTCGTCGAGTAATACGGCGAGATATGCGATGACTCTCCCTCTTTCATTGTCGCAATGGTTAAGTGCATCGCGCTCCGATGAGACGCCCATTGCTTGGCTTGGCGAACAGACCTGGACACTCGGTCAATTGCGCTATGACGTATCGATATTGCTCGATCGCTTGCGTCAGCAAGAGGCCGAGCGCTGGGCGCTGTGCTTTGAAAACAGCTATCTGTTAATTGTGGCGTTGTTGGCTGTCTTGTACGCCGGCAAAACACCGGTGATCCCAGGGCATCGCCGGGTCTCACTGCTTGAAGAGCAACGGTCGCTGTTCAGCGGCGTGTTAAGTGATGCCGAACTGTGCTGGAGTGGGGCGCTGCTCGTTGTGGAATCTGCCCAAAAGCCGGAGCCGACGAAGATAAGTCTACCGGCGATCACCGATGACGCCAGCATCGAACTGTTTACTTCCGGATCCACCGGGCAACCCAAAAGGGTCGTTAAGCGGGTCGCGGTTCTGGATTATGAAGCCAGACTGTTAGCAACCCGCTTTTCTGGGCAGTTGGACGGTTGTCGTGTGGTGGCATCGGTGGCTCCCCTGCATCTCTATGGTCTCACGTTTAGCATTTTCTTGCCTATGTCGCAGGGATTGCCTCTGCATGCGGCAATGGTTCACTACGTCGAACAGTTGGCTGCTTTTGATCGTTCATATCGCTATCTGTTTGTCAGCAGCCCTGCTTTCCTCAAACGGCTCGATCCCCGATTGGCTGCGCCATCGGTCAGCATGATTTTCTCCGCAGGCGGCATGTTGCCATGGAAAGACGTTATGGCGACGCAAGCCTGGCTCGGCGTCTGGCCGGATGAAATTTACGGCAGTACTGAAACCGGCATTCTTGCCTGGCGCTACCGCGAACAAGATGACATTCCGTGGCAACTTTTTCCGGGGGTAAGGATCACGGCGAAGGGCGATGCCTTCTGCGCCGTATCACCGTTGATTGCGCAACCTGACGGGCAATTATTGGATGATGAGCTGCAGTTTATCCAGCATGGTCGTTTCCGTTTGCAAGGGCGCCGTGGACGAGTGGTAAAAATTGAAGAGAAACGCATCTCACTGAGTGAAGTAGAACGCCGGCTGATAGCGCTGGACGGCATTCAGGATGCTGCCGCGTTGCCGATTTTTCGTCGAGGACGCCAAGGTATTGGCGCGTTGCTGGTATTAGATCGTGAACGGCAGGATGCCTGGCGAGAAAAGCATGGCAACGCGTTGGAGTTGTCGTGGCGTCGTGCACTATTGCCGTGGCTTGAGCCGGTGGCTATTCCTCGTTATTGGCGGGTGGTTGATGAAATCCCGGTAAACAGCATGAATAAGCGCGTTGATACGCAATTACAGGAGTTTTTCAATGACGCCCCATAAAATCGAATGCCACCAGCCGCAGCCTGGTCAAGCAGAGATCACCTTTTCTCTTGAGCCGGAACTGTTCTGGTTCAAAGGGCATTTCGCCGTGCAGCCGCTGTTACCGGGCGTAGCGCAACTCGACTGGGTAATGCATTTTTCCGCGATGCTGCTCGCGCCGGGTTTTCACTTCCATAGTATTCAGAACGTCAAATTTCAGGCGCCGTTGTTGCCGGAAAATCGAGTGACGCTGAAACTCAATTGGCATGAGGAGCGTGGCAGCCTTACTTTCGCTTACCTGCGGCATGATGGCGCAACCCTTCATACCGCCAGCAGCGGGAAAATCCGGTTATGTCGTTGAGTTATTTTCCCTGCGTCGTGATCCCCTGCTACAACCACGGCGCGATGATGGCGCGCGTACTATCGCGTCTCGAGCCGTTGGCCTTGCCCTGCATTATCGTCGATGACGGCAGTGATGCCAGCACGCGGCGGGAGCTTGATGCTCTGGCTGCGCAATACGAACGTGTGATTCTGGTTCGTCAGGATGTCAACGCTGGTAAGGGCGTAGCCGTTATTCGCGGTTTGGAGGCGGCAGCATGCGCTGGTTTTACCCATGCGGTGCAGGTCGATGCCGATGGACAACATGCGATTGAAGACATCCCTGCACTGTTAGCGCTCAGTGAACGGTATCCGGAAGCGCTGATTTCCGGATTGCCGATATACGATGATTCCGTGCCGCGATCGCGCCTCTACGGACGTTGGGTTACGCATGTTTGGGTATGGATTGAAACGCTTTCTCTGCAGTTGAAAGATAGTATGTGCGGCTTTCGCGTTTACCCGTTAGCCCCGACTTTGCGGCTCGCCGGGCGCGTTTCACTGGGGAGGCGGATGGATTTCGATACGGAGGTGATGGTGCGCCTTTATTGGCAGGGCAACACCAGCTATTTCGTCCCGACGCGAGTGACTTATCCCTTGGACGGGGTATCGCATTTCGATACGTTGAAGGACAACGTTCGTATCTCGATGATGCACGCCCGGCTATTTTTCGGCATGTTGCCGCGTATTCCTTCTCTGTTGTGCCGCAGCACAAATGCGCATTGGGCGAAACAAGCGGAAGTCAAAGGAATGTGGGGCATGCGCTTCATGTTGGCTGTGTGGCGGTTGCTCGGTCGCCGCGCATTTTCGCTTCTGCTGTGGCCGGTAGTTGGCGTCTATTGGCTGAGCGCGGCGGGGCCCAGACGGGCATCCCGGCAGTGGCTTGCGCGCGTACGTCAGCAGCTTGTTTTGCGCCGGCAGGCAATTCCCCCGCATCTGAACAGTTACCGCCACTTTTTGCGATTTGGGCACGCCATGTTGGATAAGGTAGCCGGTTGGCGGGGAGAGCTGAAATTGGGGCGAGATATCGTTTTTGCTCCGGGGGCGGAAGCGGCGCTAAATAGCGACAGTACGCAGGGGAAGCTGTTATTGGCTTCACACCTGGGGGATGTGGAGGCGTGTCGGGCGCTGGCGCAGCGGCAAGGTGGGAAAGTGGTGAACGCCCTGGTCTTCAGCGAAAACGCCCAACGCTTTAAACAGGTGATGGAAGAAATGGCGCCGCAGGCGGGAATAAACCTGCTCCCGGTGAATGACATTGGTCCTGAAACGGCAATGTTGCTCAAGGATAAATTGGATCGCGGTGAGTGGGTGGCTATCGTTGGCGATCGCATTGCGGTAAATCCGCAGCGCGGTGGCGATTGGCGCGTCAGCTGGAGTTCGTTTATGGGGCAGCCTGCGCCCTTCCCGCAAGGGCCGTTTATTCTAGCCGCGCTGTTGCGTTGCCCGGTGTTGTTGATTTTTGCTTTGCAACGGGAGGGGAAACTGCACATACATTGTGAGGCTTTCGCCGATCCGCTGCCATTACCGCGCGCTGAACGTCAACAGGCCCTTCAGGCGGCTATCGATCGTTATGCTGCCCGTCTTGAACATTTCGCACTGATGTCCCCGTTGGACTGGTTTAACTTTTTCGATTTTTGGCGGTTGCCTGACACCGCCAATAAGGAGTAATGGGTGCTGAATGACCCTCGTTTTACGGCTGACGTTGAACTCACCATCCCGTTTCATGATGTTGACATGATGGGAGTAGTGTGGCACGGCAATTATTTTCGTTATTTTGAGGTCGCCCGTGAGGCGCTGCTGAACCAGTTTGATTACGGTTACCGGCAAATGCAGGCGTCCGGTTATGTTTGGCCGGTTGTCGATACTCGGGTGAAATACCGCGATGTGCTGACATTTGAGCAGCGCATCCGCGTTCGCGCGCAGTTGGAAGAGTATGAAAACCGCTTGCGCATCGCTTACCAGATATTCGATGTCTTGACTGCAAAACGGACCACGACGGGTTACACCATTCAGGTTGCGGTAGAAGAGAAAAGCCGTGAAATGTGCTTCGTGAGTCCAGATATTTTGTTTGAACGAATGGGAGTGGTGCCATGAGATTTTTGCCTTTATGCCTGCTTTTGCTGGCGCCGTGGGTGCATGCCGTCACGCTGGATGAGCTTCAGCAACGTTTTACTGGGCAGCCGGTGATCCGGGCTCATTTTGCTCAGACGCGTACGATTAAGGACATGCCGCAACCGCTTCGGTCACAGGGGGAAATGCTGCTTGCCCGCGATCAAGGGTTGTTGTGGGATCAAAAGAGTCCTTTCCCCATGCTGATGATGCTAAACGATTTTCGTATGGTTCAACAGGTGAATGGCCAGCCTCAGCAGACGATTACCGCCGAAAATAATCCGCAGATGTTCCAGTTTAACCATCTGTTGCGCGGACTATTTCAGGCCGATCGCAAGGCACTGGAACAGAATTTTCGCGTGGATTTTCAGGATAAGGGAGAGGGGCGCTGGGCACTTCGCCTGACGCCGACGACCACGCCATTGGATAAAATATTCTCTTCAATCGATTTGTCTGGTGAAACTTATCTGGAGTTCATTCAGCTCAATGATAAACAAGGCGATCGTACGGAAATCATACTTTCTCAACATCGACTGACCCCTGCGACGCTGACTAATGACGAACGCCAACGCTTTGCCGCCGATTAATTCCCGTCGCCCCGCCCTGTTATGGGGATTGGTATGTTTGATGCTGCTCGCCGTGCTGTTGGCGCTACTGCCGGGCGCACGTTTGAACAGCAGCGTGTTGGCGATGCTGCCCAAGCAGGCGCTGGGTTCCGTGCCGCTCGCGCTAAATGACGGCTTTATGCAGCGCCTGGATAAGCAGGTGGTGTGGTTGGTCAGCCCCGGTAAACAGCCGGATCCGCGAGTAGCAGAAACGTGGTTGGCGCAACTTCAACGGTCACCCGCGTTGTCTGAAGTAAAAGGAAAGATGAACGCCGAAAGCCAGAGAGCCTGGGGAGCCTTTTTCTGGCAACACCGCAACGGGCTTATCGATAGCGCTACCCGTATGCGTTTGCAAAATGGCGGTGAAGCGCAAGCGCAATGGGTGCTGTCACAGCTTTATTCCGCTTTTTCCGGCGTTAGCGGCAAAGAATTACAGAACGATCCATTGATGCTGACGCGTGGTTCTCAGTTGGCGCTTGCGCAAAACGGCCAGCGACTGCGGCTCATGGATGGCTGGCTTGTCACTCAGGACGAGCAGAAAAACTACTGGTATTTGTTACATGGGGAGCTGGCGGGTGACTCCTTCGATATGCAACAGACCCATCGCGTGGTGGCGGAGCTCGCGGTACAGGAAACGTCACTAAAGGCGCGCTATCCGCAGGCGCAGCTGCTTTCTCGGGGGACGGTGTTCTACAGCGATTACGCCAGCCAGCAAGCGAAGCGGGATATCTCCACCCTCGGAGTTGCCACGATTCTGGGCGTGATTCTGTTAATTATCGTGGTTTTTCGTTCATTGCGACCGTTGCTGTTGTGTCTGCTTTCTCTCAGCGTCGGGGCATTGGCGGGGACGGTGGCAACGTTGGTGCTGTATGGCGAACTGCATCTGATGACGCTGGTGATGAGCATGAGCATCATCGGGATTTCTGCCGATTATACGCTCTACTATCTGACAGAACGCATGGTGCATGGCGCAGTCATGTCGCCCTGGCAAAGCCTGACGAAGGTTGGTAAAGCGCTTTTGTTGGCATTGTTGACCACGGTGGCGGCCTATCTAATCATGATGTTGGCTCCTTTCCCTGGGATTCGCCAGATGGCCGTATTTGCCGCCACCGGACTTAGCGCGTCATGTCTGACCGTATTTTTCTGGCATCCATGGTTGTGCCGCAGTCTGCCGGTGCGGCCGGTTCCTGCGATGGGACTGATGTTGCGTTGGTTGGCGGCATGGAGGCGCAATAAAGCGTTGCGTATAGGGTTGCCGACCGCCTTGGCATTACTGTCATTGGCTGGGATTGCCACATTGCGCGTGAACGATGATATTTCCCAACTGCAGGCGTTGCCGTCTTCACTCCTGGCGCAGGAGAACCAGATTAGCCGATTGACCGGGCAAAGCGTCGATCAGAAATGGTTCGTGGTTTATGGCAATACCCCAGAACAGACGCTGCAACGGTTGGAAACTTTTCTGCCTCATCTGGAGCGCGCGCAACGCGAGGGAATGATTAGCCAGTTCCGCGCGATACCCCTCAATTCGCTGGCACGCCAACAGCAGGATTTACATCTGCTGCGTGAAGCGGCTCCAACCGTGATCCGCGCGTTAAAAAATGCGGGGCTTGATATCGCTAACCCCGATCTGAACGCGATGCCGGTTTCCGTGGCCGCGTGGCTTGAAAGTAGCACCAGCGAAGGTTGGCGTTTGTTGTGGTTGACTCTGCCCAACGGCCAGAGCGGGACGCTGGTTCCCGTCGATGGCGTAACTTCAGACAATCAATTGGGAGAGCTGGCGGACAAGCAGGCCGGTGTGGCATGGGTGGACCGCAAACAGTCGTTTGATTCGCTCTTCGCGCTCTACCGCGCCGTATTGACGGGGTTGTTGGGTATCGCGTTGGCTGTGATCGCCTGTGGCGCGATGGTTCGCCAAGGGTGGCGTAAAGGGCTTGTCAGTTTGATACCGTCCGTGCTGTCGCTGGGGTGCGGATTGGCTGTGCTCTCGTTTTGCGGGTATAGCGTGAACCTATTCTCGCTGTTGGCATTAGTGCTGGTGCTGGGCATTGGCATCAATTACACACTGTTTTTCAGTAACCCTCAGGGTACGCCGCTGACTTCGCTGCTGGCTATTACGCTGGCGATGATGACGACCTTGCTAACGCTTGGCATGTTGTTGTTCAGTGACACGCAGGCAATCAGCTGTTTCGGCATTGTTTTGGTCAGCGGAATTTTCGTCGCCTGGCTACTTTCACCACTGGCGATGCCAAATAAGAAAAGAGAAAAAAGATGATGGTACGTAATTTCTGGCGATTCGCCGCGTTGTTGGTTGTCATGGGGATAGCCGGCTGCAGCCATTCGGTTGCTCCAGGGAATGACGCGTTTCCACAGGCCTGGTTAGAGCCGGGCACCCGAGTGGTGTTGCCCGCGCCTGGTTTGTCACCAGCAATCGATAAGCAGCAACTATTGACCGGTACTTTCAACGGCAAAAGCCAGTCGCTGTTGGTCATGTTGCATGCTGATGCGCAGAAAATCACCCTCGCCGGGCTTTCCTCCGTGGGAATTCGACTGTTTAAGCTTACCTATGATGAGAATGGGTTACACGCCGAGCAATCTATCATCGTTCCTCAATTACCTCCGGCAAGCCAGGTGTTGGTTGATGTCATGCTCAGCCTTTGGCCGCTTGAGACTTGGCGAGCACGGCTACCGAACGGCTGGACGATCGTCGATCAGGGGAATCAGCGCGAGCTGCGCAACGCCAGCGGCAAGCTGGTGACCGAGATCGTTTATCTTCAGCGTAATGGCCAGCGTGAGCCGATTAGCATTCAACAACATGCTTTTAAATACCAAATCACCATTCAATACTTGGGTGGCTAACATGATTTACATCTCTGCCGTCGGTATGATTAATGCGCTTGGGAATACTCTGGATGAGATAGCAGCAAACCTCGCTCGCGGCACTGCGCCGGGTATGCGTCCGAGATCGGGGTGGCTACAGGGGTACCCGGAAGCCGTGCTTGGCGGCGTTGAGGGAGAGTTACCCGTTATCCCTGCGTCGTTTTCCGCTCATCGTTCTCGTAATAATCAACTGTTGCTGGCCGCGCTGGAGCAGATCCAGCCGCAGGTTGATGAAGCTATCGCCAGGTTTGGTCGCGATCGGATCGCCGTCGTGATGGGCACCAGTACCTCCGGGTTAAACGAAGGCGATGAGCATGTACAGTTGACGCTCAACGGCGAAGTTAGCTCGCGTTGGCAGTATCCTCAGCAGGAGCTCGGCGATCCATCGCGATTTCTCAGCCGCTGGCTACGGGTCGATGGCCCGGCATTTACGCTTTCGACAGCCTGCTCTTCCAGCGCCCGAGCCATTATCAGCGGGCGGCGGTTGATAGAGGCGGGGCTTGCCGACGTCGCTATTGTTGGCGGCGCCGATACGTTGAGCAGAATGCCGATCAACGGTTTTCACAGCCTTGAGTCGCTGTCGCCTGAGCTTTGCCAGCCGTTCGCCCAAAACCGTAGCGGCATCACTATCGGTGAAGGCGCTGCACTCATGGTGCTGACCCGTGAGCCTCAGCCTCTTGTTCTGTTGGGGGTGGGGGAATCCAGCGACGCTTGGCATATATCAGCGCCGCATCCTCAGGGTGAGGGTGCTATTCGCGCCATTGAACAAGCTTTGGCCGAAGCGGATATCGAGGCGAAACAGGTGGGTTACATTAATCTGCATGGCACCGCGACACTGCTTAACGATCAAATCGAGTCCCGCGTGGTGCATTCGCTGTTTGGTGAACAGGTACCATGCAGTTCGACCAAGCATTTAACCGGCCATACTCTGGGGGCGGCGGGGATCACGGAGGCGGCTATCAGCGCGCTGATTTTACTGCGCGATTTACCTTTGCCCGCCCAAGACTTCAGCGCTTCGCCAGCGGACCCCATGCTGCCCGCTTGCGGAATCATGCATACCAGCCAACCGTTGTCTCGACCGATAATCCTCTCTAACTCTTTCGCCTTTGGCGGAAATAACGCCAGCATTTTATTGGGGAAAGATGTATGAACGAATATTTGCCGCCGTCGGAGTATCTGCCTCATGCTGAGCCGATGATGCTACTGGATGAGGTCGTCAACGTGACGGAAAACGATGTTCACTGTCGGGTCAGTGTGCATCTTGGCGGGGTGTTGGGGCCCTTCATTGATGCTCAGGGCAATCTGCCAGGATGGTTTGCGCTGGAGTTGATGGCGCAAACGGTGGGGGTTTGGTCCGGCTGGCATCGCCGTCAAGCGGGATTGCATGAAATTTCATTGGGCATGGTGCTTGGCGCCCGTGAGTTAACCTGTGCGGCCGGGCATCTACCCGGGAATGCGACGTTGAATGTTCAAGCCAGGTTGCTGATGCAAGACGAACGTTTCGGCAGCTTTGACTGCACCATTACCGTAGGGGAAGAGTGCCTGGCATCTGGCCGTGTGAATACTTTCCAACCTACGTCAGAAGAGTTGACATCGCTTTTTAATCAGGGAGAGACCGCATGAGTCGTTCAGTTCTGGTCACCGGGGCTAGTAAGGGTATTGGGGGCGCTATTGCCCGGCAGCTCGCTGCCGATGGTTTTATCGTCGGCGTCCATTATCACCGAGATCAGACCGGCGCCCGGGAAACCCTCGCAGCCATTGAGCAGTCTGGGGGACAAGGTCGCCTGCTGAACTTTGACGTAAGTGAACGTGACCAGTGCCGTGAGGTGTTGGAAAAGGATATGGCTACCCACGGCGCCTGGTACGGTGTGGTCTGCAATGCAGGCATCGCCCGGGATGGTGCGTTCCCCGCGCTTAGCGAGAACGATTGGGACAGCGTGATCCACACCAATCTCGATGGTTTTTATAACGTCATTCATCCCTGCATCATGCCGATGATCGGCGCGCGCAGAGGCGGCCGAATCATTACGTTGTCGTCGGTGTCGGGAATGATGGGCAATCGCGGTCAGGTCAATTATAGCGCCGCTAAAGCGGGGATCATCGGCGCCACCAAAGCATTGGCCATTGAGCTTGCAAAGCGCAAAATCACCGTTAACTGCATTGCTCCGGGCTTGATCGACACGGGGATGATCGAAATGGAAGATGCCGCATTGAAAGAAGCGATGGCGATCATTCCAATGAAGCGCATGGGCCAGACGGATGAAGTTGCAGGCCTGGCGAGCTATTTAATGTCCGATATTGCGGGCTACGTCACCCGCCAGGTCATTTCCATCAACGGAGGAATGCTATGACTTGTCGTGTCGTCATCACAGGTATGGGCGGCGTAACCGCCTTTGGGGAACGGTGGCAGGATGTTTCCCTGCGTCTGTTGGCATATGAAAATGCGGTGCGGACAATGCCCGAGTGGCAGGTTTATGATGGATTGCATACCTTGCTGGGCGCTCCAATCGATGATTTCGTTCTGCCTGAGCATTACACCCGAAAGCGCATTCGCGCAATGGGGCGAGTCTCGCTCCTTTCCACTCGTGCTACAGAACTGGCGTTGGAACAAGCGGGGCTGATTGGCGATCCGGTACTGACTAACGGCCAAACCGGCATCGCCTACGGCTCTTCAACGGGAAGCACTGGCCCCGTGAGCGAATTTGCCACTATGCTCACTGAAAAACATACCAACAACATCACCGGTACCACCTATGTGCAGATGATGCCACATACCACAGCGGTTAATACCGGTCTGTTTTTCGGCCTACGCGGCCGAGTGATCCCGACCTCCAGCGCATGCACCTCCGGGAGCCAGGCGATTGGCTATGCCTGGGAAGCTATTCGTCACGGTTATCAGAAGGTTATGGTTGCGGGTGGCGCAGAAGAGCTTTGTCCTTCGGAGGCCGCGGTGTTCGATACACTATTTGCTACGAGCCAGCGTAATGATAGCCCTAAAAGCACTCCGTCCCCTTTCGATCGACAGCGTGATGGCCTGGTGATTGGCGAAGGTGCTGGGACTTTGGTCCTGGAAGAGTTGGAACATGCAAAAGCGCGCGGCGCCGTTATCTACGGTGAGATTGTAGGTTTTGCCACCAATTGCGATGCGGCGCATATCACTCAACCGCAGCGTGAAACGATGCAAATATGCATGGAGCAGGCGTTGAAGGTAGCTGGCTTGAATGTGCGGGACATCGGCTATATCTCCGCTCATGGCACCGCCACCGATCGAGGGGATATCGCTGAAAGCCAGGCTACGGCAGCTATTTTTGGCGGCCAAACGCCGATTTCATCGCTGAAAAGCTATTTTGGTCATACGCTGGGCGCCTGCGGTGCGCTGGAAGCCTGGATGAGTTTGCAAATGATGCGCGAAGGCTGGTTTGCGCCAACGCTTAACCTTCATCAGCCGGATGAGCAGTGTGGTGAGCTGGATTATATTATGGGGGAAAGCCGGCGTATCGACTGTGAATATTTGCAGAGCAATAATTTCGCGTTTGGCGGCATCAATACATCTATCATCATCAAACGTTGGGTTTAAGTTGAAAAGGCGGGAGCAATAAAATGGGTTCCCGCCATTCCAATCGTCATAGGTTTACCTAAACCGCGCATCCCGCGCAAACAGGAAAGCGGCTTCCCGCTGGCGAGCGTCGGCTTCCGCCTGAGCGCCCTGATAACGCAAAATCATGATCAGCGTGGCGTAGACGTTGGCGTCGATACGGCGCTGCAGATAGGCATTGGCCCACTGCCGATAGCCGGTCAGCAGGGCATCATCGCGCGTTTGGTTATAGACCAGCAGCGCGTGAGATTGCTCGTCGAAGGTTTTGCGCTCCCGGTAGATCCAGGCGGCCGGCGGCGGCATCTGCTCGATGCTGTCGATGGTGGCCAGCATGGTGCGCTCCGATTGGGTGAGCGCCATGCGCCCTTGCCAGGCGAAGACCGCCATCACCAACATGCCGACTGCCGCCATCGCCACCGGCAGGCTCAGGGCTTTAGCGAACGGCAGCGGGCGCGGCTCGCCGGTTTGGCCGTCCAGCAGCGCCAGCAGCAGCAGAAACGCCAGCCAATGCGGCGCAGACAGATAGAAAGGGTATTCCAGCTGGGTGTGTACCAGCATTGGCAGCAGCACCAGAAACAGCCCGACGCGCGCACCGCCCGGCTGTTCGCGATCCCGTTGCCAGGCGCGTTTCAGCAGCAGCGCGCCGGCGACGAGGACGATAACGATCCCCGCCAGCGCCGGCAGGCCGCCCTCAACCCACCACAGCAGGATTTCATTGTGCGGATGCCCGGCGACTTCCAGCACTTCTCGCCAGGGCATTTCCTGCAGACGGAAGTGCGCGAAGCTGTATTCAAAGCCGCCGTAGCCCCAGCCCAGCAGCGGTTTGGCCAGGATCATGGCGCCGACGTCATGCAGCATGGTCAGGCGCGCGCTGTTGGAAACCTCCCGCCCGATCAGGCCGGCGCGGCTATCCAGGCCAAGGCCGGTGAACAGCACCGTGAGACCGGCCGCCACGCCCAACAGCAGCGCGCTGCCGGCCCAGCGGCTTGCGGCCGGGCGCTGACGGGCAAAACGCCACAGCAGCAGCGCCGCCGCCAGGGCGCCGCCCAGCCAGGCGGCGCGCGACTGGATCAGCACCAGCAGGGCGGAGAAAGCGGCCAGCAGGGCGAGCAGCGGGAGTTGCCGCCGCCGCGTCGGCGTGGAGAGGGGGGCAAGCAGCAGCCAGAGCGCCAAAGCCAGCCCGGTGGCGATAAAGCTGCCCAGCACGTTCGGCTGTTGGAAGACGCCATAGACCCGGCGGCCGTTGGGGGCCACCCAGGCCAGCGCGGGGGCGAACAGCTGCAGCGCCGCCAGCAATGCCTGAACGCTTACGGCGAACAGCAGGCCGTACAGCAACAGATCGCGTTGCCGGGCGGTGAGGCGCAGCTGCAGGCAGGCGACATAGAACAGCCAGCCACCGAGCAAACCGGCGCTGCGCCACAGGGCGTCTTCGCGCCACTCGGCGCGGGTATACAGCAGCGGCAGCGCCAGCACGGCGATGCCGAGCAGCAACAAGCGTGCGGTAGGGGTCAGCGAAAGCCGGGCGCGGCCAAGGCAAACGCTGGCGGTCACGAGCAGCGTGGTCAGCGCCATGGCGCTCCAGGCCAGAATGTTTTGCGGCAGCGCCAGGCCGCCGCCGCCCATGTTGGGGTGATAAAACGGCAGGATCGCCGCCATCCAGATCAGCAGCAGGGGCAGCACGGCGATAGCCGGCGCGTTAATGGCGGTTTTATCGGTCATGGTGAACCTGCCATGTTTCGATATCGTTCATTGAATGCATATTATTAGGATTCCCTATCCTTATCCTGGGGTTTAAATTCGCTGAAGCTTCAATACCTAAAATTTTTATGGAAATTGAAAAGACTTCCTGTTGAAGCGATAAATAAGTTTTTCCCCTGTGGGCGCGGGGACGGTTTATATAAAAAGGGGTAAGCCGTATTTCAGTTGCCTGCAAAGGGTGTTTTATTTGTTTGAAAAAACAGGGTTGTCATTTTCTCAAATTCATCTTGCTCCAGTCAATTTTTAATCTTTTATTTTATTTTTGCATTTAAATCAAAATATTGGGGTTTTTTGTGCGTAGTAAAACGCCGTGTGTGCGACAACGAACGCCTGGGCCGACAGGCGATGTAGCCAATAAGATAAGCATTTTCTTGTTAAATCGTTGTTGCCAATGACGGCACGGCGATCGTGGTTTTATTTACCGCTGTTTTTTATTTTTATTTTAGATTTTCTTTATTGAGCCTGTATTTGTTTTTATTAAGATTCTTCTTGCTTTTTATTGGTTTTTTTTAAATTTTATTTAACTCCATTTTATTAAGATTGTTCTGTTACTGTGGAAATAAAGGGGTGATGATCCCCCTATCCCTGTTGCTGTGCCGCAAGACGGATTAACGCGCCTGTAAAAGCGCGTTAATCCACGCTTCACAGACCTCACTCCACTTCGCCAATCCGTTCCAGCGCATCCACCACCAGATCCCAGAATTTATCCTGATCCAGTTTGACCGCGACCTGGGTGTGGCAGTCCGGCGGCGGCGGCGCGCGGAAGTCCGCGACCGTCATGCCCAGCGTCAGGGTGCCGGTGAGTTCGATATCCACCGGCGCTTTGCGCACCGTCATCACGCTCGGATCGATCACGTAGGCGACGGCGCAAGGATCGTGTACCGGCGGGGCGCTGAAGCCCTGCGCCTGTTGGTACATACGGCCAAAGAATGCCAGCAGTTCGCCGACGAAGGCGGCCGGCCGGGTGCCGAGGGCGGCGATACGCGCGCAGACTGCCGGCGTGGCCAAAGCCTGGTGGGTAAGATCCAGCCCGACCATGGTCAGCGGCCATTTTTCGTTAAACACGATGTGCGCCGCCTCGGGATCGATTTTGATATTGAACTCCGCCACCGCGCTCCAGTTGCCCACATGGTAGCCGCCGCCCATCAGCACCACCTCCTTGACCCGCTCGGCAATGCGCGGCTCTTTGCGCACCGCCATGGCGATATTGGTCAGGCCGCCGGTCGGCACCAGCGTCACGCTGCCGGGCGGGTGGGCCATCACCGTATCGATGATCAGATCCACCGCGTGGCGCGAGTCCAGCTGCAGGTGGGGTTCCGGCAGCACCGGGCCATCGAGGCCGGAATCGCCGTGGATATCGGGCGCCACTTCTATATTGCGCACCAGCGGGCGCGGGCAACCGGCGGCGAAGGGCACGCCGGTGATATTGGCGATGCGCGCCACCGCCAGCGCGTTGCGCGTCACTTTGTCCAGCGTCTGATTACCCACCACGGTGGTGACCGCCAGCAGGTCGATCTGCGGATTGCCCCAGGCCAGCAACAGAGCGATGGCGTCGTCATGCCCCGGGTCACAGTCCAGTATGATTTTTTTCATGGTTATTCCTGATGCAGGGAGAGGTTCCCGCAGCATAACGCAGCGCGGCGGCGTGGGATAATGCTGATGGTGCTTTTGTTAACGGCATCAAAGCCTTGCCACTTTTACGATGTAATGAAACGTAAAGCCTGCTCGCGGGGCTTTACCCTGGAGGTTACTCCAGGGTTTACAGTGAGCTTCAGCGTCAATGTACAGAGGAGAGGCGGGATGAGCTTACTGAAAAGGTTGTTGGGGCAAGGCGGTATTAACCGCGGTCATCAGCGCGCGGGCCACGGCGGCGGGCATCATGGCAACCGCTATAACCAGCATGGCGAGCCGGGGCCGCAGTGTCCGGAATGCCGGGCGGTGAATAAATCGGGCGCGCGTTATTGCCACCGCTGCGGTCAGCCGTTTGCCGCGCTGAGCGCCACCTGCGGCCAGTGCGCCGCGCCGCTGCCGTCGGGCAGCCGCTTTTGCCCGCAGTGCGGCGGCGGTGTGCCGTGAACCGGGGCGGTTGGACGCTAGCGCTGCTGCTGGGCGCCATGGCGCTATGGACGCTGCTGGCCTGGGGCGTAGCCGGCGTGCTGGCCTGGCTCCCGGCGTTGGCGGAAGCGGCCGGCGGCGCATCGCTGCCGGTGAACGGCGCGCTGAGCCTGGTGCCGCAGGCGGTGCTGGACGCCTGGCTGCCGTGGCTGAAACAGCTGGGCAGCGGGCTGGCGAGCTATTTTCCTCTGCTGCTGAACTGGGCGGGCTACGCCGTCTGGCTGCTGTGGGGCCTCGGCATGCTGGCGCTGATGCTGCTGGGCGCGCTGGCGCACCGCTATTTGAGCGCCGCTCAGCGATAGCCCTGATAGACCGCCGCCACGCGTTCGAAATAGTCGGTTAGGTAGTTGATGCACACCTGCACCTTCAGCGGCAGTTTGTCCTTCTCGGTATAGAGCGCGTAGATCGGCCGCGGATCCGAATGGTAGCTTTTGAACAGGATCTCGATCTCGCCGCGCTTGATCTCTTCGATCACCCACATCAGCGGGGCGTAGGCGATGCCGGCGCCGTTTTTCAGCCAACGGATCATGGTGGAGGAGTCGTTGGTGACGAAGCGCCCCTGCGGGGAAATGCGCGTGGTGATGCCCTCCGGCGACATCAGTTCAAATTCGCTGTCGGGCCGCACGCTGTACTCGAGCCAGGAAAAGTTGACCATGTCGCTCGGCTTTTGCGGCGTGCCGTGCTGGCTGAGGTAGCTTTTGGCGGCGCACACCACCATCGGCATCTGCCCCAGGCGGCGGGAGAACAGGCTGGAGTCCTGCAGCTCACCGGTGCGGATCACCAGATCCAGCCCGTCGGTGATCAGATCCGGCGCCGGAATGCCGGTCACCAGGTTGACCGTCAGGCCAGGGTACTCTTTCATCATCTCGGCGGTCATGTTCGCCAGCACGTTTTGCGCCATGGTGGATGAGCTGCCGATGCGCAGCGTGCCGGCGGGGGTATTGTTAAACGCATACAGCTGCTCATGCACTTCGCTGACTTCCTGCAGCATGCGTCGGCAGCCCTGATAGTAGATTTTGCCGGCCTCGGTCAGGCCGATGCTGCGCGTGCTGCGGTTCAACAGCTTGACCTGCAGCTCATTTTCCAGTTTCGAGACGGTTTGGCTGATCGATGAAACGCTCATGCCGAGTTGGCGCGCGGCCGCGGTAAACGACCCGAACTCAACCACTTTGGCGAATACCGACATCCGTTTTAATCTTTCCATTATTCACTCTGGCTTAAAAGTGATTTAGATCACAGATTGTTGATGCCTTGATAGTAAGCAGGCTAATATAACGTGGTCGGGTGAATAGACCTTACCAACGTGCGAGAGCGATCGGCAACGCAATCCTGCCGCTCCTCCGGCACCCTCGCAATCCCTGTCGTGGATGTCTGCCCCAAAGTTTAACCTTTTTTCGGGTTCGTGACCTGGACAAGCTGCCTGGTCAAGATTTGTGGCGCGCGCACGCTAAAATGTAAAGAGAATGTGAATGGCGAGACCTGTCTTTCCCCGGCGCAGTGAACAATAAGGAAAAAGTGATGAGTTTGCTTCCGGTTATGGTCATCTTCGGACTGTCGTTTCCGCCGGTGTTTTTCGAGCTGCTGGTGTCGCTGGCGCTGTTTTTCCTCTTGCGCCGCCTGCTGCAGCCGACGGGGATTTACGATTTTGTCTGGCATCCGGCGCTTTTTAACACCGCGCTGTATTGCTGCTTGTTTTATCTGATTTCATGTCTTTTTGTTTGAGGTCGCTGTGAAAAATTTTTCGATAAAAATAACCCGAATCGCGATCACTTTGATTCTTGTGCTGCTGGGCATCGTCGCGGTATTCAAGGCCTGGGTGTTTTACACCGAGTCGCCGTGGACGCGTGACGCCAAGTTCACCGCCGACGTGGTGGCGATCGCGCCGGACGTCAGCGGTCTGCTGACCGATGTGCCGGTGGTGGATAACCAATTGGTGAAGAAAGGGCAGGTGCTGTTCGTGGTCGATCGGCCGCGCTATGAGCAGGCGCTGGCGCAAGCCAGTGCCGACGTCGCCTACTATCAGACGCTGGCGGCGGAAAAGCGGCGCGAGGCCGGCCGCCGCGTGAAGCTGGGCGTGCAGGCGATGTCGCAGGAAGAAATCGACCAGTCGAACAACTCGCTGCAGACCGTGCAACACCAGCTGGCGAAGGCCGTGGCGACGCGTGAGCTGGCGCAGCTGGATCTGGAACGCACCACGGTGCGCGCTCCGGCCGATGGCTGGATCACCAACCTCAACGTACACGCCGGCGAATACATCACCCGCGGTTCGGTGGCGGTGGCGCTGGTGAAGAAAGACTCCTTCTACATCCTGGCCTATCTGGAAGAAACCAAGCTGAACGGCCTGAATAAGGGCGATCGCGCGGAGATCACCCCGCTCGGCAGCAACCGCATCATGCATGGCACCGTCGACAGCGTGGCGGCGGCGGTGAACAACAGCAGCAGCACGGTGAACAACAAAGGATTGGCCTCGATCGACAGCAACCTGGAGTGGGTGCGCCTGGCGCAGCGCGTGCCGGTGAAGATCCTGCTGGACGCCAAGGACCAACAGCATCCGTACCCGGCCGGCACCACCGCCACCGTGGTGATCGTCGGCAAGAACGATCGCAATGCCGACAGCGGCTCGCCTTTTGTGCGCCTGATGCACCGGCTGCGTGAGTTCGGCTAATGAATAGCCCAACCTTTATCCGGCTGAGATTCGCCTTCAAGCTCAGCTTCGCGATTGTGTTTGCGCTGTTCGTCGGCTTCCATCTCAATCTGGAAACCCCGCGCTGGTCGGCGATGACCGCCGCCATCGTCGCCGCCGGCCCGGCCTTTGCCGCCGGCGGTGAACCCTTCTCCGGCGCCATCCGCCACCGCGGCTGGCTGCGTATTATCGGCACCTTTATCGGCTGCTTCGTCGGCCTGCTCATTATCATCACCACCGCCCGCGCGCCGGTGGTGATGCTGCTGTTGTGCTGCATCTGGGCCGGTTTCTGCACCTGGCTCTCTTCACTGATCAAGGTCGAGAACTCCTACGCCTGGGGCCTGGCCGGCTATACCGCGCTGATCATCATCGTGACGGTCGCCACCAGCGAGGCCCATCTGCTGGAAGCGCCGCAGTTCGCCATCGAGCGTTGCAGCGAGATCGTGCTGGGCATCGTCAGCGCCGTATTGGCGGATCTGCTGTTCTCGCCGCGTTCGATCAAGCAGGATATCGATCGGGCGGTGGATCAGCTGCTGGTGGATCACTATCGCCTGATGCAGATGTGCATCAGCAACGCCGACAAAGAAGACATCGACCGCGCCTGGAGCAATCTGGTGAAGAGCACCACGGCGCTGGACGGCATGCGCAACAACCTGATGATGGAGTCTTCGCGCTGGCAGAAGGTCAATCGCCGGGTGAAGGCGCTGCATACCCTGTCGCTGACGCTGATTACCCAGGCTTGCGAAACCTACCTGATCCTGTTGAATCACCCGGACGCGCTGCAAGCGAGCCTGCGGGAACAGCTGATGGTGCCGGCGGAAACCCCGCAGGAGATCCACAGGCGCATGAAGCTGTTGCGCCAGGTGCTGACCACGCATCGCTCCGAAGAAACGCTGCCGACCCTCACTGGCTGGGTCGGCGCGGCAACGCGCTACCTGCTGCTGTCGAAGGGCGTACACACCAACGGCAGCATCAGCGCGGTGGAAGAGGACGTGTTGAGCAATGAAACGGTGGTCAAGCCGACCTCGGCGGAAGGGCATCATGCGATGATCAACGGCCTGCGCACCTTTGTGGCCACGGCGTTCGGCTGCCTGCTGTGGCTGTGGACCGGCTGGACGTCCGGCAGCGGCTTTATGGTGATCATTGCGGTAATCACCTCGCTGGCGATGCGCACCCCGGCGCCGCGCATGGTGGCGATGGATTTCGTGCTGGGCATGCTGGCGGCGATCCCGGTCGGCTCCCTGTTCTTCATGGTGATCCTGCCGGCGACACAGCAGAGCATTTTGCTGCTGTGCCTCAGCCTCGGCCTGCTGGCGTTTTTCATCGGCATCGAGGTGCAGAAGCGGCGGCTCGGTTCGCTGGGGCTGCTGGCAGGGACCATCAACATTCTGGTGCTGAGCAACCCGATGGAGTTCAACGTCACCCAGTTTCTCGACGGAGCGCTCGGCCAGTTCCTCGGCAGCTGCGTCGGGCTGATGGTGCTGCTGTTGATCCGCGACAATTCGCGCGAACGCACCGGCCGCACGTTGCTCAACCAGTTCGTCAGCAGCGCGGTGTCGGCGCTGACCACCAAGGCGGCGCGCCGTCGGCAGAACCACCTGCCTGCGCTGTATCAGCAGCTTAATCAACTGCTGATGATGTTCCCGAACGACATCGCCAAGTATCGTCTGGCGCTGAACCTGATCATCGCCCACCAGCGCATGCAGCGGGCGGAGATTCCGGTCAGCGAAGAGCTGTCGGCCTTCCACCGCCAGATCCGCAGCACCGCCGATCGGGTGGTCTCGGCCAAAAACGACGTCAAGCGCGCCTATTACTACGATCGCTTGCTGGGTGAAATGAACGAGTACCAGCAAAAATTGGTAGACAATCAGGCGCCGCTCAGCGTCACCGGGCCGGTGAAGCGCCTGGCCGACATGCTGCATCGCTATCGCCACGCCTTGATCGATTGATGCGTTCCCGCCTGTTGCGCCGCGTTGTGCGGCGCCTTCCCCGACTATACTGAAAGCAGCGCCTGGCACGGCGGGCCGTCTCATGTGGGGCGACCCGTTTTCAGAGCGACTCCGAGTGCCAGAACGGCTGGAAAGTGGCATCATTGTCATGAATGGATGAAACTCTTACCGCCGCGAAAATGTGACGTGCCGGTCATCTTAGTTTCATCCAGGTCGACTATATAGCTAACTAGCCTGGGGGCGCTGCGGTGCCTTCGGCGGCATAATTTCAGGGAATGTCATGAACAAGCGGATTCTGTTGGCGATTGTCATCGCCGTGGTCATCGCCGTCTTCAGCGCGCTGCGCGGCAACGAGCACCGTGCGATCGACGGCAACCCGGCGGTGGCCCAAGCGCCGGCGGGACAGCAGCAGAGCATCGATCGGCTCACGCAGCAGCAAACGGTGGTGAGTTACCTGCAGCAGCATCAGCGGCTGCCGGGCTATTACGTCACCAAGAAGCAGGCGCGCGAGCAGGGCTGGGATCCGCGTTCAGGCAACCTCTGTGCGGTATTGCCGGGCAAGGCGATCGGCGGCGATCGGTTCTCTAACCGTGAAGGGCAACTGCCGAGCGCCGGCGGCCGGGTCTGGCGCGAAGCGGACATCAATTATCAGTGTGGCCGGCGCGGCGCCGATCGCCTGCTGTATTCGAGCGACGGTCTGATCTTCGTCACGCGCGACCATTACAAAAACTTCATTCGTGTGGAGTGAGTTTGATGGCAAAAGTAGAGTTTGATTTCGAACAGATCCAGGATGTGCCGACCTTCTACCGCGATTTCGCGCACAAGTTTGCGCTGGACGAGGGGTTCGGCGCCAACCTCGACGCGCTGTGGGACGTGGTGACCGGCGATATCGGCCTGCCGGTGGAAATCGAGTTCACTCACCTGAATGCCCGCAGCAAGCGTCGTTTCGGCGCGATCATTCTGCTGTTTGAAGAGGCGGAAGAAGAGCTGGAAGGCAGCCTGCGTTTCAATATCCGCGAAAGTAGCGGCGAACCGGCCCATCACCGGGGATGAAACGGGTTCATCCCGGGATGGCGGCGGCGCTTAGTCGGCCGCTTCGGCCAGCTCGCGCAGGTATTGGAAGATCTGGCGGTAAGCCTTAGGCGGCTTGTTGGCGGCCTTCTCTTTCTGCGCGTTGCGCACCAGTGAACGCAGCTGTTGGCGATCGGCGGCCGGATACAGATCCAGGATCGACGGAATCACGTCATCGCCTTCTTCCACCAGACGGTCGCGCAGCGCTTCCAGCTTGTGGAACAGCGAAACCTGCTGGTTGTGGCGGTTTTTCAGCTTGTCGAGCGCGGTCTGGATCGGCTCGATATCGCGGGCGCGCAGCATCTTGCCGATCAACTGCAGCTGACGGCGACGACCCTCTTTCTTGATCTTCTGCGCCAGCTCGATGGCGGCGCGCAAATCTTCGTCCAACGGGATGCGATCCAGCGCGTTTTTGCCCAGATCGACCATTTCGGCCCCCAGGTCTTTCAGCGCTTCGGCATCACGTTTAATCTCACTTTTACTGACCCAGATAATCTCGTCATCGTCCTCGTTTTCATTCTCCGGGACATCGTCGAGCCAGTCTTCAGGCTGTTTGTTCATGGTAGGCTCCGTTAAAAAGAGGCTAATCCTAACAGGTTGCCGGCTTTATGCGAAATTCAACGCGGTTCCTGTTAGACTCAACGGCAGAGATCTCAGGATTTTTGCGCGCCGCTCCGCGTGCACAACTACGCCGCTCCGGCACTTTTCTCAACGATTTTCTGATTAATTATGGCAGATTGATGAAAGTAGTCACTCAAGTTGCAGAACAGCGCAAGGCGCTGGAACAGGCCGTCTCTCAGGCGCTGGAGCTGGCCCGCGCCGGTTCCGATGCGGCGGAAGTCGCGGTCACCAAATCGACCGGCATCAGCGTCAGCACCCGCTTCGGCGAGGTGGAAAACGTCGAGTTCAACAGCGATGGCGCGCTGGGCATCACCGTGTATCACCGCCAGCGCAAAGGCAGCGCCTCTTCCACCGATCTCAGCCCGGACGCCATCGCCCGCACCGTACAGGCGGCGCTGGATATCGCGCGCTACACCTCTGAGGATCCTTGCGCCGGCCCGGCGGAGAAAGATCTGCTGGCGTTCGAGGCGCCGGATCTCGATCTGTTCCACCCGATCGAGCTGGACGCCGAGCGCGGCATCGAGCTGGCGGCGCGCGCCGAGCAGGCTTCGCTGGCGGCGGACAAGCGCATCACCAACACCGAAGGCGGCAGCTTCAACAGCCACTACGGCATCAAGGTGTTCGGCAACAGCCACGGCATGCTGCAAAGCTACTGTTCCAGCCGCCACTCGCTGTCCAGCTGCGTCATTGCTGAGCAGGACGGCGATATGGAGCGGGATTACGCTTACACCATCGGCCGTGCGATGGGCGATCTGCAAAGCCCCGAGTGGGTGGGGCAGGAGTGCGCCCGCCGCACGCTGGCGCGTCTCGCGCCGCGCAAACTGTCGACCATGAAGGCGCCGGTGCTGTTCGCCTCCGAGGTGGCCACCGGGCTGTTCGGTCATCTGGTGGGCGCCATCAGCGGCAGCAGCGTTTACCGCAAATCGACCTTCCTGCTGGACTCGCTCGGCAAACAGATCCTGCCGGCGTGGCTGACCGTCGAAGAGCATCCGCACCTGCTGAAAGGGCTGGCGTCGACGCCGTTCGACAGCGAGGGCGTGCGCACCCAGCGGCGCGATATCGTCAAGGACGGCGTGCTGCAAACCTGGCTGATGACCAGCTACTCGGCGCGCAAGCTGGGCCTGCACAGCACCGGCCATGCCGGCGGCATCCATAACTGGCGCATTGCCGGGCAGGGCGCCGACTTCGCCGGCATGCTGAAACAGCTTGGCACCGGCCTGGTGGTCACCGAGCTGATGGGCCAGGGCGTCAGCGGCGTCACCGGCGATTACTCGCGCGGCGCCGCCGGTTTCTGGGTGGAAAACGGCGAGATCCAATATCCGGTCAGCGAGATCACCATCGCCGGCAACCTGAAAGACATGCTGCGCAACATCGTCAGCGTCGGCAGCGATATCGAAACCCGCAGCAATATCCAGTGCGGTTCGGTGCTGCTGCCGGAAATGAAGATCGCCGGTCAGTGATTCGCGGCGCGGCCGGCACCCGCCGGCCGCGCGTTATCCTGCCTCAACCTTGCTTACAAATCTCCGGTTTCGGTTTTGCCCGGCCTTGCCTATGGTAACGGTGGGTTAATTAAAACAATAACTGGAAGGTGAGCAAACATGCAGAATACCCTGAAAGCGCTGGCGGCGTTGACGCTGCTGGCAGCCAGCTCGCTGGCGGTCGCCGCCGATCTGGGCGACGATATGGACACCCTGGCGGAAAACTACAAAACGGTGCTGAATACCGATTCCGCCGCCACCCTCAAACAGAGCCTGCAAAACATGCGCGCCGCCGCGCAGGACGCCAAACAGGGCACCCCGCCGAAGCTGGAAGACAAAGCCGCTGACAGCCCGGAGATGAAAGATTTTCGTCACGGGCTGGATACCCTGATCGGCCAGATCGATCAGGCGCTGGCGTTGGCCAACCAGGGCAAAGTCGCCGAAGCGAAGCAGCTGGCGCAGGGGTTCAAACAGACCCGCGACGCCAACCACAAGAAATTCCGCTAAACCGTCAACCGTCGCGCCCGTCTTCCGTCAGATAGGAGGAGGGCGCCTGCCCCAGCACGCGGCGAAACATGGTTGAAAACGCCGCGCTGCTGTCATATCCCATCTCCATCGCCACCTGCGTTACGCTGCGCCCTTCGGCCAGCAGCGCCAACGCCAGCACCACACAAGCGCGCTGGCGCCATTGCGAAAACGGCAGGCCGGTCTGCGCGCGAAAGAAGCGGCTGAAGGTGCGAATGCTCATGTACAGACGAGGGGCCCACCGCTGCGCGGAGTCGTGGGCGTCGGGGTGCTGCAAAAAGGCGCGGCACAGCTCGCCCAGCCGGGGATCGGCGGGCAGCGGAATGTGCAGGGGCAAGGGCTGCAGCCGAGCCAGCTCATGCAACAGCAGCGTCGCCAGCGCTCCGTCGCGCCCTTCTTGTTCATACTCCAGCGGCATATCCACCGCCGCCATCAACAGCTGGCGCATCAGCGGAGTGACGCTGACCACCTGGCACACCTGAGGCCGTTCGGCGGGCAACGCGCCGGGTTCGAGGTACAGGCTGCGGGTGGTGACGCCGACCATCCTCACCGCGTGCGGCATCTGCGGCGGCAGCCACACTGCGTGCTGCGGCGGGACGACCCAATTGCCTTGCTGCGTGAAAACGTGCATGACGCCGGTGGCGCCGTACAACAACTGCGCGCGCCGGTGGCTGTGCATCGGCAGCAGGTGCCCCGGCGGATAATCGGTGCCGATGGCGATCACCGCGCGCGTTACGTGGTCGATGTCATCAATGCGGACGTTGCGCATGTGTTCCCTTTGGCGGGCAGGTTGGCCGAAACGCAATGATAGTTGGCCTTTCATATAAAGCAAGCCAACGGCCGTCGCCCTACTATCGGAGCAGAAAAATAACGCTTGTTCGGGGCGCCGCTATTTTATCGGCCATATAGCCCGTGCAAGTTTTCACACCGGGGTGGGACGAAGATTTTCGTTCTCGCAATACAAGAAGTTAATAAGGAATAAAGCATCTTTTTATTCCAACACCTGAAGCAATAGTTCTTAGCGCAGTTCAATGACTATAAGGTGATATTTCATGTATAAGTTCGGTGTGGTTGGCGGCGGAGCCGCCGGGATCGCTTTTGCGTATAACTTTATAAAAAATAAGTCGGTTAATCATTGCAAAAGGCCGCTTTCCCTGACGGTGTTCGACAAGCAGGGCTTCAAGGGCGGTATGGCATACAGCAGCGATTTTGACAGCCATATATTAAATATGACGCCGGAAAATATGTCGGCGGATATTTTCGACGATGTGCACTTCGTCGATTGGATCGCCATGCATTTCCCACAGTTTTGCCAGGATCGTTATCCGCCGCGCTGGCTGTATCGGGAATATCTCGATTTTATTCGAGACATGACGATTTATATGGCGGCGGATAGCAACGTAGCGCTGAATTTCGTGACCGCCGAAGTGAATGCCATCGCGCCGCTGGAAGCCGGCTACCGGCTGACCACCACCTGTGGCGGCGCCGAACAGATGAACGCGCTGGTGCTGTGTTCGGGGCACAACCCGCCGGAATGTCTCTATCCGGTGGATGGGGTGATCGCTTATCAGGCCCACCAGGATCTGCCGCCGATCAACCCTTATTCGAGCATCGGCGTGATCGGCTGTAGCCTGACGGCGATTGACGCCATCGTTGAGCTGATGGAGCGCCTGGGGGCGACCGACATCTGCGCCCTGTCGCGCTCGGGCCTGTTCCCCAGCGTGCAGCCGGCGCTGATGCGTCCGCCGCCGGAGGCGTTTGTGGAGGGGGTTCGGCGCTTTGTCGCCGGCCGCGATTTCATTGACGCGCATCAGCTGGTGCATGCGATCAACGCCGCGCTGGCGCGCCACTATCCGGGGCCGGAGCGGTTGACGGTGCTCTCGGCGCTGGGGGAAAGGCGCGATTGTTACCGCGATCTGGCGGAAAGCCTCGATCGCGCGCGTTTTGCCCGGGAGCATATCTGCAGCTATCTGGCGGCGATCCACCCGGCGGTGTGCGCCGCCTGGGTCAAGATGGATGCCAACAACCGGCAGGTCTTCATGCGCTTTTACAACTCCTCCTGGATGCGCAATCGGCACGCCATGCCGATCAAGAACGCCAACAAGATCGTGGCGGCGCTGGAGAGCCAACGCCTGCGCGCCTGTGGCGGCCTGGCGGATATCAGCAAGGGAACGGACGGGTTTATCCTTCGTTGCCATGAGGCACGGGTGCATGCGCAGTATCTGTTCAACTGCACCACGCCGTCCTATCAACTGCCGCCCAACCGGCTGAGCCAGCAACTGCTGCAAGACGGGCTGGTGCAAGAGAACCTGTTCGGCGGCGTGAAGTGCAACCCGCACACGCTGAAAATCGCCGACCGGCGCGGCCGCGAGCAGCATCTCTACTCGCTCGGCGCGCCTGCCAAGGGCGATCTTTTTTACACCTCGGCGATGGAGTCCATCACGCGGGATATCAGCAAGATCGTGTTCAACAACCCTATTTTCAACGCAAAGAAGGCTGAAGCATGAAAAACGTAGCGCTCTTTGTCGGCAACGACATTTTCTCCTGGCTGGTGTGTCAGGATCTGATCGCCACCCTGAAGAGCGAGTGTGCCTTTACGGTGTATTTCCCCCTGGCGAAAAGCGCCGGGCGCACGCAGGAGCCGGCGGTTCGCCGCCTGGGGCTGTATGAGCGCGAAGTGCTGAACGATTTCGTGTTCCCGTTCGTTGGCCGCAACGCTGCCGCCTGCGAGGGGGCCTATCAGCCGCCGGCCCTGTTCCTGGCCGCCGCCGGGGTCAAAGCGCATCGCGTTCTCGACATCAATGACGCCGCGTTTATCAGCAGCCTGGGGCATATGGATGGGGTGATCTCCCTGCGCTGTTATCAGAAATTCTCCGCCGACTATGTGCGCGCCTTCAGCCGACGCGGCAAGCTGCTGTGGAACCTGCATCCGGGGGACTTGCCGCGTTATCGCGGGGTGATGACGCTGTTCCGCGCGTTGATGAACGGTGACAGGGACTGTGCGGTAACGCTGCATGAAATGGATGAGCACTGGGACGCCGGCCCGGTTATCGCCCGCCTGCCCGCCGAGCTGCGTCACGATCTGTCGTTCCTGGAAAACATGATGCTGTTGGGCGTGCAGAGTGGCTCTTTCCTGGCGCGCCGGCTGATGTTGGCGGAGCACAGCGAAGCGATCGCGGCGGAAAAGCAGGGCGATTCGCGCTATTGGGGCTTCCCGGACGCGCAGACGCTGGCGCAGGCGGAACAGGCGGGCATTGAGCTGGTGGACCATGACGCCGTGCGCGAGCAGTATCTGGGGCTGTTCGTCGGCGATCGTTTTCACCCGCTGGCGGGGCAGTTCTGCGCCGGGTTCGACGACTTCGTGCGGGCGCACGGCCATGATTGAAACCTTGATTGTACTGGGTGCCGGTTTTCTGACCGGCATCACCACCATTCTGTTCGGCTTCGGCGGCGGCTTTGTGGTGGTGCCTTTCGTCTATCACCTGATCTCCGCGTCGGGCGAGCAGCCCGGCCAGGCGATGCATATCGCGGTGGCGACCTCGACGGCGGTGATGATCCTCAATGCGAGTTACGCCACGCTGACCAACTGGCGCAGCGGCAACCTGCTGCGTGAAACCATCGTGCCGCTGATCTTTTTCATCGGCATCGGCGCGGCGCTGGGCGCGTTCGCCTCCTCGCTGCTGGCGGACGGCGTGATCCGCGGGCTGTTCGTGGCCTATATGGCGGTGACCATCGCCGACTGTCTGTTCCGCCGGGGCTTCCTGATCAAACCGGCGCGCGCCGAACTTTCCCCCGCCACGCTGTGGGGCGGCGGGCCGCTGATCGGCGGCATCGCCACCCTGCTGGGGGTGGGCGGCAGCGTGATGACGGTGCCGCTGCTGCGCCGCCATGGTTACGACATGAAGTATTGCGTCAGCGCCGCCAACCCGCTGTCGATCCCGGTGGCGGTGATCGGCGCGCTGATGTATATCGTGTTGGGGTGGCGCGAGATGAGCGGGCCGCAGTATCTGGGCTACGTCAATCTGAACATTCTGGGGTTGCTGGTGGCCGCGGGAATTGCGGGGATCGCATTTGCCAGGCGCTGTTTGCCTAAGGTGAGCGATGCGCTGCATGCCAAAATCTACGTGCTGCTGCTGATCGCCGTGCTGATCGCTATCTGCGTCTGAAACAGAAAGGGCGGCCGGATGCCGCCCTGAGAACCGCTTAACGGTGGTATTCGCCCGCCGCTTCCGGCTGGTACAGTAACTCCAGCACTTCAATCCGCGCTTCTTCACCGTTCGGCAATTGCCAGGAAATCTGCTTGCCGACGTGCATGCCGAGCAGCGCTGCGCCCAGCGGCGCCATCACCGACAGCTGATCGTGGCTGTCTTTCAGCGATGCCGGGTAAACCAGCGTGCGCACGTGCTCTTCATCGGTGTGCAGATCGCGAAAACGCACGCGGCTGTTCATGGTCACCACGTTGGCCGGCATTTTCTCCGGCGGCAGGATTTCCGCGCGATCCAACTCGTCGTTCAGCGCGGCGGCGACGTCGGTGTTGGCAAAGGCCGGTTGTTCCAATAGCGCATCCAGGCGTTCCGCATCCAGCTCATTAATAGTAATGATGGGTTTGGTCATTCCACTCTCCAGTCAAATCAAAGGGTGCCAGTCTGTGCACCCATAAATTCGGAAAAACAACACAAAGCAACACCCCCGCGCCAGAGGAGCGGGGGTGTGGGTAATGTCGATTTGTCCCATTGATAGTAGGCGGTTGGGACGAGAAAAGAAAGAGATCCCGATCACGAAGGCTTTCATCGTCAATTGTGGCGAAAGAAACGGTTAGCCCGGTTATCTATATGTTATCTCATTAACTTTTTCACCGCAGCGCCGTTTTGCGAAATGGATCCCCGCGCGTCATGCGATTTCCACTTCGAACTGGAAAAAACCGGTCTACACAGAAAATCCTACCGGGGGTAGGGTAAAGACATCACAGAAAGCGGGTTATTCAGGTGATGCGCTTTACGGCTTACTGATTAATGTGGGATCTAGGGGTACTGAAAAGTGAATGATGGATCTGCTTCGATAAAAGAAATTGAACAATCCGATGTCAGCGCAGCCGGTGAGATCACCGCTCGGGTGTTGGCGGATATTGCCGCGATGCTGAATGCTGAAAATATTTATACCAATGCGGTGCAGCAACAGATGCTGGAATCGCATATTCGCGCCATGGTGCTGCGTTCAATAACCGGCGAGCCGTTGCCGGAGGTGGATAAATCGTTGTTCGACGAAATCTCCGCCGAATCCATGCAAATGGCGGAGCGCGTGGTGAATCAGCTTGGCACATTGCCTATCGAAGAAGCCTATTTATTGTCAGTGCACTTCGAAGTGGCGAAAGATAATAACGCATAGCGGTTAACGCATCGATTTCAATCAGGAGAATATACCATGGGTCAAATTACCGTAGTGATCGGCGATCGTTTGGGTAAAGGGCAAAAAGTCGGCCAGGGCGTTGAAAACGCAGGCGGAAAAGCGGTGGTTATCCCCGGCGTGGCGGCGGATATGAAGCTGGGTGACGTCATGAAAGCGGAAAACGCGCAGCTGGGCATCTCTTTTTGCGGCAGCGGCGGCGCCGGCGCGATTACCGCGCAAACCAAACACGGCTACAAAGCCAAATACGGCATGCGTTCGGTGGAAGAGGGCGTGACGGCAATTAACGAAGGCTGCAACGTGCTGGGCTTCGGCTTTATGGATAAAGAAGAGTTGGGCCAGAAATTGGTGGAAGCCTACATCAAAAAACATGGCAATCCATAATGAAAGAGCAATATACCACATCGGTAAAGGTGGAGGGTAAAGGCGACAGCAAAGCGAAAGCTTTTGCTTCCGCCTTGGCTAATGTGCAGGGTGCGGTATTAAAGTCCACCAACAATATTCTGCTGCGTATCGAGCCGCAGGACGTCAGCGTAGTGAGAGCGGAAGAGAAAATAACTAAAGAGAAATTTCTTTTCTTCTTTTTGCCGCGTGAAAGAAAGAGCTATGCCGTTTCTCTGGAAATAACCGTGAGCGTAACCATTATCAATACCGAGAAGGTTGTCTTCGTCACGAAATAAAAACGTTAGCATAAATGAAAGGGTATACTGATGTTTTTAATCATCTTATTTAAATCGATTATTATCGGTGGGCTGGTGGGGGTCGGCGTAGGGGCCGGCGCCGCACGCATGTTCCACGCGCCGACAACACAGGGCATGGGGGCGTTTCGCACCCTGGGCGAGCTGAATTCCTGCGAGGGCGATCCGGCTTCCCACTTCTCATTCGGTCTGGGCTTCTTCTTCAACGCCTGGGCGTCTTCCGTGGCGGCGGGTTCCTTCACGCAGGACGTCGACCACCGCATCATCCCGCACTGGGGCGCGGCGGCCCTGATGGTCAAGAACCGCAATCTGGCGCAAACGCTGCACGATCCGAAAAAAATGGCCATCGCCTGCGGCATCATCGGCATGCTGGTGGTGGCCTTCCTCAATACCACCGCTTCCGCCGTGCCGGCCGCGCTGCAGGTCACCGCGATCAAGGTGCTGGTGCCGGCGGCCAACCTGCTGGTGAACACCGTGATGCCAGTGATCTTCTGGCTGGCGGCGATCGACGCCGGGCGCCGTTCCGGCTTCTGGGGCACCATCTTCGGCGGCCTGGCGCAGCTGATCATGGGCAACGCCGTGCCGGGCCTGGTGCTGGGCATTCTGATCGGCAAAGGCGTGGAAGAGAGCGGCTGGAACAAGATCACCAAGATCATGATGGCGGTGATCGTGCTGCTGTTCGTGCTGAGCGGCTTCTTCCGCGGCTTCGACATGAAAGTTCTCGAGTCCTTCAGCCTCGGCGTGCCGGGCTGGCTGGACGCTATTCACAACACCCTGAGCGGTAAATAAGGAGCGGGATGATGGAAGAGCAAACCCAAAAAGGCTTCTGGTACGCCGACTGGTCATTCCCGATTTTTGTTGGCCTGCTGTCCTCCGGCGTGTTCGCCGGGACGCACATGTATTACCTGTACGGCATCGGCGCCTTTAACGAAGTGGCGTTCGTCTCCATGCTGCGGGCGGGGATGGATACCGGCGTATACGGCGCGGTGGCGGCGTTCGGCGCCAGCTTCCTGTTCGCGCGCATCATCGAAGGCTCGCTGGTGGGCATCCTGGACATCGGTGGCGCGATCCAGACCGGCGTCGGGCTGGGCGTGCCGGCGCTGCTGCTGGGGGCCGGCATCGTGTTCCCGGTCGCCAACTTCGCCGCTTCGCTGGTGACCGGCCTGGTCATCGGCCTGGCGATCGGTTACGTGATCATTCTGGCGCGCAAATTCACCATCAATCAGAGCAACTCCACCTACGGGGCGGACGTGATGATGGGCGCGGGCAACTCGTCGGGCCGTTTCCTCGGGCCGTTGATCATCCTGTCGGCGATGACCGCCTCGATCCCGATCGGCATCGGTTCGCTGCTCGGCGCGCTGCTGTTCTATATCTGGGGTAAACCGATCACCGGCGGAGCGATCCTCGGCGCGATGATCCTGGGGGCGATCTTCCCGGTAGCCATTTCTTGAGAGGCCTGCGCCAGGCGCCGCCCTATGCGGCGGCGCCCGGGCTAACAGGAGCAATGCGGTATGTATGACTTAGTAATCAGAGGCGCCAGACTGGCGGACGACACGCTGATCGATCTGGCGGTGAAAGACGGCAAAATCGCCTCGGTCGGGCGGCTGGCGGCGGACGTCAGCGCCGTTCGCCAACTGGATCTGGCGGGCAACTGCCGCCTGAGCGCCGGTTGGATCGATGCGCACGTGCACTGTTATCCCGACTCGCCGATTTACCATGACGAGCCGGATCGGGTCGGCGTCGCCAGCGGCGTCACCAGCGTGGTCGATGCCGGCAGCACCGGCGCCGACGATATCGACGCCTTTTATCAGCTGACGCGCAGCGCCAAAACCAACGTGTTCGCCTTCCTCAACATCTCGCGCATCGGCCTGCTGCGGCAGAACGAGCTGGCGGAGTTGACGGACATCGACAAGCGCGAGGCCGGCCAGGCCATCGCCAACCATCCCGGTTTCATTATCGGCATCAAGGCGCGCATGAGCAGCAGCGTGGTGGGCAAGAACGGCACCCGGCCGCTGGTGTTGGCCAAAGAGATCCAGCGGGAAAACCGCCAGCTGCCGCTGATGGTGCATATCGGCAACAACCCGCCGGATCTGGACGAGATCGCCGATCTGCTGACTCGTGGCGACATCATCACCCACTGCTACAACGGCAAACCGAACCGCATTCTGACGCCGGCGGGCACGCTGCGCGAGTCGATCCAGCGCGCGCTGCGGCGCGGCGTGTTGCTCGACGTGGGGCACGGCACCGCCAGCTTCAGCTTCGAGGTGGCGCGCCAGGCGATCAAGCTGGGCATTTTGCCGCACACCATCAGCTCCGATATTTACTGCCGCAACCGCATAAACGGGCCGGTGCACAGCCTGGCGACGGTGATGTCCAAATTTTTCAGCGTCGGCCTGACGCTGCCGCAGGTGATCGCCTGCGTGACGGAGAACGCCGCGTCGGCGCTGCAGCTCAGCGGCAAAGGGCGGCTGGAGCCGGGCTATGACGCCGATTTCACGCTGTTTGAACTGCGCCGCGAACCGCAGGTGTTCGCCGACGCCGAAGGGCAAACCGCCGAGGGCGAACAGCTGTTGGTGCCGCTGGCCGCGGTGGTGGCCGGGGAAATCCTATTAACCGAACAAGGGGAGGCAAGCGATGTCTTCGATTTATGAAAAATACGGTTTGAAGCAGGTGATCAACACCTCCGGCCGCATGACCATTCTCGGCGTTTCCACGCCGCGCCAGGATGTGATCGACGCCGTTGACTACGGCCTGAATCACTATTTCGAAATCAAGGATCTGGTCAACAAGACCGGCGCCTACATCGCCGATCTGCTCAACGTGGAGGACGCGGTGATCGTTTCCTGCGCCTCGGCGGGCATCGCCCAGTCGGTGGCGGCAGCGATCGTCAAAGATAACGCCAATCTGCTGGTGAACCTGCACTCGGCGCCGATCGCCGTGCCGCGTGAGATCGTGTTGCCGCGCGGCCACAACGTCAACTTCGGCGCGCCGGTGGACACCATGGTGGCGCTGGGCGGCGGCAAGGTGGTGGAAGCGGGCTACGCCAACGAATGTTCGCCGGAGCAGATTGAAGCCTGCATCACGCCGCAGACGGCGGCGATCCTGTACGTCAAATCGCACCACTGCGTGCAGAAAAGTATTCTGTCCGTCGAACAGGCGGCGGTGGTGGCGCGCAAGCATAACCTGCCGCTGATCGTCGACGCCGCGGCGGAAGAAGATCTGATGTGTTACTACCAGATGGGAGCCGATCTGGTGATCTACAGCGGCGCCAAAGCCATCGAGGGGCCGACCAGCGGCTTGGTTATCGGTAAGAAACAGTACGTCGAGTGGGTGAAGCTGCAGTCCGGCGGCATCGGCCGGGCGATGAAGGTCGGCAAAGAGGGCATCCTCGGCCTGACGCAGGCGATCGAAAGCTATCTGACGCTTGAGAAAACCACCGGGCAACAGATGGTGGCGCGGATGACGCCGTTCCTCGACAGCCTCAACACCCTGACCGGCGTCAGCGCCAGAACCGTCTGGGACAGCGCCGGCCGCGATATCGCCCGCGCCGAGATCGCCTTCGACGAAGCGGTGCTGGGGCGGTCGACCTATGACATCGTCCAGGCGCTGAAAACCGGCGACATCGCCATCTACTTCCGCGGCTACAAGGCCAACGAGGGCAAGATTGAGGTCGACGTGCGCAGCGTCGATGAGCAACAGCTGATGACCGTCTTTACCTGTATCAAAAACCTGTTTACGGAGAAACAAGCATGAAGCTGCAGCCTAACTACTATCGTGACCGCGTCTGCCTGAACGTGCTGGCCGGCTCCAAAGCCAATGCGCAGGACATCTACGCCGCGGCGGAAGGCCATGTGCTGGTGGGCGTGCTCTCCAAGAACTACCCGGACGTCGACAGCGCGGTGACCGACATGCTGCGCTATGCGCGCCTGATCGACAACGCGCTCTCGGTCGGACTGGGCGCCGGCGATCCGAAGCAGTCGGCGATGGTCAGCCTGATCGCTCAGCAGGTGCAGCCGCAGCACGTCAACCAGGTGTTTACCGGCGTTGGCGCCAGCCGCGCGCTGCTGGGCCAGAACGACAGCGTGGTCAACGGCCTGGTATCGCCGACCGGCCGCGTTGGCTGGGTGAAGATCTCTACCGGCCCATTGAGCGCCGCGGCGCCGGACGGCATCGTGCCGGTGGAAACCGCCATCGCCCTGCTGAAAGACATGGGCGGCAGCTCCATCAAATATTTCCCGATGGGCGGCCTGAAGTGCAAGGACGAATATCAGTACGTAGCTAAGGCCTGCGCCGAGCATGACTTTATGCTGGAGCCGACCGGCGGCATCGATCTGGAGAACTACGAGCCGATCGTCGAGATCGCGCTGGCGGCCGGCGTGAAACGCGTGATCCCGCATATCTACAGTTCGATCATCGACGCCGCCAGCGGCGACACGCGCCCGCAGGACGTGAAAACCCTGCTGGCGATGACCAAAAAGCTGGTGGGCTGAACGCGCAATGGGATGAGTTAAACGCTGGGAGGCGAAGGTTTTCCCGTGGCGCGGCATGCCGCGCCGCCGTTAGCTATAGCCTATAGCTTTCAAGTTGCAGTTAGGCGGCAAGCGCAGGAGCCCCAGGAGCTTACTTAAGTAAGTGACTGGGGTGAAAAATCTGCCGGGAGCAGATTTAAACGCTGCTTGCAGCGGCCCCGAAGGGGGGAGGCCCATGGATGGGCCGAGTAACTGCGTAGCCAACAACGCTGCGGCTTGAAAGATGACGGATATATACTGAGGATTACTATGCGAAACAGGCAGGCTCCAACCCGACGCACCGCGTTGTTCCTGGCGCTGCTGGCCATGACCGGCCCGGCGCTGCATGCTGAGGATGCAATGAATTCCACGTCATCTCATTTCGCCTATATCGGCACCTACAATCCCAACGGCGAAGGCGTTTACCGGGTGCAGGTCGATCCGGTCAGCGGCGCGCTGAGCCAGGTTACGCTGGTCAGCAAAGTGCCGAATCCGGCGCAGCTGACGCTGGGCGCCGATGGCAAGACGCTGTATGTCGCCAGCGAAGTGGCCGATTTCAACGGCGGCAAGCACGGCGGCATCACCGCTTACCGGGTCAATCCGGCCGACGGCGGCCTGACGCAGCTCAACCAGGTGGATTCGCAGGGAGCGGGGCCGGTGTATCTCTCATCGACGCCGGACGGGCGCCATCTGCTGGTGGCGAACTATGTCAGCGGCAGCGTGGCGGCTTTCCCGATCGAAGCGGACGGCAGCCTGGGCGCCGCCAGCTCGGTGCAGCAACAGCAGGGCCCGGCGGGCGCGGCCAAACCGGCGGCGGCGGTGAACGGCAGCTTCGCCATCAGCGATCACAACGGCCCGCATGCCCATATGATCGCCAGCGATCCGAGCGGCAAGTTCGTGTTCTCCACCGATCTGGGGTTGGATCGCATCTACCAATGGCGCTTTGACGCCGCGAGCGGCCGGCTGACGCCGAACGATCCGCCGTGGATCGCCGCCTCTTCCGCCGGCGCGGGTCCGCGTCACTTTGTGTTCCATCCGGACGGCGAAACCGTGCTGCTGGTGAACGAAGAGGCCTCGACGTTGACCAGCTACCGTTTTGATCGCCAAAAAGGTACTCTGAAACAACTGCATGCGATTTCCGCGCTGCCCGCCGACTATCAGGGCACCAGCTTCGCTTCGGGGCTGGCGCTCAGCAAGAACGGCGACACGCTGTACGTCGCCAACCGGCTGCATAACAGCATTGCCCAGTTCAGCGTGGGCGCCGGCGGTGAGTTGAAACCGGTGGCGGAAACCTGGACGCGCGGCGATTATCCGCGTTCGCTGGCGCTGAGCCCGGATGGCCGCTATCTGTATGCGTTGAACCAGCGCAGCGATAACGTCACCCGCTTCAGCGTAAACCCGACGGACGGCAAACTCAGCGTTGTGGGCGGCTATCTGCCGATCGGCAGCCCCTCGCAAATGGCGTTTCTGCCGCCGCCGAAGTAACCCGTGGCCCGCCCGGTTCGCCGGGCGGGTCGCCTGATTGACGGACACAGAATGGTGCGATTTCCTTACCCGCGTTTGGCTTACTTGTTCGATGCCTTGCAAACCGAGACTTTGCCGCAGGATGAGCTGGCGAAGCGTTTCGCCGTGTCCACCCGCACGGTGCGGGCGGACATCACCGCGCTGAACGAGATTCTGGACAAATACGGCGCGCGTTTCGTGCATAACCGCGGTGCCGGCTATCGCCTGCAGGTCGATAACGCCGCGCTGTTCAGCGCCCTGCAGCATCAGGAGCGCCGCAAGCATGCCACCCCGCGCAGCGCGCAGGAGCGTGTGCATTATCTGCTGGTGCGTTTTTTGACCTCAGCCTTCTCCCTTAAACTGGAAGATCTGGCCGACGAGTGGTTCGTCAGCCGCGGTACGTTGCAAAACGACATGGCTGAGGTGAGAGAGCGTCTGGCGCACTATCAATTGACGATTGAAACCAAGCCGCGTTACGGCATGAAGCTGTTCGGCACGGAGATGGCGATCCGCGCCTGCCTGACCGATCTGCTGTTCCAACTGCAGCTGGCCGACGCCGAGAACCCGCTGCTCAACAACGAGATCCTGCTGCAGCCGCAGGTAGCGGCGTTCGCCGGATTGCTGCACCCGCTGCTGTCGCAATACGCCATTCGCCTGACCGACGAGGGCGAGCAGTACCTGATCTTCTACTGCGCGGTGGCGCTGCGGCGCATCAACGACGGCTATCCGCTGCCGGACTTCGAGGTGGAAGACGGCGACGACGCGGTGCGCCAGGTATCGACCCGCCTGGCGGCGGAACTGCGTTCGGCCTCCGGCAAAGAGATCTCGATGGCCGAAGAGGCCTATCTGCGGGTCAATATCGCCGCGCGGCGCGTGCAGGACGTGCAGCCGACCGAGATCAACGCCGACGATGAAGAAGCGCTGGTGGACTACATCCTGTCCTACATCAACGCACACTATAACTACAACCTGCAGGGCGACGAGCAGCTGCGGGCCGATCTGCTCACCCATATCAAGACCATGATTACGCGGGTGAAATACCAGATCAATATCCCCAATCCGCTGTTGGCCAACATCAAGCAGCACTATCCGATGGCTTACGACGTGACGCTGGCGGCGGTCTCCAGCTGGGGCAAATACACCCCCTATACCCTGAGCGAGAATGAGATAGGCTACCTGGTGCTGCACATCGGCGTGGGGCTGGAGCGGCATTACAACATCGGTTATGAACGCCACCCGCAGGTGATGCTGGTGTGCGATACCGGCAACTCGACGGTGCGCATGATCCAGGCGCAGATTGCGCGTAAGTATCCGCAGCTGGTGATGACGCGTATCGTCTCGCTGCGCGATTACGAGATGCTTGCGCATATCGACGAAGACTTCGTGATTTCCAACGCCCGCATCGGCGAAAAGAACAAGCCGGTGGTGGTGATGTCGCCGTTCCCAACCGATTACCAGCTGGAGCAGCTGGGCAAGCTGGTGCTGGTGGATCGCACCCGACCGTACATGCTGGAGAAGTTTTTCGACGCCGAGCATTTCATGGTGCTCAACGAGCCGCTGACGCAGGCGGAACTGTTCAGCCGAGTGTGCGGCCAGCTGGAGCGGGAAGGGTACGTCGGCGCGGACTTCTATCCGTCGGTGGTCGAACGCGAGGCGATCGTCTCCACCTTGCTGGGCGAGGGCATCGCGCTGCCGCACTCGCTGGGGCTGCTGGCCAAAAAGACCGTGGTGGTGACGCTGCTGGCGCCGCAGGGCGTCGCCTGGGGAGAAGGTGAGGTCGCGCACGTGATTTTCCTGCTGGCGATCAGCAAGAGCGACTATGAAGAGGCGATGGCGATCTACGAGCTGTTCGTCACCTTCGTGCGTGAACGCTCAATGAGCCGCCTGCTGAGCAGCGACAGCTTCGACAGCTTTAAAGCGGTGGCGCTGGACTGCCTGAGCCGGAGCTGAGGGGCTAATCCGCTTCCGGCAGGAAGAGGGCCGGGGGCAGATTGAAGCGTTTGGCCAGCGCCATAATGTGCGGAATGGTCAGCGATCTTTTGCCACTCAGGATTTGGCTGACCAACGACTTTTTACCGATCTCATGTTCAAAATCACTTTGGCTAAGTTGGTGTTGTTCCATCAATACGCGAAGCGCGGCCACTCCTTGCGGGAGTTGGGCGATACGCTGGTTGAATGCGGTAAATTCGGCGCTGTTATCTTCATATTCGGCGATTTTTTTTGCCAGCATGTCAATCAGCGGATGGTGTTCATCGTTTTCCAGCAAATATTCCACCAATTCGAGCGCTTCCCGGTAGTCTTGCTGAGAGCTGCTGCCCTGCAATAAGGGCACGGCGCGCAGCAGCGCATCGGCGGCCTTAATGGCATCTGTAATCATGATGAACTCCTTCGATAGTGCTGCATCAGCTTGTCGTACTCGGCGTGGCTAACGATATGCTTTATGAAGACTTTCTGTGTCTCGAAGCTGGCGAAGAACAAAATCCGCAGGTGGTTGCCGCCGACGTCAATGATCCACCATTTCTCTTTGTATTTCATACGATCGAGCGAAGGAAAAAGCGCTTTTAACTCGTCCGGCGTGCGGAACTCGCCGCGTCGCAACGCTTTATAAATGGCCTCGAGAGCAGCGGCTTCATTAGGGTATTGCTTGGTTGCGTTATTGAACGGCTCCCTGGAAATGATATGCATCGCTCCCTCGATTCCTGCCTGGTGAACATTATAGCGACTGTCTTAGGTGTTCACAAATTGTAAACTTATCATCCCCGCTCACAGTGAGAGGGAAATACCCGGCCGCAGCCCGTTTTTGTCGTTGCATACTATTGCGGTTAGCGCCGTGCGGGTAAATCAATACTTCGCATTTACAGGCAGTTACGGCTGACTTTGGAAGCGGATACGCAAAGTGAAAAGCGGGAGATCGTGTCAGGGAGAGAAGGCAAAGAGAACGAACGCGTCGTTGCGACGCATTCGCGGGAGGGCTTCAGCGGCTAATCTTCATCAAACCCGGAGTTGAACAGCTCGACGACCGCCTCCAGCGCGTTGACTTCGTCGGGGCCGGTCGCTTCGACTTCGATATGCCGGCCCTGGGCGGAGTCCAGCATCAGCAGCGCGATGACGCTGCTGGCCTCGGCTTCGGTGCCGCTTTCGTTGCGCAGCATCACTTCGGCGTCGAAGCTTTGCACCAGCTCGAACAGTTTCATCGCCGGGCGCGCGTGCATGCCCAGCTTGTTTTTGATTTCAACCGTCTGTTTGACCGTCATTGTTTGCGCTTTTCCAGCGTGCGGTGGCGTGACTGCACGTTCTTGCCGCGCGAGCGGAAGTAATCGGCCAGCTGTTCCGCCACGTACACCGAGCGGTGCTTGCCGCCGGTACAGCCGATGGCGACCGTCAGGTAGCTGCGGTTGTTGGTTTCCAGCATCGGCAGCCATTGCTCCAGGTAGCTGCGGGTCTGGTAGATGAAGTTGTGCACTTCGGTATGGCGATCGAGGAACGACGCGACCGGCTTATCCAGACCGGTCATCGGCCGCAGCTTCGGATCCCAGTGCGGGTTCGGCAGGAAGCGCACGTCGAACACGTAGTCGGCGTCGATCGGGATGCCGTGCTTGAAGCCGAAGGATTCGAACACCATGGTCAGCTCGCGCTCACGCTTGCCCAGCAGGCGGGTGCGCAGCATTTCGGCCAGCTCGTGCACCGACATTTCCGAGGTGTCGATAATCAGGTCAGCCCGCGAGCGCAGCGGTTCGAGCAGATCGCTCTCTTCGTCGATGGCGCTTTCCAGCGACAGGTTTTTGCTGGAGAGCGGGTGCAGGCGGCGGGTGTCGCTGTAACGGCGGATCAGCGTGTTGCGATCGGCGTCGAGGAACAGCAGCTGCGGCGAGAAGCTGTCCGGCAGCTGAGTCATCGCGTATTCGAACACTTCCGGCGATTCCGGCATGTTGCGCACGTCGATGCTGACCGCCGCGGAGATATTGCGTTCCGCCAGCGTATTGGCGAGCTGCGGCAGCAGCACCACCGGCAGGTTGTCAACGCAGTAAAAACCCATGTCTTCCAGCGCCCGCAAGGCGACAGATTTTCCGGAACCGGAACGGCCGCTGACAATCATCAGCACCATGTGGCAACTCCCCTGGCATCGCGGCGGCGTTCATCGCCACCGGTGGAAACTTTGTTATTCCGGCCGAGGCCGGATCCATCATCGTGAAACAGTAACGTTATCCGGGCTGGAAGTCACGCCGGCCGGACATTACTCGGTGATGATTTGGTAAAGTTCTTCGTCGCTTTGCGCGGCGCGCAGGCGGCGGCATACGGTTTTGTCGGCCAGGCGTTTGGCGACCAGCGACAGGGTATGCAAATGGGTTTTGCACTGATCGGCAGGCACCAGCAGCGCGAACAGCAGGTCGACCGGCTGGTTGTCGATAGCGTCGAAAGCGATGGGTTGGTCGAGACGGATAAACACGCCAACGGCCCGCAGTGTGTCCTCTTCCAGTTTGCCGTGGGGAATGGCGATACCGTTGCCGATACCGGTGCTGCCCATGCGCTCCCGGGTGAGAACCGCGTCAAACACCACCTGCGAAGGCAGATTGAGCTGTTTGGCGGCCAGTTCGCTGATAATTTCCAAAGCCCGCTTCTTGCTGGTGCAGTGTACCGAGCTTTTGGTGCACTCGATGTTTAACACCGAGCTTAATTGCATATATTCGTTGTTCATCTCATCTTCACTTAAAACCGCGCCGCCGGGCGCACCCGGCAAGGCGGTTTTTCGTCGGTTTTAACCCTGATTACCGTTCGGCGCGTCACCCATGCGGGTCACGCGCCGAAGGGCGAGGCGGCGACGGATGCCGCCTCATGGAGTGGGTTAGGGTGTCAGTGTTGCTTCAATTTGTCTTTATGTTTGTTCAATTGACGTGCCAATTTGTCGATCAGCGTATCAATTGCGGCATACATATTCTCGTCTTCCGAGGTGGCGTGCAACTCGCCTCCATTCACGTGCACCGTTGCTTCCGCAATTTGCTGCACTTTTTCCACACTTAATACAACATACACCTGATTGATGCGATCAAAATACTGTTCGAGTTTGGCGAACTTGTTGTTCACGAACTCGCGCAACGGATCGGTGATTTCGATGTGGTGTCCGGTAATGTTGAGCTGCATAGTGTCTTCCTTCTCAATAGAGGTCAAACCAACTGTTTACGCTGGTTCGACGGCGGGATGGACAAAGACTCTCGGTACTTGGCGACGGTGCGCCGCGCCACGATGATCCCCTGATCGGCGAGCAGGGTGGCCAGCTTGCTGTCGCTGAGTGGCTTGGCGGGGTTTTCCGCCGCAATCAATTTCTTCACCAACGCGCGGATCGCCGTCGAGGAGGCTTCGCCGCCGCTGTCGGTATTCACGTGGCTGGAGAAGAAATACTTCAATTCAAAAATGCCGCGCGGGCTGTGCAGAAACTTCTGCGTGGTGACGCGCGAGATCGTCGATTCATGCATCTCCACGGCCTGGGCGATATCCGCCAGCACCATGGGTTTCATAAACTCTTCGCCTTGCTCGAAGAACGCCTGCTGTTGGCTGACGATGCAGCGGGTGACCTTCAGCAGCGTCTCGTTGCGGCTCTCCAGGCTTTTAATCAGCCACTTGGCTTCCTGCAGGTTGCTGCGGATAAACTGGCCGTCGGCTTCGCTGCGGGCGCTGTTGCCCAGCGCGGCGTACTGCTGATTGATCTTCAAACGCGGCACGCTGTCGCCGTTGAGCTCGACCGTCCATTTGTTCTGCGTCTTGCGCACCAGCACGTCCGGGATCACGTATTCCGACTCGCCGGTATTGATCGACTGCCCCGGGCGCGGATCGAGCGACTGAATCAGCAGCATCGCTTCTTTCAGTGTATCTTCTTTTAGCCGGGTTGATCGCATCAGGCTGCGAAAGTCGTGGTTGGCCAACAGATCCAGATGGTCGCTGATGATCAGCCGCGCTTCGGCCAGGTAAGGGGTGTCTTTGGCGTATTGGGAGAGCTGCACCAGCAGGCAATCGCGCAGATCGCGCGCGGCGACGCCGATCGGATCGAAACGCTGCACGCGCTTCAATACCGCCTCGACTTCCTCGAGGGTCACGTTCTCGTCGCCCAGGCTTTCCAGAATGTCTTCCAGCGGCACGGTGAGATAGCCGGTGTCGTCCACCGCGTCGACGATGGAGGTGGCGATGGCGGCGTCGGTATCGGAGAACGGCGTCAGATCCACCTGCCACATCAGGTAATCCTGCAGCGTTTGGGTGGTCTCGCCCTGATAGACCGGCAGTTCGTCGTCGCTGTAGTCGGTGCCGGTGCCGGACGGCGTGCCGGCGGTGTAGATCTCATCCCAGGTGGCGTCCAGCGGCAGCTCTTCCGGCATGTCTTTCTGTTCCAGCGCCTCGCGGGTATCGAGCCCCTCGGTCTCCTGGGTTTCTTTGGCGTCGATTTCGTCGTGCAGATCGGTCTGTTCAAGCAGCGGATTGCTCTCCAGCGCCAGCTGGATCTCTTGCTGAAGTTCAAGCGTGGACAACTGCAGCAGGCGGATCGCCTGCTGGAGCTGAGGAGTCATGGCCAGCTGTTGGCTGAGCCTGAGTTGCAAACCTTGCTTCATAGTTTTCTGTCTACTTCCGTTAACGGTGTCGCCCCGCAGGGCGCGCCGGCGCTTAGAGGCGGAACTCTTCGCCCAGATAAACGCGTTTAACCTGCTCGTCGGCCAGAATAGCATCCGGCGTGCCGTGGGCAATCAGTTTGCCCTGGCTGACGATGTAGGCGCGTTCACACACGTCCAGCGTCTCGCGCACGTTGTGGTCGGTGATCAGCACGCCCAGGCCGCTGTCACGCAGGTGCTCGATGATTTTCTTGATATCGATAACGGAGATCGGATCCACCCCGGCGAAGGGTTCGTCCAGCAGTATGAATTTCGGGTTGGCCGCCAGCGCGCGGGCGATTTCGACGCGGCGACGCTCACCGCCGGACAGCGCCTGGCCGAGGCTGTCGCGCAGATGGGAGATATGGAACTCTTCCATCAGCTCCTTGGCGCGGTCTTCGCGCTGTTCGCTGGTGAGATCGGGGCGAATCTCCAGCACCGCCATCAGGTTGTCGTACACGCTCAGGCGGCGGAAGATCGACGCTTCCTGCGGCAGGTAACCGATGCCGCGGCGCGCGCGGGCGTGCAGCGGCAGCAGACTGATGTCTTCTTCGTCGATCACGATGCGCCCGGCGTCGCGTGGCACGATGCCGACCACCATGTAGAAGGTGGTGGTTTTACCGGCGCCGTTCGGCCCGAGCAGGCCGACGATCTCGCCGGATTTCACTTTCAGGCTGACGTCTTCGACAACTTTACGGCCCTTGTAGGCTTTCGCCAGGTTTTCTGCGATGAGTGTTGCCATAAGTGATTAGTTACTCTTTTTCTGCTCGTTTTTGTCTTGCAACTGCGACGGTACCAGAACCGTTGTCACGCGTTTGCCTTTGTCGCTAAACGCCTGCATTTGCTGCTGTTGCACCAGATAGGTGATGCGATCGCCTTTCACGTTGCTGTCGAGCTGCTCCAGATAGGCGTTGCCCGTCAGGGTCACCAGCTGGGTCGCCACGTCGTAACGCACTTTCTGCGCGTGGCCTTTGACCGGCTTGCCGCTGTCCTGCATCTGGTAGAAGGTTACCGGGTTGCCGAACGCTTCAATATAGGTCTTATTCTGATCTCCGCCCGGGCGGGTGACCACCACCTTATCGGCGCGAATATCGATGGTGCCTTGCTTGATCACCACGTTGTCGGTGAAGGTGCTGACGTTGCTCTGCATGTCCAACGACTGCTTGAGCGAGTCGATGCTGACCGGCTGGCTGGAGTCGGATTTCAGCGCCAGAGCGGGGGCGCTGGCGGCCAAAACTAAGCTGCCGAGCAACAGGTTACGGAGTTGGTTTTTGGTTCTGAATTTCATAGTTGGTCTTAACCTTATCAATCAGCTCAGCGGTTTTGGTCCGCAGGTTCCCACGCATTTTCATGCCGTTAGAGGTAAAATTGGTCCCGTAAATCGTGACTTCGTCATCGGAGGTGACGTCCTGGGTGACCAGGTTTACCTGAGCGTTGTCCGTCTTAATTTTTTCCAGCTGCGAGGTGGTGGTCAGGCTGTTTACCTCGACGTGACCATACAGATACAGCATCCGGTCTTTAGTCAGTTTGGCGCGATCGGCGCGAACTGACCAGGTGGCCACCGCATTCTCATCGAACAGCGTCATTACCGGCTGGGTGAACCAGCTCAGCTCGCCGGCGGTGTAATACTTCGCGTCTTCCGCCACCAGTTTGTAATTCAGCTTGCCGGCCGGGTTGTACACCACGGTGACCGTGTGCTGGCTCTGGTAGGTCGGATCCTGATCGTTGACCGGGCCAGGGGCCGTGTCGTCGCTGAAATCCGTCATGTTCCAGCCGATCAGCGCCAGAACGATCACCGTCAACAGGATGGTGATCCACAGTTTGGTTTTACTCATATCGACAGCCCTTTGGCGTCCTCCAGCTTATTTTGAGCCAAAAGAATGATGTCGCACAGTTCGCGCACCGCGCCGCGGCCGCCGGCAATGCGGGTGACGTAGTGGGCGCGCGGCGTCAGCAGCGGGTGGGCGTCCGCCACCGCGACCGCCAGGCCGACCTGCGCCATCACCGGCCAGTCGATCAGGTCATCGCCGATATAGGCGACCTGATCCGCCGTTAACGACAGTTTATCCAACAGTTCGCGGAAGGCCAAAAGCTTATCGGATTGCCCCTGATACAGATGGGTGATACCGAGCGTCTGCGCGCGGTCTTCCAGCAGCTTGGCGGAGCGACCGGTGATGATCGCCACCTCGATGTCCGAGGTTTTCAAGCAGCGGATGCCGTAGCCGTCGCGCACGTTGAACGCTTTCAATTCTTCACCGTTGTTGCCCATGAAGATCAGGCCGTCCGACAGCACGCCGTCAACGTCGCAAATCAACAGGCGGATGTTCCCGGCACGCGCCATAACCTCTTGTTCTACCGGCCCGTAGCAGGTTTCTACCATACCCATTCCGTTCTATTCCTTAATTAAACGACGCCGGCGCGCAGCATGTCATGCATATGTACCACACCCAGCAACTGGTCGCCATCGGCAACCAGCAGCGCGGTGATGTGGCGTTGTTGCATCAGGTTCAATGCATCGACCGCCAGGATGTTGGGGCGCACCCGTACGCCGCCCGGCGTCATGACATCGGCGATCTTCGCCTCGTGCAGGTTGATGCCCATGTCGAACACCCGGCGCAGGTCGCCGTCGGTGAAGATGCCGGCGATTTTCATCAAATCGTCGCAGACAACCGTCAGGCCCAGATTTTTGCGGGTAATTTCCAGCAGCGCGTCGCGCAACGAGGCGTCGGCGCTGACGTGGGGCATTTCGTCGCCGCTGTGCATGATATCGCTAACCCGCAGCAGCAGTTTGCGGCCGAGTGCGCCGCCCGGATGCGACAGCGCGAAGTCTTCCTGCGTGAAACCGCGCGCTTTCAGCAGCGCGACGGCCAGCGCATCGCCCATCACCAGCGTGGCGGTGGTGCTGGTGGTCGGCGCCAGCCCCAGCGGGCAGGCTTCCTGCGGCACCTTGATGCACAGGTGGATATCCGCCGCCTTGCCCATCGAGCTTTCCGGATTATTGGTCATACAGATGAGGGTGATCTGCTGGCGTTTCAATACCGGGATCAGCGCCAGGATCTCGCTGGACTCGCCGGAGTTGGAGATGGCGAGCACGATGTCCTGCGGGGTGACCATGCCCAAATCGCCATGGCTGGCCTCCGCCGGGTGAACGAAGAATGAGGGGGTGCCGGTGCTGGCGAAGGTCGCGGCGATCTTGCAGCCGATATGGCCGGATTTGCCCATGCCCATCACCACCACTTTGCCGCCGCAGGCGGCGATCGTTTCGCAGGCGCGAGTGAAGTCTGCGTTGATGTAGCTGTCGAGCTGAGCCAGCCCTTCACGCTCTATCTGAAGCACTTCTTTGCCGGCCTGCTGAAAATCGAAGCCCGGTTGCAACTCAATGTTCGACATACTCATTCCCGTCGGTTTAGCCGAAAGTACTGAAAGGGTTAAAGAACAGCACCGCAAGATACGCAATAAAGCCACATAATAACAGCGCGCCCGCCAGGTGACCGATGCGATGCTTGCGGCCGATGCACAGTACGCTCAGCAGCACGCTGGCCGCCAGCATCACCCAGTAATCGCGCTGGAAGGCGGCGGCGTCTACGCTGCCCGGCGACAGCAGGGCGGGGACGCCCAGCACGATCACCGTGTTGAAAATATTGGAGCCGATGATATTTCCAATCGCCATATCATCCTCGCCCTTCAGCGCCCCGGCGATGGAGGTGGCCAATTCGGGCAAGCTGGTGCCGATGGCGATAATGGTCAAGCCGACCACCAGTTCGCTCAGGCCGAAATAGTGCGCAATCACCGTCGCGTTATCGACCACCATTCTGGAAGAGAGCGGCAGAATGATAAACGCCAGCACCAGCCACAGCACCGCCACAGTGTTGCTGCTGTCCTGCGGCAGCTCGGCGATCTGCTCCATGGTCAGGCTGTCGCTGCCCTCGCGCTGCGCCAGCCGGGCGATTTTCAGCATCAGCAGGATGAAGCCGGCGGCGGCGGCCAGCAGCAGCACGCCGTCCAGCCTGCTCAGGGTGCCATCCATCAACACGAAACCGCACAATACTGTGACCGCTAACATCAACGGCAGTTCGCGCCGCAGTATCTCGGAACGCGCGGCCAGCGGGTGAATCAGCGCCGCCACACCCAGGATCAATAAGATGTTGGTGATGTTGGAACCTAATACGTTGCCAACGGCCATATCTATCTGCCCGTTCAGCGCGGCGGTGGTGGACACGATCAGCTCCGGCAGCGAAGTGCCGATGCCGACGATGGTCATGCCGATGATCAACGGCGGGACGCCGAGCGAGCGGGAAATCACGGCAGCACCATAAACTAAGCGGTCTGCACCATACACCAGTAGAAATAAACCAACGATTAATAATGCTATCGCGAGAAACATGCAGGGTCCTTTGTCGGGTATTATCCCGGTTCGTTGGTTAAAGCCGTCAATGCGGCGGTATTGCTTGCCCTCCGTTGCGCGCGTGTGAGCCGCAGCAACGGTTTTTCCCGGCTAATAGTTGAACAGTTTCGTTTTTTTTCGTTATGGCGCCAATTTTGACCGGGTGGCGCGGAAAAGTAAAACCAATGGCACCATTGGTTGCGAAATGGCAGTAAGTTTTTGTAAAGATGAGACGGATTGCGCCCATTGCTTTAACATCACGGGTAGATTCAGCAAAAGATGAGTCGTAAAGGGTCCATTAACATGCTCCAAAAGGCAGATAATTTGGTCGAAGTGCGCGACATGAGCTTCTCGCGCGGCGACCGACGGATATTTGAAGACATCAACCTGACGGTGCCTCGCGGTAAGGTCACGGCGATCATGGGGCCATCGGGCATCGGCAAAACCACGCTGCTGCGCCTGATAGGCGGCCAGCTGGCGCCGGACAGCGGGGAGATTTGGTTCGACGGCGACAACATTCCCGCGTTGTCCCGCCGTCAGTTATACGACGCGCGCAAAAAGATGAGCATGCTGTTCCAGTCGGGCGCGCTGTTCACCGATTTGACCGTGTTCGAAAACGTGGCCTACCCGCTGCGCGAGCACAGCAACCTGCCTGAACCCCTGCTGCGCAGCACGGTGCTGATGAAGCTGGAAGCGGTGGGGCTGCGCGGCGCGGCCCAGCTGATGCCCAATGAGCTTTCCGGCGGCATGGCGCGCCGGGCGGCGTTGGCGCGCGCGATCGCGCTGGACCCTGAGATGATCATGTTCGACGAACCTTTCGTCGGCCAGGATCCGATCACCATGGGGGTGCTGGTCAAGCTGATCGATGAGCTGAACCATGCGCTGGGCATTACCTGCATCGTGGTGTCGCACGACGTGCCGGAGGTGCTGAGCATCGCCGACTACGCCTATATCGTGGCCGATCACCGGGTGATCGCCGAAGGCACCACGCAGCAATTGCAGAACAATCCTGATGCGCGCGTGCGCCAGTTTCTGGATGGTATAGCGGATGGGCCGGTGCCGTTCCGCTATCCGGCCGGGGATTATCAGACCGAACTGCTAGGCTTAGGGAGTAAATAAGCTCATGTTATTAAGAGCGTTAGCGTCGTTGGGGCGCAGTGGCATCAACACCAGCGCCAGCTTCGGCCGCGCCGGGTTGATGCTGTTCAACGCGTTGATTGGCCGGCCGGAACCCGGCAAGCAGTGGCCGCTGTTGTTGAAACAGCTCTACAGCGTCGGCGTGCAGTCGCTGCTGATCATCATGGTCTCCGGGCTGTTCATCGGCATGGTGCTGGGCCTGCAGGGTTATATCGTGCTCACCACCTACAGCGCCGAGGCCAGCCTCGGCATGATGGTGGCGCTGTCGCTGCTGCGCGAGCTGGGGCCGGTGGTGACGGCGCTGCTGTTCGCCGGCCGCGCCGGTTCCGCGCTGACGGCGGAAATCGGCCTGATGAAGGCGACGGAGCAGATCTCCAGCCTGGAAATGATGGCGGTCGATCCGCTGCGGCGCATCGTGGCGCCGCGCTTCTGGGCGGGGCTGATCAGCATGCCGCTGTTGACCATCATTTTCGTGGCGATCGGCATCTGGGGCGGCTCGGTGGTCGGCGTGGACTGGAAGGGCATCGACAGCGGCTTCTTCTGGTCGGCGATGCAGGGCGCCGTAGAGTGGAAAAAAGATCTGCTCAACTGCCTGATCAAAAGCGTGGTATTCGCCATTACCGTAACCTGGATTGCCATTTTCAACGGGTACGACGCCGTGCCTACCTCTGAAGGGATTAGCCGGGCGACGACGCGTACCGTGGTGCATTCGTCACTGGCGGTGTTGGGATTGGATTTCGTGCTGACAGCACTGATGTTTGGGAATTGATTCGATGCAAACGAAGAAGAGTGAAATCTGGGTTGGGGCATTTATGCTGATCGCGCTGTGCGCCATCGTGTTTATCTGCCTGCAGGTGGCGAACCTTAAATCGATCGGCAGCGAGCCGACCTACCGCATTTACGCGACGTTCGACAACATCGGCGGCCTGAAACCGCGTTCGCCGGTGAAGATTGGCGGCGTGGTGATCGGCCGCGTGGCGGACATCGAACTCGATTCGAAAACCTACACGCCGCGCGTGGCGCTGGATATCCAGAAAAAGTACGACCAAATCCCGGATACCAGCTCGCTGGCGATCCGCACCTCCGGCCTGCTGGGCGAGCAATATCTGGCGCTTAACGTGGGCTTCGAAGATCCTGATATGGGCACCGCCATCCTGAAAGACGGCGGCACCATTCAGGACACCAAATCAGCCATGGTTCTGGAAGACCTGATCGGCCAGTTCCTGTATAAAAGCGGCGGTCAGGACAGCGCCAAACCGGGAGACGCGGCCGCTGAGCCGGCTGCCGGCGCCGCACCGCAACCCGCTGTTCCAAATCATTAAGAGAGGATACCTGCATGTTTAAACGTTTACTGATGGTGGCTCTGCTGGTGGTTGCACCGCTGGCGAGCGCAGCCGACCAAACCAATCCTTACAGCATGATGCAAGAAGCGGCGCAGAAGACCTTCAGTCGTTTGAAGAATGAACAGCCGAAGATCAAGCAGGACCCGAACTACCTGCGCTCCATCGTGCATCAGGAACTGATGCCGTTCGTGCAGGTGAAATACGCCGGCGCGCTGGTGCTGGGGCGCTACTACAAAGAGGCGACGCCTGCGCAGCGCGAAGCTTACTTCACCGCCTTCCAGGCTTACCTGGAGCAGGCTTACGGCCAGGCGCTGGCGATGTATCACGGCCAGACTTACCAGATCGCGCCTGAACAGCCGCTGGGCAATGCCGACATCGTGGCCATTCGCGTCACCATCATCGACAACGGCGGCCGCCCGCCGGTGCGTCTGGATTTCCAATGGCGCAAGAACAGCAAAACCGGCTACTGGCAGGCGTATGACATGATCGCCGAAGGCGTCAGCATGATCACCACCAAGCAGAACGAGTGGGCGTCCACGCTGCGTACTCAGGGCATCGACGGCCTGACCAAACAGCTGCAGGCCGCCGCCGCGCAGCCTATCACGCTGGACAAGAAAAACTGATGTCGGCAGCGCTCAGCTTCGAATCAGAGCAGCAGACGCTGATCCTGCGCGGTGAACTGGACCGGGAAACGCTGCAGCCGCTGTGGCGGCAGCGCGACGCGCTGATGGCGGATAAAACCGCGATCGACGTGGCGCAACTGCAGCGCGTAGACTCCGCCGGGCTGGCGCTGTTGCTGCATCTGCAGGAAGAGCAGCGCGAGCGCGGCGTCGCGCTGAAAATTTTCGGCGCCACCGAGCGCCTGAAAACGCTGATTGCGCTCTACAACCTGCAGGCGATAATGCCTGTCGATACCGCCGGTTAGCGGCGTTTTACGCCGCCCTTGCGTGGTAAAACGATACAAAGCCCCTGTTATGCAGGGGCTTTTTCTTTAGTTTAAGAAAACATCGTATTCCACTAAGATACTAGGCTGTTTATGATCCTTTAGCGGCAGAACTGGATACTATGGAAACCAACGAGATTAAAGACGTGCTGATGCAGGCATTGGCACTGGATGAAGTACATGTGACGGGCGACGGCAGCCATTTTCAGGCGATCGTGGTCGGCGAATTGTTCGCCGGCATGAGCCGCGTCAAAAAACAGCAGACGGTTTACGCACCGCTGATGGAATACATTGCGGACAACCGCATTCATGCCTTGTCTATCAAGGCGTACACCCCTGAAGAGTGGCAGCGAGACCGCAAACTCAACGGATTTTAAGGCTGTTTGCCCTGCCGGGCGGGCAGCTTCAGATTAGATAACAGAGAGTAGTCAGATGGATAAATTTCGTGTGCAGGGTCGGACCCGCCTGAGCGGTGAAGTGTCTATTTCCGGGGCCAAAAACGCCGCCCTGCCGATCCTGTTCGCCGCCCTGTTGGCGGAAGAGCCGGTCGAGCTGCAGAATGTCCCCAAGCTGAAGGACATCGACACCACCATTAAACTACTCAACCAGTTGGGTACCAAGATTGAGCGCAACGGTTCGGTCTTCGTGGACGCCAGCGGCGTGAACGAGTTCTGCGCCCCTTACGATCTGGTGAAAACCATGCGCGCTTCCATCTGGGCACTGGGGCCGCTGGTGGCGCGTTTCGGCCGCGGTCAGGTTTCCCTGCCGGGCGGCTGTGCGATCGGCGCGCGTCCGGTCGATCTGCACATCACCGGCCTCGAGCAGCTGGGTGCCGAGATCAAGCTGGAAGAAGGCTACGTCAAGGCGTCCGTCGAGGGCCGCCTGAAGGGCGCGCACATCGTTATGGACAAGGTGAGCGTGGGCGCGACCGTGACCATCATGAGTGCCGCGACCCTGGCGACCGGCACCACCGTTATCGAGAACGCCGCGCGTGAGCCGGAAATTGTCGATACCGCCAACTTCCTCAATACGCTGGGCGCGAAGATCAGCGGCGCCGGCAGCGACAAGATCACCATCGAGGGCGTCGAGCGTCTGGGCGGCGGCGTGTACCGCGTGCTGCCTGACCGCATCGAAACCGGCACCTTCCTGATCGCCGCCGCGGTTTCCGGCGGTAAAGTGATGTGCCGCAACACCCGTCCGGACACGCTGGATGCGGTGCTGGCCAAGCTGCGCGAAGCCGGTGCCGATATCGAAGTGGGCGAAGACTGGATCAGCCTGGACATGCACGGCAAACGCCCGAAAGCGGTCACCGTGCGCACCGCGCCTCACCCGGGCTTCCCGACCGACATGCAGGCCCAGTTCAGCCTGCTGAACCTGGTGGCGGAAGGCACCGGCGTCATCACCGAGACCATCTTCGAAAACCGCTTCATGCACGTGCCGGAACTGATCCGCATGGGCGCGCACGCGGAAATCGAGAGCAACACCGTGATCTGCCATGGCGTTGAACAGCTGTCCGGCGCTCAGGTGATGGCGACCGATCTGCGCGCTTCCGCCAGCCTGGTGATCGCCGGCTGCATCGCCGACGGCGTGACCGTCGTCGATCGCATCTACCACATCGATCGCGGCTATGAGCGTATTGAAGACAAGCTGCGCGCGCTGGGTGCTAACATCGAGCGCGTGAAAGGCGAGTAAGTCATTAGCGCCGGCGCGGCTGCGTCGGCAGGATGAAAATCAAAGGGCCGGCTATCAATGCCGGCCCTTTTTTAATTGTTGTCTTCCGGGAATTCGCCCACCGTCATTTTCAACGTAATGCGTTTGCCGTCGCGCAGCACGATAACCGGTATCTCGGTGCCTGGCCTGATCTCCGCCACTTGATCCATGGTCTCCAGCACGGACACCGCCGGTTTGTTATCCACGTTGATGATGATGTCGTTGATCTGGAAACCGGCGCTGCTCGCCGGGCCGTTCGGCGTGATTTCGGTCACGATGATGCCCTGCAGGCGATCGATGCCGGAATTGGAGGAACGCAGCGGAATGATTTCTTTGCCCTGAATGCCGAAATAGCCGCGGATAACGCGGCCGTCGCGGATCAGCTTGTCCATGATTTTGGTGGCCAGTTCGATCGGAATGGCGAAGCCGAGGCCCTCCGGCGTTTCGCCGTCGGTGATTTTGTCATAGGTCAGGGTGTTGATGCCGATCAGCTCGCCCAGCGAGTTGACCAGCGCGCCGCCGGAGTTGCCGCGGTTGATTGAGGCATCGGTCTGCAGGAATGTCTGCCGGCCGGTGGTGCTCATACTGATACGCCCGGTGGCGCTGAGGATGCCCTGAGTCACGGTCTGCCCCAGGTTGTACGGGTTGCCGATTGCCAGCACCACGTCGCCGACGTGGGCAACGCGATTTTTGTTGGTCGGGATCACCGGCAGGTTGCCGGGATCGATCTTCAGCACCGCCAAATCGGTCAGGCCGTCGGAGCCGACCAGCAGCGCTTCGTAGCGGCGGCCATCCTGCAACACCACGGTGATCTGCTGAGCGTCTTTGATCACGTGGCGGTTGGTGATGATATAGCCGCGTTCGTTCATGATCACGCCGGAACCGAGCGACAGCACGTTGGCGGCGCCGTTCAGGTTGCGGTTGTAGATGTTCACCACGGCGGGCGCGGCTCGGCGCACCGCTTTGTTGTAGCTCACCGGCGTTTCGTCGCTGGTATTCTCGGTTTTCTCTGCAAACAGGCCGTTGGAAGAGCGCAGCACGGGCAGAGCGGCCAACAGCAGGCCGGCAACGATGAGACCGATAACGACAGAACGCAAGAGCTTAGCAAACATGGAGTTTTCGTGGTGTGGTGAACGATGTTCGGAGGATAGCATGAGTTAACCGGGCGCAGTATGCCACCGAGCCCGGTTTTTGCACAAATTAACGCAGCAGCAGATAAATGGTTTCGTTACCGCGCACGATATTGAGCGCCATCACCGGCGGTTTGGCTTCCAGCACCTTGCGCAGCGCGGTGATGCTGTCCACGCGCTGGCGGTTGACGCCGATGATCACGTCGCCTTTTTGCAGGCCGATTTGCGCTGCCGTCGAGCCTTTATCCACGTTCTCCACCTTCACGCCCTTGTCGCCGCTCGGCAGCGCGCCGTTGCTGAGGGAAACCCCCTGCAGCGCCGGCGTCAGCGTTTCGGCATTGGTCGAGGCGCTCTCGCTGTTGTCCAGCGTGACCGAGACTTCCTGCGGTTTGCCGTCGCGCAGCAGGCCCACCTTGAGGGTTTTGCCCGGCGCGGTGGTGCCGACCTTGGCGCGCAGTTCGGCGAAGCTGTTCACCGGCTTGCCGTCGACGGAAACCAGAATATCCCCGGCTTTGATGCCGGCCTTGGCGGCGGCGGATTTCGGCAGCACTTCGCTGACGAAGGCGCCGCGCTGCGCGTCGGTGTTGAAGGCTTTAGCCATGTCCGGGGTCATTTCACTGCCCTTGATGCCGAGCAGGCCGCGTTTCACTTCGCCGAATTCGATCAGCTGCTGGCTCAGGTTCTGCGCCATATTGCTCGGAATGGCGAAGCCGATGCCGACGTTGCCGCCGCTCGGCGCCAGAATGGCGGTATTGATGCCGATCAGCTCGCCGTTCAGGTTAACCAACGCGCCGCCGGAGTTGCCGCGGTTGATCGAGGCGTCGGTCTGAATGAAGTTTTCCAGCCCTTCCAGATTCAGGCCGGTGCGGCCCAATGCCGAAATGATGCCGGAGGTGGCGGTTTGGCCCAGGCCAAACGGGTTGCCGACCGCCACGGCGAAGTCGCCGACGCGCAGCTGATCGGAATCGGCCATCTTGATGGCGGTCAGGTTTTTGGTGTCGCTGAGCTGCAGCAGGGCGATGTCGGATTGCTCATCGCGGCCGACCAGTTTGGCATCCAGTTCGCGGCCGTCGTTCAACTGCACGCGGATTTTATCGGCGTTGTTGATGACGTGGTTGTTGGTCAGCACGTAGCCTTTGGCAGCGTCGATGATGACGCCGGAGCCCAGCCCTTCAAACGGGCGAGAGCTCTGCTGCTGACCGGGGAAATTGGGGCCGAAGAAGCGTCTGAACTCTTCCGGCAGCTGTTGACGCTGCACCTGGGTGCCGGCGACATGCACGCTCACGACGGCGGGCAAGACTTTTTCCAGCATCGGCGCCAGGCTCGGCAGCGGCTGCCCCTGAACGGCGACGGGCAGGGCCGCGTTGGCCACCGGTGCGGCGCTGAGCGCCAGGCCGAGGCTCATTGCCAATGCACTAAGAATTAACGACTTTTTCTTCATTGATGATAACTCTCTCAATACCTGCCGATGAAAATTTGATGATAAGGCAATCACCTTGTCATAGTGAAGGGTAAGACCGTGAATTTGCGTGCAAAGTTCAGTAAAGGTAATGCGAAGGAAGGTCAATAAGGCACAAACGGGGTTAAACCCGCGGGTGGCCCCGCGGGTGAAGAAGGGGTATCAGTCGCGGCGCGCGCTTTGGCCGCGCAGCAGGCCGGAGGCCCCTTCAGAATAGTCGCGCGGCATTTCCACCGGCGCCTGATCGTTGTCCGCTTCCGCTTCGGTCAGGCGATAGCGGAACGGGTTCTCCTGCATCGGCAGATCCGGCAGCAGGTTGTTGGAGCTTTTCGCCATATGCTGATACAGCTGACGATAATCGCGCGCCATGTTGTCCAGCAGCTCGGCGCTGCGGGCAAAGTGGCCGACCAGCTCCTGACGGTACTCTTCCAGCTCGGTTTTGCTCTTGTCCAGCTCGTTCTGCAGGACTTGTTGTTGACGTAATTTACGGTTGCCAAAACGCATCGCCACCGCACCAATCACGATACCGACGACCAAACCAATCAGCGCATACTCCCAGGTCATGATGACTCCTATTTTGACTTCGTTGTTCCGCAGGGATTTTTCACTTAATAATATCCACTATAACCGTTAACCTTGTCAGAGTGGAATCCTGATGCGCTTCCACCCAGTGTTTACAGGGTTTTCAGCGGCGCCCGCAGCGGGCATTTGTGGCGATAACGGTGCGAATCGGCATCAACTTGCCGCCAACGTTGGCTAAATAATTTCTAAGCGTTCTTAGGGAACATCGAACAGATGCAGGCACTATCACCGTTATCTCGCTACCAGCAGGCGCTGGAGGCGGGGGAATATCAGGCCGATGAGGTTCAACGCCGGGCCGTCACTCAACTGGATCGCATTTATCAGGCCTTGCTGCAAAAACCGGCGGCGAGCGCGCCGGCCGGCGGGCTGCGCGGCAAGCTCAGCCGTTTGCTGGGCAAAGGCGGCGAAACGGCGCCGCAGCGCCCGGTGCAGGGGCTGTATATGTGGGGCGGCGTCGGGCGCGGCAAAACCTGGTTGATGGACATGTTCTTCCACAGCCTGCCGGGCGATCGCAAAATGCGTCTGCACTTCCACCGCTTCATGCTGCGGGTGCATGAAGAGCTGACCGAGCTGCAAGGGCGGGAAAACCCACTGGACATTGTCGCCGACGGCTTCAAGGCCGAAACCGACGTATTGTGCTTCGACGAATTCTTCGTGTCCGACATCACCGACGCCATGCTGCTGGCCACGCTGCTGCAGGCGCTGTTCGCCCGCGGCATCACGCTGGTGGCCACGTCGAACATCCCGCCGGACGATCTGTATCGCAACGGCCTGCAGCGGGCGCGTTTCCTGCCGGCTATCGATCTGATCAACGAGTTCTGCGACGTGATGAACGTCGACGCCGGCATCGACTATCGTCTGCGCACCCTGACCCAGGCTCACCTCTATCTGACGCCGCTGAACGACCAGACGCGCGCGACCCTGGATCGGATGTTCGTCAAACTGGCGGGCAAGGCGGGGGAGGAGGCGCCGGTGCTGCAGATCAACCATCGGCCGCTGCAGGCCATTCGTTCGGTGGACGGCGTGCTGGCGGTGGATTTCCACACGCTGTGCGAAGAGGCGCGCAGCCAGCTGGATTACATTGCGCTGTCGCGGCTGTATCACAGCGTGATCCTGTATAATGTGCAGGTGATGGGGCCGCTGAAAGAGAATACCGCGCGCCGTTTCCTGGCGCTGGTGGACGAATTCTACGAGCGGCACGTCAAGCTGGTGATCGGCGCCGAGGCGTCGATGTTCGAGATCTACCAGGGGGAACGGCTTAAGTTCGAGTACCAGCGCTGCCTGTCGCGCCTGCAGGAAATGCAGAGCGAAGAGTACCTCAAGCTGCCGCATCTGCCCTGAGTCCGCCGGGCCTATCGCCGGTTGCCTGCCGCCGGCGATAAATTTATTTTCCATTCAAAAACCGTTCGATCTTTGTGAGCGACTTCTCTATAATCTTGCGACCCCACGTTACAACAAAGTTTTTTTTCCCAAAAACTTTATAGTGCCGGCAATGGCTATTCGAAGGGGTAGGTTTGCTGGACTTGTATGGTCGTGTGAGCCTCAACTGTTTTCGAGCGTTTGGGTGTTCACCAACGTGTAACTAATTATTGGGTAAGCTTTCTAATGAAAACTTTTACAGCTAAACCAGAAACCGTAAAACGCGACTGGTACGTTGTTGATGCAGATGGTAAAACTTTAGGCCGTCTCGCTACTGAACTGGCTCGTCGCCTGCGCGGCAAGCATAAAGCGGAATACACCCCGCACGTGGATACCGGTGATTACATCATCGTTCTGAATGCTGACAAAGTTGCTGTAACCGGCAACAAGCGTACAGACAAAGTGTACTACCACCACACCGGCCACATCGGTGGTATCAAGCAAGCGACCTTTGAAGAGATGATTGCCCGCCGTCCTGAGCGCGTGATTGAAATCGCGGTTAAAGGCATGCTGCCAAAGGGCCCGCTGGGTCGTGCTATGTTCCGTAAACTGAAAGTTTACGCGGGCACCGAGCACAATCACGCGGCACAGCAACCGCAAGTTCTGGACATTTAATCGGGATTAATGGCAATGGCTGAAAATCAATACTACGGCACTGGTCGCCGCAAAAGCTCCGCCGCTCGCGTCTTCATCAAGCCGGGCAACGGTAACATCGTTATCAACCAGCGCAGCCTGGAACAGTACTTCGGTCGCGAAACTGCCCGCATGGTAGTTCGTCAGCCGCTGGAACTGGTCGACATGGTTGGCAAACTGGATCTGTACATCACCGTTAAAGGTGGTGGTATCTCCGGTCAAGCTGGCGCTATCCGTCACGGTATCACCCGTGCACTGATGGAATACGATGAGACTCTGCGTTCTGAACTGCGTAAAGCTGGCTTCGTCACCCGTGACGCTCGTCAGGTTGAACGTAAGAAAGTCGGTCTGCGTAAAGCACGTCGTCGTCCGCAGTTCTCCAAGCGTTAATTTTCGCTGCTTCGGCAGTGCGATTTACGCAAAAAACCCGGTGCTTCACCGGGTTTTTTTATGCCTGAAATCCGCCATCCCCGACTAAAATCTGTGGCATATCAGACAATTCAACATGAATTCGCCGCACCGCCCCCACAAAACAAGCAAAATCTGGTAAACTATCACCCACTTTTGCGCCTGTTCGCCGTGCAGTTGACCCCCTGGGCCGGTTTTTCATGGGCTCGGGTCGCGCTGCGTGCTGCCGGCCTGCGGCAAGATTATTCAGGATAGCAGCCTGTCAGTTGGCTATTCGCAGTATTTTCTAGATAACTTGGAGGTTTTCATGGCTGTCGCTGCCAACAAACGTTCGGTAATGACGCTGTTCTCTGGCCCGACCGACATTTTTAGCCATCAAGTACGCATCGTACTGGCGGAGAAAGGTGTCAGCGTCGAGATCGAGCAGGTCGAAATGGATAACCTGCCGCAAGATCTGATTGACCTCAACCCTTACCAGACGGTGCCTACGCTGGTCGATCGCGAACTGACCCTGTATGAATCCCGCATCATCATGGAATACCTGGATGAGCGTTTCCCGCACCCGCCGCTGATGCCGGTTTACCCGGTTGCCCGTGGCGAGAGCCGTCTGATGATGCTGCGCATCGAGAAGAACTGGTACTCGCTGATGGACAAGATCGAGAAGAGCAGCGGTCAGGAAGCGGAATCCGCCCGTCGCCAACTGCGTGAAGAGCTGCTGGCGATCGCGCCGATCTTCGGTCAGACGCCGTATTTCATGAGCGAAGAGTTCAGCCTGGTGGATTGCTACCTGGCGCCGCTGTTGTGGCGTCTGCCGCAGCTGGGCATCGAATTGAGCGGTGCCGGCTCCAAAGAGCTGAAAGGCTACATGACCCGCGTCTTCGAGCGCGACGCCTTCCTGGCTTCCCTGACCGAAGCCGAGCGTGAAATGCGCCTGCAGACCCGGGGCTAAGCGCGATGGACATGTCTCAGATGACGCCGCGTCGCCCGTATCTGCTGCGGGCGTTCTACGACTGGCTGCTGGATAACCAGCTGACGCCGCACCTGGTGGTCGACGTGACTCGCCCGGACGTGCAGGTGCCGATGGAGTTCGCGCGTGACGGCCAGATCGTGCTGAATATCGCGCCGCGCGCGGTAGGCAACCTGGCGTTGGGCAACGAAGACGTGCAGTTCAACGCGCGCTTCGGCGGCGTGCCGCGTCAGGTTTCGGTGCCGATGGCCGCCGTGTTGGCGATCTATGCGCGTGAAAACGGCGCCGGCACGATGTTCGAACCGGAAGCCGCCTACGACGAGAGCGAAGGCGTGTTCGAAGGCCTGGACAATGAGACGATCCCTTCGGAAACGCTGATGTCGGTGATCGACGGCGATCGCCCGGACACCGCGGAAGACAACGGCCCGGACGACGAACCGCCGCAGCCGCCGCGCGGTGGCCGCCCGGCGCTGCGCGTGGTGAAATAAGCCCGCGCGAACAAACGAAAAAGCACCTCATGGGGTGCTTTTTTTTTGCCCGGCAGAAATGAATCAGCCTTTCAAGGCGGCAATGCAGGCATCGCGCGGCGCGCTGAGATCGCCTACGCGCACGGTGGACAAGGCACGGGTTGCGCGCTGGCGGAAACTGGTGACGGCGGTGTCGCCTTGCACTTCCGGCGGCGCGGTGCAAATGTCATTGAGCGGCAGATCGTTGCCTTTGTTGAGCGCCTGCAACACCGCCGCCGGATTGTAGATCAGGGCGGCGGAGAGGGCCGATTTGATGCCGGCGGTAAAGCCGGCATTGCCGCCGCCGGCCAGCTTGGGCGCCAGGGCAATCCAATTGTCGTCCCCCAGCCGGATGCTGTTTTCCACGGCGTTGAACTGCCCGGCCTTGCCTAACTGAGCCACGACCGGCCGCGCGCCGCGCGCTTCGATATTGTAACCAACCTCCTGCGAATCCAGCGCCATGGCTGAAGCGCTGAAACTGACGGCCAGCAGCGCGCCGGCCAACAGGGAAATGGAGCATTTCATGTTCGCTATCCTTATCTCGGTGTCAGGCGCAGCCGCGCCCCGCAATGGTGCCAACTCAATACTATAGCGCGTTGAGACGGTGAGGAGAGGGGGAGGAGTGACAAAGCGTGGCAGGCTAAAAACGGAGGCCCGGCAATATGCCGGGCCTCCGATGGTACGGAAGGTTTACACTTCCAGGTAGTTCATGATGCCATCTGCCGCTTTGCGGCCTTCGGCGATCGCTGTCACCACCAGGTCGGAGCCACGCACCGCGTCGCCGCCGGCGAAGATTTTCGGGTTGCTGGTCTGGAACGCGTTGTCGCTACCTTCCGGCGCCAGGATGCGGCCCTGTTTATCGAGCTGCACGTCGTGCGCCGCCAGCCAGTCCATGCGGTGCGGGCGGAAGCCGAACGCCATCACCACCGCGTCCGCGTCGATCACGTGTTCGGAACCCGGTACCTGCTCCGCCGCCTGACGGCCGTTGGCATCCGGCGCGCCCAGCTGGGTGCGCACCATTTTCACCCCGGCCACGCGGCCGGCGCTGTTCAGTTCGATGCTCAGCGGCTGCAGGTTGAACTGGAAGTCCACCCCTTCTTCCCGGGCGTTCTTCACTTCGCGCTTGGAGCCCGGCATGTTGGCTTCGTCGCGGCGGTAGGCGCAGATGACCTGCGTCGCGCCCTGGCGCACCGAGGTGCGCACGCAGTCCATGGCGGTATCGCCGCCGCCCAGCACCACCACCCGCTTGCCCTCCATGCTGACGTAAGGCTCGTGCTGATCGGCTTCATACCCCATCAGCTGCTTGGTGTTGGCGATCAGGAACGGCAGCGCGTCGTACACGCCCTGCGCTTCCTCGTTCTCCAGGCCGCCGCGCATCGACTGATAGGTGCCGACGCCGAGGAATACCGCATCGTACTCGCTCAGCAAGGTCTCCATGCTGACGTCTTTGCCCACTTCGGTGTTCAGCTGGAACTCGATGCCCATCTCGCTGAAAATGCCGCGGCGTTTGACCATCACTTCCTTTTCCAGCTTGAAGGCCGGGATGCCGAAGGTCAGCAGGCCGCCGATCTCAGGATGACGGTCATACACCACCGCTTTGACGCCGTTACGGGTCAACACGTCGGCGCAGGCCAGCCCGGCAGGGCCGGCGCCGACGATCGCCACGCGCTTGCCGGTCGGCTGCACGTGCGACATGTCCGGCTTCCAGCCCATTTCGATGGCCTTATCGCTGATGTAGCGCTCGATATTGCCGATGGTGACCGCGCCGAACTCGTCGTTCAGGGTGCAGGAGCCTTCGCACAGGCGATCCTGCGGGCACACGCGGCCGCACACTTCCGGCAGGCTGTTGGTCTGATGCGCCAGGTCCGCCGCTTCCATGATGCGGCCTTCGTTGGCCAGCTTCAGCCAGTTCGGGATGTAGTTGTGCACCGGGCACTTCCACTCGCAATACGGGTTGCCGCAGGACAGACAGCGGTCAGCCTGGGCCTTGGCCTGGGTTTCCGAAAACGGTTCGTAGATCTCGACGAACTCGATTTTGCGGATCTTCAGCGGTTTCTTTGGCGGATCAACACGCTGCAGGTCGATAAATTGATAAACGTTCTGGCTCATTAATGACCTACCTCTTACTGCGCCTGCACCCGCAGCTCGGCTGCGGAACGGCTACGGTGACCCAACAGCGCTTTGACATCGCTGGACTTCGGTTTGACCAGGGCGAACTTCGGCGCCCACTCCGGCCAGTTGGCCAGGATCTCTTCCGCGCGGGAAGAGCCGGTCGCCTGCACGTGTTCGGTGATCAGGCCGCGCAGGTGCTCCTCATGGATCGCCAGCTGATCGACATCCAGCACTTCCACCAGCTCCGGGTTCACGCGCTTGCGGAACTCGCCGTCTTCGTCCAGCACGTAGGCGAAGCCGCCGGTCATGCCCGCACCGAAGTTGATGCCGGTTTTACCCAGCACGCAGACGATGCCGCCGGTCATGTATTCGCAGCCGTTGTCGCCGATGCCTTCCACCACGGTGATGGCGCCGGAGTTGCGCACCGCGAAGCGTTCGCCCGCGCGGCCGGCGGCGAACAGCTTGCCGCCGGTGGCGCCGTACAGACAGGTGTTGCCGACGATGCTGGCTTCATGGCTGCGGAAGGCGGAGCCGATCGGCGGACGCACCGCGATGCTGCCGCCGGCCATGCCTTTGCCGACATAGTCGTTGGCGTCGCCGGTCAGGGTCAGCTCGACGCCGCCGGCGTTCCAGACGCCGAAGCTCTGCCCGGCGGTGCCGGAGAAGTGCGCCTTGATCGGATCGGCCGCCATGCCCTGATCGCCGTGCACGTCGGCGATAGCGCCGGACAGCATGGCGCCCACGGAGCGGTCGGTGTTGCGAATGTCGAAGTAGAAGGTTTTACCCTGCTTCGCTTCGATATGCGGCTGCGCCTGCGCCAGCAGCTCTTTGTTGAGCAAGCCCTTGTCGAACGCCGGGTTGCTGCTTTCGGTGCAGTACACCGCTTTGCCCGGATGCGGCGTGGCGGTTTTCAGCAGCGGCGACAGATCCAGCTTGTTCTGCTTGGCGGAGATGCCGTCCAGCTCGGTCAGGAACTCGGTGCGGCCGATCAGATCCACCAGTTGGCTCACGCCCAGCTGCGCCATGATCTCGCGGGTTTCACGCGCGATAAACTGGAAGTAATTCGTCACGCGTTCCGGCAGGCCGTGGTAGTGATCGCGGCGCAGCTTGTCGTCCTGAGTCGCAACGCCGGTCGCGCAGTTGTTGAGGTGGCAGATGCGCAGGTATTTACAGCCCAGCGCCACCATCGGCCCGGTGCCGAAGCCGAAGCTTTCCGCGCCCAGGATCGCAGCCTTGACGATGTCGACGCCGGTTTTCAGGCCGCCGTCCACCTGCAGGCGGATCTTGTGGCGCAGGCCGTTGGCCACCAGCGCCTGCTGGGTTTCCACCAGGCCCAGTTCCCACGGACAGCCGGCGTATTTCACCGAGGACAGCGGGCTGGCGCCGGTGCCGCCGTCGTAACCGGCGATGGTGATCAGATCGGCATAGGCTTTCGCCACGCCGGTGGCGATGGTGCCGACGCCCGGTTCGGACACCAGTTTCACCGAGATCACCGCTTTCGGGTTGACCTGCTTCAGGTCGAAGATCAGCTGCGCCAGATCTTCGATCGAGTAGATGTCGTGGTGCGGCGGCGGGGAGATCAGCGTTACGCCCGGCACCGAGTAACGCAGTCTGGCGATGTACGGAGTCACCTTGTCGCCCGGCAGCTGGCCGCCTTCGCCCGGTTTGGCGCCCTGCGCCACCTTAATCTGGATCACGTCGGCGTTCACCAGGTAGGCCGGCGTCACGCCGAAGCGGCCGGAGGCCACCTGTTTGATGCGCGACACCTTGTTGGTGCGGTAGCGCGCCGGATCTTCGCCGCCTTCGCCGGAGTTGGAGAAGCCGCCGAGGCCGTTCATGGCGATCGCCAGCGATTCGTGCGCTTCCGGGCTCAGTGCGCCGATCGACATCGCCGCGGTGTCGAAGCGTTTGAACAGCGACTCCGCCGGTTCAACCTGATCGACCGGGATCGGTTCGCCTTTCGGCGTGATGGCCAGCAGATCGCGCAGCATGGCGACCGGCCGCTCGTTCACCAGCTTGGCGTAGGCCTGATAGTCGCTATATTCCCCGCTGTGTACCGCTTTTTGCAGCGAGTTCACCACGTCCGGGTTGTAGGCGTGGTATTCGCCGCCGTGCACGAATTTCAACAGGCCGCCTTGCTCCAGCGGTTTGCGTTTCAGCCAGGCGCGCTTGGAAAGGTTCTGCAGATCCTGCTGGAAGTCGCTGAAGCTGGCGCCGCCGATGCGGCTGACCACGCCCTGGAAGCACAGATCCGCCAGATCGCGATGCAGGCCGACCGCTTCGAACAGCTTGGAGCAGCGGTAAGAGGCGATGGTCGAGATGCCCATTTTGGACATGATCTTGTACAGGCCTTTATTGATGCCGTTGCGGTAGTTCAGCATCACGTCGCGGTATTTCTTGTCGATCGCCTGGCTGTCCACCAGCTTGGCCAGGGTTTCATAGGCCAGGTACGGGTAGATGGCGGTCGCGCCGAAGCCGAGCAGCACGGCGAAGTGGTGCGGATCGCGGGCGCTGGCGGTTTCAACGATCAGGTTGGCGTCGCAGCGCAGGCTTTTCTCAACTAGGCGGGTTTGCACGGCGCCGACCGCCATCGGGGCCGGGACCGGCAGGCGGCCGGGCGCGATGGCGCGGTCGGACAGCACCAACAGCACCGCGCCTTCGCGCACCTTGCGTTCCGCTTCGTCGCACAGGGCGCGAATGGTCTGCTCCAGATCCTGCTGCTGCGGATCGAAGGTCAGATCGAGCGTCTCGGCGCGATAGTATTCGCCTTCCAGCGTGGTGAGCTGTTTGAAATCGGAGTACAGCAGGATCGGCGATTTGAAGCTCAGGCGGTGCGCCTGGCCTTCGGCTTCGCAGAACACGTTCATTTCACGGCCGATGCTGGTGGCCAGCGACATGACGTGCGCTTCGCGCAGCGGATCGATCGGCGGGTTGGTGACCTGCGCGAACTGCTGGCGGAAATAGTCGTAAACGATGCGCGGCCGGCTGGAGAGCACGGCGAACGGGGTATCGTCGCCCATCGAACCGGTGGCTTCCTGGCCGATCTCGCCCAGCACGCGGATCACCTGATCCAGCTCTTCGCTGCTGTAGCCGAACTGTTTCTGGTAGGTTTCGAGCTGTGCGTCGTCGAGTTCGCGGCTGCCGACCTGATCGTCCGGCAGATCTTCGAACGGCACCAGACGTTTGACGTTTTTCTCCATCCACTCTTTATACGGGTGGCGGCTTTTCAGATCGTTGTCGGTTTCCGCCGAGTGCAGGATGCGGCCGCTGCGGGTGTCGATCACCATCAGCTCGCCGGGGCCGACGCGGCCTTTTTCCACCACTTCATCCGGCTGGTAATCCCAGATGCCGACTTCGGAGGCGCAGGTGATCAGCTTGTCTTTGGTGATCACATAGCGCGCCGGGCGCAGGCCGTTGCGATCGAGGTTACAGGCGGCGTAGCGGCCGTCGGACATCACGATGCCGGCCGGGCCGTCCCACGGCTCCATGTGCATCGAGTTGAAGTCGAAGAAGGCGCGCAGATCGCCGTCCATGTCCGGGTTGTTCTGCCAGGCCGGCGGCACCAGCAGGCGCATGGCGCGGATGAGATCCATCCCGCCCGCCAGCAGCAGCTCCAGCATGTTGTCCAGCGAGCTGGAGTCGGAGCCGGTTTCGTTGACGAACGGCGCGGCGGCCTGCAGATCCGGGATCAGCGGCGTTTGGAATTTGTAGGTACGGGCACGCGCCCATTGGCGGTTGCCGGTGATGGTGTTGATTTCGCCGTTGTGCGCCAGGTAGCGGAACGGCTGCGCCAGCGGCCAGCGCGGCACAGTGTTGGTGGAGAAGCGCTGGTGGAACAGGCAAATGGCCGATTCCAGGCGCAGGTCCGCCAGATCGAGATAGAAGCGCGGTAGATCCGCAGGCATGCACAGGCCTTTATAGATCGTCACCAGATTGGAGAAGCTGCAGACGTAGAAGCTGTTGTCCTGCACGCGTTTCTCGATGCGGCGGCGCGCCACGAACAGGCGGCGCTCCATATCGCGCGGGCGCCAGCCGGCGGGGGCGTTAACGAAGATTTGCTCGATGCGCGGCAGGGAGGAGAGGGCGATTTCACCCAGCACGTCCGGGTTGGTTGGCACTTCGCGCCAGCCGACGATCGACAGCGTTTCGTTTTGCAGCTCTTCTTCCACGATGCGGCGGCTGAGGCGCGCTTCCTCTTCATTCTGGCTGAGGAACATCATGCCGACGGCGTAGTTCTTGGCCAAACGCCAGCCGCGCTCTTCCGCCACCATGCGGAAGAAGCGATCGGGTTTTTGCAGCAACAGGCCGCAGCCGTCGCCGGTCTTGCCGTCGGCCAAGATCGCGCCGCGGTGCTGCATGCGGGCCAGCGCGTGAATGGCGGTGCGCACCACCTTGTGGCTAGGTTCGCCTTCTATGTGGGCGATCAGGCCGAAACCACAGTTGTCCCTCTCTTGGGATTTATCGTACAACATATCGTGAACCTCCCCAGGCTCTGCGTGACTCTCACAACCTACTGCGAGGGGGCTTCCCAATTTCAGGCAGAAGTCCAATCAGCAAGTTAACCCCGCCAATCTGCTTTTCCGCCCTCCATCAATGGCCTCTCGTGACGGTCTCACAAGTGGTATAGGACTTGTTTTAAGAGGGAGTCTTCAATTACTGCATAAATATGACGAGACGTTTGCCCGTCCAGAAAGCTTCCAGCGGACTTCCAACTTAGCGAGAAAGAATTCGCAGGTCAAATGTGGGCTTAAGATAGATTCTTATCGAATTTATGGTATTTATTTATTTGAAAAATAAGGTATTTAATGCATTTTTGCACTATCGTGGGGCAACGCCGATCCCCGCAGAAGTGTGAGCTGTCTCACTATAGTGCAACCCCTTAATCTCTGCACCATGCTAGTGCGGGGGTTAATGGCAGAGTTTTATTCTATAAGATATTGCTTGGTTGATGTTTATGACTATTTTTCACCGTGTTGTCATATTGCCGTTAACGGTTGCGTGACGATTAGAATAATTCATCAGAATTATAGTGAATTTATTTGCGTTTATGATGAATAGTTATGCTTGGTGGCGCCTTGCGGGGAAAGCGTTGATCTCTGTCATCGCGGGAAAAGCCGTTTCTTATTAGCATCGCGGCTTTGAACACAGAGAATCACCAAGATTATGCAGTTGCCGCAATTAGTCAATATGTTTGGCGCAGATCTCCAGCGCCGCCATGGCGAAAAGATCCATAAACTCACGCTGCATGGCGGATTCAGCTGCCCTAACCGCGACGGCACGTTGGGGCGCGGCGGTTGTACGTTTTGCAACGTCGCTTCGTTCGCCGATGAGGCGATGCAGCGGCAAAGTATCGCCGAACAGCTGGCGCAACAGGCCGCGCGGGTCGACCGGGCGCGGCGCTATCTGGCCTATTTTCAGGCCTATACCAGCACCTATGCGGAGGTCGAACTGCTGGCGTCGATGTATCGGCAGGCGTTGGCGCAGAGCGACATGGTCGGCCTGTGCGTCGGCACTCGCCCGGACTGCGTGCCGCCCGCCGCATTGGATCTGCTGACGGGGTATCGCGAAGAGGGTTATGAAGTGTGGCTGGAACTGGGGCTGCAGACGGCGCACGATAAAACGCTCAAACGCATCAACCGCGGCCATGATTTCCGCTGCTATCAGCAGACCGCGCAACGGGCTCGGCAGCGCGGGCTGAAGGTGTGCTGCCATCTGATCGTCGGGCTGCCGGGAGAAACCCAGCGCGATCATCTGCTCACGCTGCAGCGGGTGGTGGAGAGCGGCGTGGATGGCATCAAGCTGCATCCGCTGCACGTTGTTACCGGCAGCACCCTGGCCCGCGCGTGGCGCGCCGGGCGCTTGCCCGAACTGGCGCTGGAAGATTACGCCGTCAGCGCCGGGGAGATGATCCGCCACACGCCGGGCGAGGTGGTGTATCACCGCCTGTCCGCCAGCGCCCGTCGGCCTACGCTGCTGGCGCCGCTGTGGTGCGAAAACCGCTGGCGCGGCATGCAGGCGGTGGGCGCTTATCTGCAGCAATACGGCGGGCAGGGCAGCGCGCTGGATGCCGCCCTGCATTATTCACCGACGTTATAACTGCAGGTTGGCGCGCACCTCCACGCGGGCGCGCTGCAGATCGGCCTGCAGCTGCGGATTCGCCAGCAGTCGTGCGGCGAGCGCCGTCGCCGCCAACTTGCCGCCTTCAAGATCGCTCGGGTAGTGAACGCCGGCAATCACCCGGCTTTGCGCATTGCTTGCCGCCCGCTCAAACAGCGCGCTGCGTTTTTCCGGCACCATCTGCGCCAACAGGAGTGCCGTTAGGTAGCTGTCCATCGCGTGTCCGCTAGGGTAGGAATCGCCTTCCGGCGGCGGCAGCAGCGGTTTCACGCGGCTGTCGGCCTCATAGGGGCGCGGGCGGCCATAGAAGGCCTTGGCGGGCATCAGGCTTTGTTCAAAGTCCTGATAGACCCGGCGGAACAGGGCGGCGGTGAGCGGATGGCGATCGACGGTAAAGGTCGGGCCGAAGATCTCGCGGGCGAAGGGGAAGGCGGCGTCTTCCAGGTGGTCATCCCGCTTGGCTTTGGCGATTTGTTCCGCCGTGCGGTTAGCCTGAATGGCCAGCACTGCCTGCAGATCCGCCCGATTCTGCGGCGTATCCGTTGAAGGCGGCGGCGGCAACAGCGTGGCGATTTGCCGTTGCTCTGCACTCAGATAGCCGGTCACGGCAGTGGCGGCCTTCAGGGGCAAAATAACGGTCAAAGACAGGACGAACAGGGTAGTGCGATAGATGGTTAACATGGTCAATCCTCACGTCAGGGAAATGAGGAAGCCTGCCGGGCTGGCCACAACGCTGCTGCCGGTGAAAGTAAACCGCGGGATAACATCCTTTCCCTTACTTCAAGCCTCAGGGCTTCGCTATCCGTGTCTGCTAAAGCATGCGTCATGCACGGTGCATCATTAATATATTAACGGAAAGGCCTTCTCAAGCGGCTGAGGTGTGGGGTGTATCACAGAAAAAGTCTTTTATTTACAATTGATTAATCCCTAAGTATGAGCGGATTGATCAACGTGCTTTTCCACGGTGTCGACGGCAATGAACCGCCCGATGCACGCCAGACGCCGCTATTTTCCGTTAGCAGGACTTGACTCTCAGACACGGCGGAAAAATTTACGGTATGATTCAAAAGATTGTGTCTGATGGGAGCCGCTATGAAGCAAATCCGGGTGTTGGCCCAGTACTACGTTGATTTAATGGTGAAACTGGGGTTGGTGCGCTTCTCGCTGCTGCTGGCCTCGGCGCTGGTGGTGCTGGCGATGGTGGTGCAGATGGCGGTGACCATGCTGCTGCGCGGCGAAGTGGAAAGCATCGACGTGGTGCGTTCAATCTTCTTCGGCCTGTTGATCACCCCGTGGGCGGTCTACTTCCTCTCGGTGGTGGTGGAGCAGCTGGAGGAGTCGCGCCAACGGCTGGCGCGGCTGGTGGACAAGCTGGAAGAGATGCGCCACCGCGATCTGGAGCTCAATCAGCAGCTCAAAGACAATATCAGCCAGCTGAATCAGGAGATCGCCGATCGCATCAAGGCGGAAGAAGAGCGCCTGCAGGTGATGGAAAAGCTGACGGAAGAGATGGAACAGCGCGAGCTGGCGCAGATTGAGCTGGGCCAGCAGTCGGCGCTGCTGCGTTCCTTCCTCGACGCCTCGCCGGACCTGGTCTACTACCGCAACGAAGACAAAGAGTTCTCCGGCTGCAACCGCGCGATGGAGCTGCTGACCGGCAAGAGCGAGAAGCAGCTGATCGGCCTGACGCCGTTCGACGTCTACGGCCAGGAGATCGCCGAAAAGGTCATTGAGACCGACGAGAAGGTGTTCCGCCACAACGTCTCGCTGACCTACGAACAATGGCTGGTGTATCCCGACGGCCGCAAGGCCTGTTTCGAACTGCGCAAGGTGCCGTTTTACGACCGGGTGGGCAAACGCCACGGGCTGATGGGCTTCGGCCGCGATATTACCGAGCGTAAGCGCTACCAGGACGCGCTGGAGAACGCCAGCCGGGAGAAGACCACCTTTATCTCCACCATCAGCCACGAGCTGCGTACGCCGCTTAACGGCATCGTCGGCCTGAGCCGCATCCTGCTCGATACCGAGCTGAACGACGAGCAGCTGAAATACCTGAAGACCATTCACGTCAGCGCCATCACCCTCGGCAATATCTTCAACGACATTATCGAAATGGACAAGCTCGAGCGGCGCAAGGTGCAGCTCGACAACCAGCCGGTGGACTTCACCGGTTTCCTCGCGGATCTGGAGAATCTCTCCGGCCTGCTGGCGCAGCCGAAAGGGCTGCAGTTCATCATGGAGCCGCAAACGCCGCTGCCACAGCAGATCGTGACCGACGGCACGCGCCTGCGGCAGATTTTGTGGAACCTGATCGGCAACGCGGTGAAATTTACCCAGCAGGGGCAAATCGTGGTGCGCGTGCGGCGCGAGGCGCAGGAGAAGCTGGTGTTCGAGGTGGAAGACTCGGGCATGGGCATCCCGCAGGACGAGCAGGACAAGATCTTCGCCATGTATTACCAGGTGAAAGATCAGCGCGGCGGCCGCCCGGCCACCGGCACCGGCATCGGGCTGGCGGTCTCCAAGCGGCTGGCGCAGAGCATGGGCGGCGACATCACCGTGCGTAGTGAACAGGGGCACGGTTCTTGCTTCACTCTGACCATCCAGGCGCCGGCGGTGCAGGAAGCCGTCAGCGCGGCGCCGGAGGAAGAGGAGCTGCCGTTGCCGGCGCTGCACATCCTGCTGGTGGAGGATATCGAACTGAATGTGATCGTGGCGCGCTCGGTGCTGGAGAAGCTGGGCAACAGCGTCGAGGTGGCGATGAACGGCCACGATGCGCTGGCGATGTTCGATCCGGACGAGTTCGATCTGGTGCTGCTGGACATTCAACTGCCGGACATGACCGGGCTGGACATCGCCCGGGCGCTGCGTGAGCGCTATGCCGGTCAGGCGCTGCCGCCGCTGGTTGCGCTGACCGCCAACGTGCTGAAAGACAAAAAAGAGTACCTCGAGGCGGGCATGGACGATGTGCTGAGCAAGCCGCTGTCGGTGCCGGCGTTGACCCAGGTCATCAAACACTATTGGGATCATCAACCTTCTCACACTTCAAAGAAAACGGAGCACAAGGCGATGCAGATTAATGAGTCGTTACTCGATACCGCGATGCTGGAACAGTATATGGATCTGGTTGGCCCGCAGCTGATCCACCAAAGCCTGGAGATGTTCGAACAGATGATGCCGGGCTATCTGGCGGTGCTGGACTCCAACATGACGGCGCGCGATCAGAAAGGCATCACCGAGGAAGGGCACAAGATCAAGGGCGCCGCCGGTTCGGTCGGTCTGCGCCATCTGCAGCAGCTGGCGCAGCAGATTCAAACGCCGACGCTGCCGGCCTGGTGGGATAACGTGCAGGACTGGGTGGATGAGTTGAAGCAAGAGTGGCGCAACGACGTGCAGGTACTGCGGGCTTGGGTAGAGAACGCTGAAAAAAAATGACCCCGACCTAAGCCGGGGTGCGCGAATATTGCGCCAACACCAGGGAAATTGTGAACCTGCGTATTGGTTTCAGTGTTCTGGTCGAGCAGGTTGTAGCGAATTCCTAAACATCATACAGCCAACAACATAGCAAATGTAAGCGCTCTTGTTAGAAGATTCATTAAAATGTGTGATGTAGATTAGTGTTTGTCAACTCCGAGCACGAACCAGTTGACAGCAGCGACAGGAGTAAGAGTGATGAAAAAGGTGGGTGTAGTCCTCAGCGGCAGCGGCGTTTATGACGGTACGGAGATCCATGAAGCGGTGCTGACGCTGCTGGCGTTGGATCGTGCCGGCGCGCAGGCGGTGTGCTTTGCGCCTGATAAACCACAACGCCATGTTATTAATCACTTATCGGGTGATGAGATGGCGGAGACGCGCAATGTCCTGATTGAGTCGGCGCGCATTGCCCGCGGCGCGGTGCAGCCGCTGGCGCTGGCGGAGGCCGCGCAGCTGGATGCCCTGATCGTGCCCGGCGGCTTTGGCGCCGCCAAGAACCTCAGCAATTTCGCCGAAGCCGGCGCGGAATGTTGGGTCGATGAAGATTTGGCGCGCCTGACGCGCGAGATGCATAAGGCCAACAAACCAATTGGCCTGATGTGCATCGCGCCGGCGCTGTTGCCGAAACTGCTGGATCAACAAGCGCGGCTGACCATTGGCAACGATCCGGACCTGGGGGAAGTGATTGACGCCATGGGCGGCGAACCGGTGATTTGCCCGGTGGACGACATCGTGGTGGACAGCGATCACAAGATCGTGACCACGCCGGCCTATATGCTGGCGCCGTCGATCGCGCAGGCGGCCCTCGGCATCGATAAGCTGGTGGCGCGGGTGCTGGAACTGGCTGAATGAGAAAATCGCTCGGCGGATGGCGGCGGCTGCGCCCGTGGTATTGGCTGAAGCGCGGCGTCATCGCGATCCTCGGTCTGTGGGCGTTGGGCATTGTGCTCTTCGCCTTCCTGCCGGTGCCGTTTTCCGCCGTGATGGTGGAGAGGCAAGTCAGCGCCTGGCTGAGCGGCGACTTCGGCTACGTCGCCCATTCGGACTGGGTGTCGATGGACGACATCTCGCCGCAAATGGCGCTGGCGGTGATGGCGGCGGAGGATCAGAAGTTTCCAGACCATTGGGGCTTCGACGTGGCGGCCATTGAAAAGGCGCTCAGCCACAACGAGAAGCGCCCGACGCGCATCCGCGGCGCCTCCACGCTGTCGCAGCAAACCGCCAAGAACCTGTTTCTGTGGGATGGCCGCAGCTGGCTGCGCAAAGGGCTGGAGGCCGGATTGACGTCGGGCATCGAGCTGGTGTGGACCAAACGGCGCATTCTGACGGTGTATCTGAACATCGTCGAGTTCGGCGACGGGGTATTCGGCGTGGAGGAGGCTTCACAGCGCTTTTTCCATAAGCCGGCCAAACGGCTGAGCGCGGCCGAAGCGGCGCTGCTGGCGGCGGTATTGCCGAATCCGCATCGTTTCAGGGCCGATGCGCCGTCCGGCTATGTGGTGCAGCGTCAACAGTGGATCATGCGCCAGATGCGGCAGCTGGGCGGGGAAGCGTTTTTACGCGAGAACTCGCTGGATTAAACGGGCGGGAACGGCAGGGCGCCGTTCCCGCCAAGCGGATTATTTCACATAGGTAAAGGCGGTGGTGACGTGCTTCACGCCGCTGACCTGGCTGGCGATCTGCGCCGCCGACTGCCCTTCCTGCTGCGTGACCAGGCCCAGCAAGAACACTTCGCCGTTTTCGGTAGTGACCTTCACGTTGGACGATTTCACCGTATCGCTGGTCAACAGCTGCGAACGCACCTTGGTGGTGATCCAGGTGTCGGAGGACGCGGTGCTCAGGCTGACCGGCGTGCCCTGACGGATTTCGTTATACACTTCGCTCGTGCCTTCCACGCCCATGGCGATCTGCTTGGCGCGCGCGGTGAGATCGGCGTTAGGCGACTGGCCGGTCAACAGCACCTTGCCCTGATAGGCGGTGGCGACCACCCGGGCATCTTTCTTCAACTGCTGGTCTTTGCTCAGGGCATTTTCGACCCTGGCTTCCAGCGTGCCGTCATCCACCTGGGTCCCTACGCTGCGCGGGTCGGTGGCGGTTTTGGTGGCGACGGCCGCACTGCCGACGACGACGCCGGCGATACAGCCTTGCAACAGCAGGGCGCTGGACAGCACTGCAAATGTGGCTTTTAGCTTCATCTCAGTTCCTTAATCGTCCTGGTGGGGGAATAACGTGTTGTCTATCAGGTCGCACAGGCAGTTTACGGTCAGCATATGCATTTCCTGAATGCGTGAGCTGCGGTGCGACGGGATGCGGATCTCGACGTCCTGCTGGCCGAGCAGCCCGGCCAGCTCGCCGCCGTCGTAGCCGGTGAGCGCGACGATGGTCATATCGCGCGTGACGGCCGCCTCGACCGCTTTCACAATATCACGGCTGTTGCCGCGGGTGGAAATCGCCAGCAGCACGTCGCCGGTGTGCCCGAGCGCGCGCACCTGCTTGGCGTACACTTCGTCGTGCAGCCGATCGTTGCTGATCGCCGTCAGCACCACGTTGTCGGCGTTGAGGGCGATGGCCGGCAGGCTGGGGCGCTCGGTTTCAAAACGGTTGATCATGCTGGCGGCGAAGTGCTGCGCGTTGGCCGCCGAGGTGCCGTTGCCGCAGCACAGGATTTTGTTGCCGTTGAGTAAGGATTGAACCAGCGTCATTGCAGCGCGGGAAATGGCGTCCGGCAATGCTTCCGCCGCCGCGATCTGGGTTTGGATGCTTTCGGTAAAACAGACTTTAATTCTATCCAGCACGTTGTATTAATCCACTAAGTCAAAGGGCCGGTCTGCGCCGCAAAACCCCGATTAATCCGCATTGAAGGCGTTGGGTATCCATTCTAACTGGCTACCGGTAATGGCCAAAACATCAAAACGGCAAGATGATGTGTCAAAACTGGCTCCGCGCCCCGCCAGCCAGACGGCGGCGGCGTGCAGCAACCGCCGTTGTTTGCGAAAGGTGACGCTGGCGGCCGCGCCGCCGAAGGCGTCGTTGCGGCGGTAGCGCACTTCGACGAATACCCAGGTAGCGCCGTCGCGCATGATGAGGTCGAGCTCACCGCCGCGCACCGCGACGTTGGCGGCGCAGAAGGTGAGCCCGGCGTGTTCCAGGTGACGGCGGGCCAGTAACTCATAGCCCGCCCCTGAGGCGCGTGGGTTCAAGAGACCGGAACGACCGTGCCCTGACGGTATTGCAGCCAAGGCAGCTTACGGTTGATCACGCAGTTCGGCGACGCGCTCAGCATACCGGTGGTGCCGGAAACCTGGAAGCCCGGCAGCTGGCGCATTTCAGCAAAGTGGTTGGCCAATGTCCAGGCATCCATCCCCATCGCATACAGGCGCACCAACGAGTAGTCGTTGCGGAAGCGCGCGCTGGCCTGCTGCAACAGCTGAGGGTTTGAACCGGCCAGCAGCGGGATATCGCTAAACTGCAGGCCTTCCATTTCCAGACGGAAGTCCGGGCCGGCGCCGGCCTGGTAGCTGCGCGAGCTGGCGTACATCGCCGGCTTGCCGCGCGAGCTGGTGGCCATGTCGATCATCGGTTTGATCAGCGTCAGTTGAGACTGCGTGGCGACGATATACACCGCGTCGACGCCGCCGGTTGCGGCGGGCACGTCGCTCGGCGGCGCCGGAATGGTCAGCCCGGCGATGGTCACGCTCTGCGGCGCCGGGGCGCTCGACATCGGCGTGCCGGTCATGCGGATGCCGCCGCTGTTGACCATCTGGCGCAGTTCGCCGGCGGAGCCGATGTCCTGACGCAGCACGGTTTGCCCGCCTTGCTTCTGCCATTCCTGGTTAAAGGCCTTGGCGACGCGATCGCCGAAGGCGCCGCGCGGCACCAGCAGCAGCGGTTGACGCTTCTGCTGTTCCCAGATGTGGCGAGCGGCGTCGCGCGCTTCATCTTCCGGCGACAGGGCGAAGTAACAGATGTTCAGATTGTCCTTCGGCGTTTCCGGTTGGTTGAGCGCCAGCACGTTCAGCGTGGTGGTGCTGGCGGACAGCTGATCGACGTTCTCTTTCAGCAGCGGCCCGACCACCAGGGTGGCGCCATCCTGCTGCGCCTGGCTCAGCAAGGCGGCCAGCGGCTGGCTGGTGGTGTCGTACACTTTGACCTGCGCGTTGGCGGCCTGCGGCGGCGTTATCGGCGCGCTGGACGGCGCAGCGGGTTGCGCGGCGGTCACGGCAGGCTGGCTCTCTTGCGCCGAAGGGCTGACCGCGCCGTTGGCGTTGATGTCACCCGTGGCGGCCTGATTGGCCGGCGCCGTTTGAGCCGGTGCGCTGGCCGGTGGCGCGGCTTGAGGCTGCGGCGCCGGCATGGAACCGCCGTTTTTCGCCGCTTCGAAGCCTTGCTGGATGGCGTCGGCGAACACTTTCGCCTGGCCGTTCAACGGCAGCAGCAGGGCGATTTTCGAGGTGGAGGCCTGGGTGAAGTTCAGCACCTGGTTCAGGCGAGCCGGCAGCGTTTTGGCCGCCGGGTTCTTCGGATAACGGTTTTGCCAGTCTTTGATGCCGGCCTTCAGCAGATCGGGATCCTGCTTGTTGTCCTGATAGACGCGCAGCAGATCCAGCCAGCCTTGCAGCACGTTCTCGTCGGCGTTGATCACCAGGCTGTTCATCTCCTGCGGCGTCAGCTGCAGCAGCGCCTGCCAGGTCTGATCCAGGTTGTCCTGATGCGGTTTGCCGGTCAGCAACGGCTCCTGAGCGATATAGGCGCGGATCAACGGCAGCGACGCTTTGCCCTGATTGGCGGCGATCTGCGCCTGGTAGTAGCGCACCTTCTGATTCGGCGACAGCGAACCGCTGTCCAGGTGGCCCAGCGTGCTGCGGGCGCTGACGTAGCTCTTGTTGGCGATCTGCAGTTCGGCGGTCAGCAACTGGCGTTCAGTCTGCTGCGCGCCGCTGAGGTTTTTCGGCAGCTGATTCAACTGGTCGCCGGCCTGCGGCAGTTTTCCTTCACGCAGCAAGGCGCGAATAGCAAGTAATTGCCAGTCAGCCTTGTTATCATCGCTGCTTTGCTGCAACTGCTGCAGGTAGTAATCGGAGCTGGCGCTCGCTTCGTCCTGTATATTGGCGGGCGGCGTTTGCGGGGCCCGACTTGGACAGCCTGCCAGGAAAAGGGCGGCCGCGATGACTGCGGTAAGTCGGACAGGCTTGGAACGCCCTGCTTTGGTACGAACGAATGTTGAGGAAAGCATACTGTATCCAGTGATGTTTTTTTCAAGATGCTCAATATTAAATCGGCAACCCGGATGAAACAATGAATCAACACCAACAATCAGTCATTTCTGCATCAACGCTGTATGTGGTGCCCACCCCAATCGGCAATCTGGGCGATATCACCCACCGCGCGTTAGAGGTACTGAAAAGCGTTGATCTGATCGCGGCGGAAGACACGCGCCATACCGGATTGCTGCTGCAACACTTCGCGATCAACGCGCGTCTGTTCGCGCTGCATGATCACAACGAACAGCAAAAGGCCGATCAATTGCTGGCGAAACTGCAGGAAGGTCAGAGCATCGCGCTGGTGTCCGACGCCGGCACGCCGCTGATCAACGATCCCGGTTATCACCTGGTGCGCCGCTGCCGCGAGGCCGGCATTCGCGTGGTGCCGCTGCCGGGCGCCTGCGCCGCCACCACCGCGCTGTGCGCCGCGGGCGTCGCTTCCGACCGTTTCTGCTACGAGGGCTTCCTGCCGGCGAAAACCAAGGGGCGTAAGGATACGCTGATGGCGCTGGCGGAGGAACCGCGCACGCTGATTTTCTACGAATCTACTCACCGCCTGCTGGAAAGCCTGCAGGACATGGTTACCGTCTGGGGCCCGCAGCGCTATGTGGTGCTGGCGCGCGAGCTGACCAAAACCTGGGAATCTATCCACGGCGCGCCGGTGGGCGAGCTGCTGGCGTGGGTGCAGGAAGATGAAGTGCGCCGCCGCGGCGAGATGGTGCTGATCGTCGAAGGCCACAAGGCGCAGGAGGATGCGCTGCCGCTTGAGGCGCTGCGCACGCTGGTGCTGCTGCAAAAAGAGCTGCCGCTGAAAAAGGCGGCGGCGCTGGCGGCGGAAATCCACGGCGTGAAGAAAAATGCGCTGTATAAGCACGCGCTGGAGCAACAACAGCCGTAAAGCGGTTGACCTGCCGCCGCCGCGACGCTACTATCCGCGCCGGAGTTGACCAGACAGTCGCCGCTTCATTGCCGTCCTCTTCGGGGAGACAGATGGAGGGGAGGAAAGTCCGGGCTCCATAGGGCAGGGTGCCAGGTAACGCCTGGGAGGCGCAAGCCTACGACTAGTGCAACAGAGAGCAAACCGCCGATGGCCCGCGCAAGCGGGATCAGGTAAGGGTGAAAGGGTGCGGTAAGAGCGCACCGCGCGGCTGGCAACAGTTCGTGGCACGGTAAACTCCACCCGGAGCAAGGCCAAATAGGGGTTCACATGGTACGGCCCGTACTGAACCCGGGTAGGCTGCTTGAGCCAGTGAGCGATTGCTGGCCTAGAGGAATGACTGTCCACGACAGAACCCGGCTTACCGGTCAACTCCCTCGACAAAAGAAAACCCCGCACAACGCCAGTTGCGCGGGGTTTTTCGTTTTCCGGCCGGCTTACACCGGCAGGTCAATCAGCAGCGCGCGCAGCGGCGTCTCGGCGCGGATCGTCAGGCGATTTTCCTCACGCACGAAGGCGCCGTCGCCGCAGGTCAGGCGTTGTTCTTCGTGGCGCTCGCCGGTGGCGGCGATGGTGCCGTGAATCGACTGCAAATAGGCGCGCGGCCCGTTAATCGTCAGCGTTTGTTCTTCGCCCGGCTGCAGATCGAGATGGTGGATCCAAACCTGCTGGCGTAGCTGCAGGCTGCCCTGAGCGCCGTCCGGCGAGGCCAGCAGCAGGTTGCCCTCCGCCGGCAGCGTCAGGCGCTGCACCCGCTCGTTGTTGCGTTCCGGGCAGGCGTCCAGCCACAGCTGCAGGCGAGTCAGCGGCGTATCGCTGCTGACGTTCTGTTCGCTGTAGCTCAGGCTCGGCTGGGTGGCCAGCAGCAGCGCTTCACCGGCTTTGGCGCGCGCGGTGTTGCCGTCGCTGTCGCGGTATTCCGCCTCGCCCTGCAGGATCAGGTTCAGGATATCCACGCTGGGATAGGTGCGCGGCTGGAACGACGCGCCCGGCGCCAGCACCTCCTGATTCAGCACCCGCAGCGACGCGTAGCCCATCAGTTTGGGATCGAAGTAGTGACCAAAGGAAAAGGTGTAGCGAGCCTGCAGCCAACCAAAGTCAGCTTGCCCGCATTGTTGTGCTGTTCTGCATGTGATCATGGCAATCGGCTCTCTAAATTCATTATCCAAATGGTAAGCATCTGGACGTCGGATTGTTAGCCAGTTAATCTGGTCGGCATATTCAAATTTCCTGACAGAGGGATGTGATGGCCAGAGATCGGGCGCTCACGCTTGAGGCGCTGAGAGTGATGGACGCGATCGACCGGCGCGGCAGCTTCGCCGCGGCCGCCGACGAATTGGGCCGGGTGCCGTCGGCGCTCAGCTACACCATGCAAAAATTGGAAGAAGAATTGGACGTGGTGCTGTTCGACCGTTCGGGCCACCGCACCAAGTTCACCAACGTGGGGCGCATGTTGCTGGAGCGCGGGCGGGTGCTGCTGGAAGCGGCCGACAAGCTGACCACCGACGCCGAAGCGCTGGCGCGCGGTTGGGAAACCCACCTGACCATCGTCAGCGAAGCGCTGTCGCCGCCGAGCCTGCTGTTTCCGCTGGTGGACAAGCTGGCGCTGAAGGCCAACACCCAGGTGTCGATTTTCACCGAGGTGCTGGCGGGCGCCTGGGAACGGCTGGAGCAGGGGCGCGCCGACATCGTGATCGCGCCGGACATGCACTTCCGCGCGTCGTCGGAGATCAACACCCGCAAACTGTACAAGGTGATGAGCGTTTATGTCGCCGCGCCGGATCACCCGATCCACCAGGAGCCGGAGCCGTTGTCCGAGGTGACCCGCGTGAAGTACCGCGGCATCGCGGTGGCGGATACCGCCCGCGAGCGCCCGGTATTGACCGTACAGCTGCTGGATAAACAACAGCGCCTGACGGTGAGCACCATCGAAGACAAACGCTTGGCGCTGCTGGCCGGGCTGGGGGTGGCGACCATGCCGTACCCGATGGTGGAGAAAGATATCGAAGCCGGGCGGCTGCGCGTGGTGGGGCCGGAATACAGCCGCGAAGCCGATATCATCATGGCCTGGCGGCGCGACAGCATGGGGGAGGCGAAGGCCTGGTTCCTGCGTGAAATTCCGCGCCTGTTCGCACAGCGTTAACGCCGGTTGGATGACATCCCCTTGCCGGGCGGCAAGGGGATTTTTTTGCCTTAGCCGAAGCGCTGGTCGCGGCCGTGCGGCTCGTCCAGATCCTGCGCCGGCCCGATGGAAATGATGCCGTGCGGGTTGATGGTGGCGTGGCTGCGGTAGTAGTGGTTGCGAATGTGCGGCAGGCTGACCGTCTCGGCGATGCCCGGCATCTGGTAGATGTCGCGCAGGAAACCGTACAGGTTCAGGTAGTCGCTGATGCGGTGTTTGTCGCACTTGAAGTGGGTGACGTACACCGGATCGAAGCGCACCAGCGTGGTCCACAGGCGCAGGTCGGCTTCGGTCAGCCGATCGCCGGTCAGGTAGCGGTGCTGCCCAAGGATCTGCTCCAGGCGCTCCAGCGCGCTGAAGACCCCGCTGACCGCTTCGTCATACGCTTCCTGGCTGGTGGCGAAACCGGCCTTGTACACGCCGTTGTTCACTTGATCGTAAATCCAACCGTTCAGCTCATCGATTTTGCCGCGCAGCTCGGCCGGGTAGTAATCGCCCGCGCGGGCGCCCACGCCGTCAAACGCGCTGTTGAACATGCGGATGATGTCGGCGGATTCGTTGCTGACGATGGTTTGCCGCTGTTTATCCCACAGCACCGGCACGGTCACGCGCCCGCTGTAGTGCGGATCGGCCTGCAGGTAGATCTGATACAGGAAGTCGGCGTGATACAGCGGATCGCCGGTGGTTTCAGGAAAATCCTGGCCGAAGGTCCAGCCGTTTTCCAGCATCAGCGGGTGCACCACCGAGACCGGAATGATCTGCTCCAGCCCTTTCAGTTTGCGCATCAGCAGCGTGCGGTGCGCCCAGGGGCAGGCGAGAGAAACGTACAGGTGATAACGGCCCGCTTCGGCCTGGAAGCCGCCCGCGCCGTGTTCGCCCGGCTGACCGTCGGCGGTCACCCAATTGCGAAACTGAGCGGTTGAACGTTTGAAACGGCCGCCGGTAGATTTGGTGTCATACCAGATGTCTTGCCAAACGCCATCGACGAGTTGTCCCATGGGAATCTCCTTGGTGTCCGAGTGAAAAGCGACAGGGCCCGGCATGCCGGGCCCTGAATGACAGTTTAGATTACCATTTCTTGTTCAGAAGACGGTCGATGCTGAAGCCGCCCGGGCCTGCAACCGCCAACACGATGAAGCCGCCGGCGATGGTCAGGTTTTTCATGAACATCAGCTGGTTTACGCCTTCCGCAAAGTCAGTGTGGAACAGCAGCGCGGTCAGAATGGTGAAACCGGCAGTGAACAGCGCCACGGTGCGGGTCAGGAAGCCGAACAGGATCGCCAGACCGCCGCCAAATTCCAGCAGGATGGTCAGCGGCAGCAAGAAGCCAGGCACGCCCATCGATTGCATGTACTGTTGGGTACCGGCATAAGCGTCACCCATTTTGCCGTAGCCTGCCACGATAAACAGGATTGGCATCAGAATACGAGCAACCAACAAACCTGTATCTTCTAATTTTTTCATCATCTACTCCAACGTGTTTTTGTGTGCCTGTTCGGCGGTAGTCATATCAACGGGCGGCGTAGCGGGTCTCTTACCCTGTCCGCTCCGTCTCGAATTGATGGAGTGAATGTTAAGCGGGAAGTGCTCAGGTTGTTAGCAAGTAAAACTGTCGTAATTTTTCAAAAAATCTGAATCTTTAGCGTGCTAATAAACTGGCGCTTGTCAGCAGGTTGCCCGGCCCTCGGGATAAGCAGCGCTGTTTTAGGGGGAAAACGAGGGCGGAGCAACAGGATGTTTGAAGGAAAAGCGCGGCGCTTACTTGGCGGAGAAGGTCTTTTTAAACAGGCGGATAGCGCTCCATGCGCCGAAAGCGCGGCGCGACCAGCGGATCATCTTGCTGGGGTGGCGGATGCCGTACAGCGCCATGACGCTGGAACCGAGCACCAGATAGCGGCGCAGGCCAAACACCGTTTGCCAGCCGCGGTCAATGCGTTCGGTCTTTTCCAGCCACAGAGACTTGTGTTCGGCCAGATCCAGACGCTGTTGCTGGATCTGGCGAATCAGCCTCTCTTTTTTCCATTCCAGGTAGCGGCGGCGGCTCATGGCTCGCGCTCCAGTTCGGCCCGATCGAGTTCCAGCTGCTTGCGCGTGGCGCCGAGCAGCGTGGTGCGACGGGCCTTGACCAGCGTCCAGATGGTGCCGACCACGGCCAGGAACAGCAGCACGCCGGTCGTGGCGCCCAGCGCCACCAGCCGGTAGACCGGATCGATGGCCCAAAAGATCAGGATCAACAGGCTCATCAAACCGAAGGCGGTGAACAGCAGCGTCATACCGGCCATGATCAGCAGCTGAATGAGGTTGGCTTTCTCCTCTTCCAGCTCGACCACCGCCAGCCGGACACGGGTTTCCACCATGCCGACCAGGATCGTGATGATGCGCTGACCGATATCCAGGACCCCTTTAGCGGGGCCCTGCGCGCGCACTTGCGGTTGTTCAGCCATGATTAACGACGCGCGAGCAGCACGCCCAACACCACGCCGACCGCCGCGCCGATGCCGATGCCGGTCCACGGGTTGTCGCGCACATAATCGTCGGCCTGGCCGGCGATCTGCTTGGTTTGCGAAGCCAGCTTGTCACCGGCGTCGCTCAGGCGAGCGCGGGTCTCTTTCAGCGCGCCTTCCGCCTTCGAGCGCAGCTTCTCCAGCTCGGCTTTCGGCTTGTCGGTAGAGGAGTTCAGCACTTCCTCCAGCGTATCGGCTAAGGACTTCAGTTCAGCGCGTAAGTTTTCTGCATTTGAATCATGTGCCATGTGATTATTCCTTAACGTTTATTTCGACAGACTTTTAACATAGCGGATTTTTTCGCCGGAGCAAAGGGGTGATGGCCAGCAGATAACACCAGACATCAATTCCATATGCTTAAGAAATCCCGTGTGATGGGGCTCTCATCGATAAATCCGCTGGTGTAAAAAAATTATTCCGCCTGGGCGCGTTTCAGCTCAGCCTGCGCTTCCGCCAGCTTCTGCTGCTTCTTGGCGACCTTGTCCAGCTTGCCGGTTTGCTGCGCTTCTTTCAGCTCCTGCCGGCGCTCGTCGACCTTGCGCTGTTTCTCCGCGATATTTTTCTGGCGTTCGGCCTGCAGGCCGGCTTCGGTACAGTGAGTCTGCACTTCGCTCAGCGCTTTTTTCAGCCCGTCCACGCGGTGGGTGTTGCCGTGCTGGGTGGCATAGTCGATTTGCTGCTGGATGTCTTGCGCTTTGGCGGCGCAGCCGCCCTCAGCGGCCGAAGCGAGGGCCGGCAGCGTGCAGAGTGGCAACAGCAGTAACAGTGAATGGCGTAATTTCATCTTTCAGTTCCTTTTCATGGGATGCCTGAACAGGCATCCGCTTTCCTGACTGCCAAAGGCGGCAGCGCGAGAGGAGGGCGTTCATCGCCGGCTGAAGTTACCCTTCAGCATAGTCATGAAACCGGCGCGCCCCCAAAGAATCAGCCGTGACTCGGTGCTGACTGATTAATTCTTGAGCTAATCGGTGCGAATGAAAATGAAAATAATGCAATGAAAGGAAACCCCTTCATATGAAGGGGGATTATCCCAGATTGAGTGGGGAACGCGCAAATTCGCGTACCCAATGCGACGGCACGGGGGACTCGCTCAACGCGATGTGGTAACCGGGCGGCAGGATGGTTTGCAGCGCTTCGCGCGCCAGCAACTGCTGCTCCGGCGAATCCAGACGGATCACCAGGCCATCGCCTTCCGGCGTGATGCTTTTGATGCGGATGCCGCGCTCATCCAGGCGCTGGTAGACGTAAAAACCGTCGGGCAGCGACAGCCCTTGCTGGCTGGCGCGAATGCGCAGCTCGCTCTCGGTGCGCACCATGCAGGGCACCAACAGCGTCGCCAACGCCAGCAGGGCGAGCGCGATCATCAGGACGTATTGCCAGCGCGGGCGCTTTGCTGTCACGCCCCTTTCCCCGGGTTCTGGCCGCTGGCGCGTTTCTTGCGCCACAGCACGATCAACGAGCCGATCAACCCGACCACCAACAATACCAGCGGCAACATCATCAGGCAGAACATCAGCTGATCTTCATACTTGCGAAACACCGGGGTTTTGCCCAGCGCGAAGCCCAGCGTCGTCAGGATCAAGACCCACAGCAGGCCGCTCATCCAGTTGAAGAACTGGAAGCGCGCGTTGCTCAGGCCGGACAGGCCGGCGATGGTCGGCAGCAGGGTGCGCACGAAGGCCAGGAAGCGGCCGACCAGCAGGGCGGAAAGCCCGTGGCGGTGGAACAGGTTGTGAGCGCGTTGATGGTAGTGGGCCGGCAGGTGCGAAAGCCAGCCTTGCACCGTTCGCGTATTGCCGAGCCACCGGCCCTGTATGTAGCTGACCCAGCATCCCAGGCTGGCGGCGACGGTCAGGATGACGATGGTCAGCGGGAAGCCCATGGTGCCTTTGGCGATCAGCACGCCGACCAGGATCAGCAGGCTGTCACCCGGCAGGAAAGCGGCCGGCAGCAGGCCGTTTTCCAAAAACAGAATCATGAACAGCAGGATGTAGAGGGTCCACACCAACGAAGGGTTCGCCAGCGTCTCAAAATCCTGCTGCCACAGGGCATGTATCAGTTCTTTAATGATGTCCATCCGGTGTTCCTAAAACGTCATTGTTTATTTTTATCTCAGCGGCGGAACGGGCGTGGGCTGAAAGCGCGCGGCGATCCTGAATGCTGATAACGATGAAACGGCGTTGCTTTAAGGTTTTTAGCGGTGCGACACCGGTCATAGGTGATAAGTCAGCGTGCCACGGTACTGCATGTTACTTTCTTTCCAGCCGGCCTGCCGACTCTGTTGCCTGGAGGCGTCCAGCATCCAGTCGACCTGGGCAAGCCGGTTGGGAGCCGGAGTGTCCTGGCGGGGGAAGCGAATTCGGTAGCCCGGCTCTGCGGCCAAGGTATAGACCGGCGCCGGCAGGGAGGATGCGAGCAGCGAACCGGGGAAAGAGTGCGCTCTGGGCAGCAGCAGCGGCAACTTGCCGGGGGCTTTGCGGCGCGCTTCGGCCGGTGCCCGATACACATGATCATAGGGGGAAAGCGCCGGCTCCGCCAGCAGCGGCAGGCTGCTCAGCGCGCTGGGGGTTGGCTTGGGTGACGCCACGCATAGCTGTTGGCCGGAGACCGAACCGGTCCAGCAAAAAACAGCAATCAGCATGGCAAACAACCAGCGCATTTATTCGCGTCCCGCCCCCGCAGCAATGGGTAAAAAAGTGGGCTAACTCTACCAAAATAGCACGATTGGCAACAGGGAAATCTACGTTGCCGACGGTGAAATAGTACACGGCAAACGGCGGTTCCGGCATCGATTCAGCGGATTTTACATTACCTGACATAAGCCGACGGTTTTTGACCGCCGTGGCTATTTCGGTTCGTGGCTCACGCCATCCAGATGCACCACCGGATTCTCGGCGAACAGATAGCGGTCGGCATTGTATTCGAAATCGTCGCTGGTGGCGTTGAACAGCATCTGCTTGGTGTTTTCCAGGTGCTGCCACATCGCCAGTTTGGCGGCGTAAGGATCTTTGCGCATCAGCGCCTTGAGGATCTGATCGTGATCGTCGCACCAGCTGGCGATCGAACGTTCGTCGATATGCTCGTGCAGTTTCTTCCAGTAAGGGTTGTTGACCCGCTGCACCCACATTTTTTCCACGATGGTGGCCATGGCGGTGTTCTGGGTGGCCAGCGCCACCTGCACGTGGAACTTCAGATCCCACTGCGAGTCGCGAAAGCGATCCTCTTTGCGGGCGTGCTCCTGGATCTCCATCAGCTGCACGATATCTTGCTTGGTCACCTGGGTGGCGGCGAATTCGGCGATGTTGCTTTCGATCAGCTGGCGCGCCTGCAGCAGCTCAAACGGGCCGGCGGTGGCGAACTCGATGCTGTCGCCCGGCACCACCAGGTGTTTTTGCTGGTTGGACACCACGTGGATCCCGGATCCCTTGCGCACGTCCACATAGCCTTCCACTTCCAGCATGATGATCGCTTCGCGCACCACGGTGCGGCTGACATTCATCTCTTCGGCGATGTATCGCTCGGCCGGCAGCTTGTCGCCCACCGGGTAGCGGCCGCTTTCGATGCGTTGTTTAAGCTCGGCGGCCAGTTGCTGATACAGGCGTCTGGTTTCAGTGAATTCCATAGTGAATGCTCTATACGGTGCGGTGGGAAGGGGCGCGTGGCCATCGGATTTGTTATACCACTTATTCGGCACCGCTGCCAGAGGAGCAGAAGGCCCGGCGTGGCGGCCGGGCGGCGGGATCAGCTGCGCGCCGGAGACGGCTGCAGTGCGGCCGGCTGCGCTTCGGCGGCCGGGCGGTTTTGCAGCACCGTCCAGATGACGATGGCGCCGAGAATATCGAAGACCGACAGCGCGGCGAACAGCGGGCTGAAGCCGAGAGTGTCCGCCAGGGCGCCGACCACCAGCGCGAACAGCGTGCTGGCGGTCCAGGCTGCCATGCCGGTCAGGCCGTTGGCGGTCGCCACCTCATTGCGGCCGAACACGTCGGAAGAGAGGGTGATCAGCGCGCCGGACAGCGCCTGATGGGCGAAGCCGCCGACGCATAACAGCGCGATAGCCGCGTAAGGGCTGGTGAACAGGCCAATCATGCCGGGGCCGATCATCAACACCGCCCCCATCGTCACCACCAGCTTGCGCGAGACGATCAGATTGACCTTGAAATACTTCTGGAACAGCGGCGGCAGGTAGCCGCCGACGATGCAGCCGAGATCGGCGAACAGCATCGGCATCCAGGCGAACATGGCAATCTCTTTCAGGTTAAAACCGTAGGCCTTGAACATGAACAGCGGGATCCAGGCGTTGAAGGTGCCCCAGGCCGGCTCCGCCAGAAAGCGCGGCAGCGCGATGCCCCAGAACTGGCGGTTGCGCACGATCTGCCAGGCGGACATTTTTTTGGCGTTAGAGGTCTGGTGCTGCGCTTCCTGGCCTTCGAGGATGTAACGACGCTCTTCCTGGCTCAGTTTCTTCTGATCTTTCGGGTGCTTGTAGAACAGCAGCCAGCAGATGGCCCAGATCAGGCTCAGCACGCCGGTGATGATGAACGCCATCTCCCAGCTGTGCGCCACGATGGCCCACACCACCAGCGGCGGGGCGATCATGCCGCCGATCGACGAACCCACGTTGAAATAGCCGACGGCGATCGAACGCTCTTTGGCCGGAAACCACTCGCTGCTGGCCTTCAGCCCGGCGGGGATCATCGCCGCCTCGGCCATGCCGACCGCGCCGCGCGCCAGCGCCAGGCCGCCCCAGCTGTTGGCCAGCGCGGTGCCCATGCAGAACAGCGCCCACAGAATGGCGAACATGGCGTAGCCGACCTTGGTGCCCAGCACGTCCAGCACATAGCCCGCCACCGGCTGCATCACGGTGTAGCAGGCGGAGTAGGCAGCGACGATATAGGAATACTGCTGGGTGGTGATGTGCAGCGTATCTTCCAGCGTCGGCGCCGCCACGGCGATTGCGTTGCGGGTCAGGTAACCCAGCACGGTGCCGACGGTCACCAGCCCGATCATGTACCAGCGTAACCCTTTAATTTTACGCATCCGAAATGTCTCCCCGTTTGAAGGTATGGCCGACGATGCGGCTGGCGAGACAATAACCTGTCATACAGGTTTAAAAGTTGAGTGATATCACAAAAGGAATTATTCGCCTGAGCGATACTGTCGCCGATGAAATAGCGCATTTATGCCACACGCTTGTCGTAAAAATGAGCGAAAAAGGGATTAAAGGACAGCAAAATGACAGATGGCGGGAAAAATTTGCTGGACGCTCGCTAGAATTGGTGTGATAACTTTTGTGATTCGATCCCTGTGCCGCACGGCAAGTAAGGTAAGGAGCCCGAGATGGCGACGTTTTTGAGCGAAGATTTCCTGCTGGACAGCGAATTTGCCCGGCGTTTGTATCACGACTATGCGGCGCACCAGCCGATTTTCGATTACCACTGCCATTTGCCGCCGCAGCAGATTGCGGAGAATACCCGCTTCAGCAACCTGTACGATATCTGGCTGCGGGGGGATCACTACAAATGGCGGGCGATGCGCACCAACGGCGTGGCGGAGCGGCTGTGCACTGGCGATGCGGGCGATCGCGAGAAATTCGACGCCTGGGCCGCCACGGTGCCGCACACCATCGGCAATCCGCTCTATCACTGGACGCATCTGGAGCTGCGCCGGCCGTTCGGCATCACCGGAACGCTGCTGTCGCCGGCCACGGCGGATGAGATCTGGCAGCGCGGCAATGCGCTGCTGGCGCAGGATGAGTTTCGCGCGCGCGGCATCATGCGGCAGATGAACGTGAAAATGGTCGGCACCACCGACGATCCGATCGACGATCTGCGCCACCATCGGGCGATCGCCGACGATCATAGCTTCGATATCAAGGTGTTGCCGAGCTGGCGGCCGGACAAGGCCTTCGCCATCGATGCGCCTGGCTTCAACGACTATCTGCGGCAGCTGGAGGCGGCGGCGGACACCGCCATCGGCCGCTTCAGCGCGCTGTGCGACGCACTGTACAAGCGCATGGATCACTTCGCCGCCCACGGTTGCAAGGTGGCCGATCATGCGCTGGACGTGGTGGTGTTCGGCGAGGCTGACGAAGCGGCGCTGGATGCGATCCTGCTGCGCCGCCTGAACGGCGAGCTGCCGACCCTGGAACAGAGCGCCCAGTTCAAAAGCGCAGTGCTGCTGTTCCTGGCCGGCGAATACCGGCGCCGCGGCTGGGTGCAGCAGTACCATATCGGCGCGCTGCGCAATAACAACAGCCGCATGCTGGCCGCCGTCGGGCCGGATATCGGCTTCGACTCGATCAACGATCGGCCGCTGGCGGAGCCGCTGTCGCGGCTGCTGGATGCCCAGGCGCGGCAGGGCGGCCTGCCGAAAACCATTCTTTATTGCCTCAATCCGCGCGATAACGAAGTGATTGGCACCATGATCGGCAATTTCCAGGGGGAAGGCACGCCGGGCAAGATGCAGTTCGGCTCCGGCTGGTGGTTCAACGATCAGAAGGACGGCATGCAGCGCCAAATGACGCAGCTGGCGCAGCTCGGGCTGCTGAGCCGCTTCGTCGGCATGCTGACCGACAGTCGCAGTTTCCTGTCGTATACGCGCCATGAATACTTCCGTCGCATCCTTTGCCAGATGATCGGCCGCTGGGTGACGGACGGCGAAGCGCCGGCCGATATCGCGCTGCTGGGCGGAATGGTGAAAAATATCTGCTTCGACAACGCCAAAGACTATTTCGCCATTGACCTGGCGTAGCCGTTATCCGGGACCGGTTTATGCAAAGTACGATAAAGATTCACGAGCAGGATAACGTGGCGGTGGCGCTGCGCGACCTGGCCGCCGGAGAAACGGTTGAGCTGGCAGGCGTAGCCGTTCCGCTGGTACAGCCGGTGGCGCGCGGGCACAAGTTTGCGCTCGGCCCGATCGCAAAGGGCGAGGACATCATCAAATATGGCCAGCCGATCGGCCAAGCGCTCGCGGCCATCGGGCCTGGGGAACATATCCATTCGCAAAACGCCAAAACCAACCTGAGCGATCTGGACAGCTACCGTTACCAGCCGCAGTTCCCTACGTTGCCGCCGCAGGCGGCGGATCGCGAGGTGCAGCTGTACCGCCGGGCCGGCGGCGACGTGGGGATCCGCAACGAACTGTGGATCGTGCCGACCGTCGGCTGCGTCAACGGCATCGCCCGCCAGATCCAGCAGCGTTTTTTGCAGCAAACGCAGGCGGAGGGGATCGACGGCGTGCATCTGTTCAGCCATCCGTTCGGTTGCTCGCAGCTGGGACAGGATCATGCCAACACCCGCATCATGCTGCAAAACATGGCGCGCCATCCCAACGCCGGCGCGGTGCTGGTGATCGGGCTAGGGTGCGAGAACAATCAGGTGGAGGCCTTTCGCGCCACGCTGGGGATGGCGGACGAGCGGCGGCTGCGCTTTATGGTGTGCCAACAGCAGGACGACGAGGTGGAGGCCGGGCTGGCGCTGCTGCACGAGCTGTACCGGGAGATGCGCCACGATCGCCGTGAGCCGGGCCGCCTGAGCGAGCTGAAGTTCGGCCTGGAGTGCGGCGGTTCGGACGGATTGTCGGGCATCACCGCCAACCCGCTGCTGGGGCGTTTTTCCGACTATGTGATCGCCAATGGCGGCACCACGGTGCTGACCGAAGTGCCGGAGATGTTCGGCGCCGAGCGCATCCTGATGAGCCGCTGCCGCGATGGGGAGACTTTCGACAAAACCGTCGACATGATCAACGATTTCAAACGCTATTTCATCGCCCATCAACAGCCGATTTATGAGAACCCGTCGCCGGGCAACAAGGCCGGCGGCATTACCACGCTGGAGGAGAAATCGCTCGGCTGCACCCAAAAAGCGGGCCTTAGCCAGGTGGTGGACGTGCTGAAGTACGGTGAGCGGCTGCGCGTGCCGGGGTTGAATCTGCTCAGCGCGCCGGGCAACGATGCGGTGGCGACCAGCGCGCTGGCCGGCGCCGGCTGCCATATGGTGCTGTTCAGCACCGGGCGCGGCACGCCGTACGGTGGCTTTGTGCCGACAGTGAAGCTGGCGACCAACAGCGAGCTGGCGGCGAAGAAACCGCACTGGATCGATTTCGACGCCGGCGGCCTGATCCACGGCGTGGCGATGGAGACTTTGCTCGGCCGCTTCGTCGATCTGATCGTCGAGATCGCCAACGGCCGCCCGGCGCGTAATGAAGCCAACGATTTCCGTGAGCTGGCGATCTTTAAAAGCGGGGTGACGCTGTAAGGCTGACAAAAAAGGCGCTCGAAAGAGCGCCTTTTCGATGCCGACAGGTGGGATTAACGCACCTTCAGCGGGTCTTCGTTCGCCAGCCGTTGATCTTCCGCCTGGCAGGCCGCGGCGGTGAACAGCACGTCGGTGGAGGAGTTGAGGGCGGTTTCCGCCGAATCCTGCAGTACGCCGATGATAAAGCCGACCGCTACCACCTGCATCGCCACGTCGTTCGGAATGCCGAACATGTTGCAAGCCAGCGGGATCAGCAGCAGCGAGCCGCCGGCCACGCCGGAGGCGCCGCAGGCGCAGAGGGCGGCCACCACGCTCAGCAGCAGAGCGGTCGGAACGTCCACCGCGATGCCCAGCGTGTTTACCGCCGCCAGCGTCAGTACGGTGATGGTGATCGCCGCGCCGGCCATGTTGATGGTGGCGCCCAGCGGGATGGAAACCGAGTAGGTGTCCTCATTCAGGTTCAGCTTCTTGCACAGCTCCATGTTCACCGGGATGTTGGCGGCGGAGCTGCGGGTGAAGAAGGCGGTCACGCCGCTCTCGCGCAGGCAGGCGAACACCAGCGGATACGGATTGCGGCGGATCTTCCAGTAAACGATCAGCGGGTTGAGCACCAGCGCCACCAGCAGCATGCAGCCGATTAACACCATCAGCAATTGGGCGTAGCCCCACAGCGCGCCGAAACCGGTTTCCGCCAGCGTGGAGGCCACCAGGCCGAAGATGCCGAGCGGCGCACAGCGGATCACCGCGCGCACCACCAGCGTGACCGCATGGGACATGTCGTTGATCAGCCCCTTGGTGGTTTCGGAAGCGTGGCGCAGCGCCAGCCCCAGCCCGACGGCCCACGCCAGAATGCCGATGTAGTTGGCGTTAATCAGCGCATGGAACGGGTTGGCCACCACGCTCATCAACAGGCCCTTCATCACCTCCACGATGCCGCCTGGCGGGGTGATGTCGGTTGCGCCGGTGGTCAGCGCCAGCGTGGAAGGGAAGATAAAGCTGACGACGACCGCCACCAGCGCCGCAGCGAAGGTGCCCAGCAGATAGAGGAACAGGATGGGGCGAATGTTGGTTTTCTGCCCCTGTTTATGGTTGGCGATCGAGGCCATCACCAGTATCAGCACCAGCAGTGGCGCTACCGCTTTCAGCGCGCCGACGAACAGGGTGCCGAGCAGGCCGACGGCCGCCGCGGCTGCCGGCGAAACCAGCGCCACCAGAATGCCGGCCACCAGGCCGACCATGATTTGTTTGACCAGGCTACCCTGCATGATCCTTTGTAATAGTTTTTGCATAGTGCTTTCTTCCTGATGTTATCTGGCCGCCACGGCGGGAACGACGCCGGGTAGCTTTATATGATTCTGTAACTAAGTGTGTTTGCCGAATCAGTATTCAGCAATCGAATGATGTTGGAAAGAGGCGGGGATGAAATTCTGAGCGCGGATCAACACTTGATAACATACTGGTTACATTTGTGTGATCGCAATAACGTTTGGCGTTTTGGGGGAATTGCCAAACAATCGCGGGGCGACTAGCGCCCCGGATAACAGATTGTGGTTATTTCTTCGCCAGGCGATCGTTGCGGCGATTGACCCAGGCGTTGATCAGCAAGGTAAGCGTCAGGATGCCTGCCACCACGCCGAGCGACACGCCGATCGGGATGTGGAAGAAGTCGATAATCAGCATCTTGATGCCGATAAACACCAGGATCACCGACAGACCGTATTTCAGCATCGAGAAACGTTCCGCTACGTTGGCCAGCAGGAAGTACATGGCGCGCAGGCCCATGATGGCGAACAGGTTGGAGGTCAGGACGATGAACGGATCGGTGGTCACGGCGAAGATCGCCGGGATGCTGTCCACCGCGAAGATCACGTCGCTCAGTTCGACCAGGATCAGCACCAGCACCAGCGGGGTGGCGAACAGGATGCCGTTGCGGCGCACGAAAAAGCGCTCGCCTTCCAGGTTGTCGGTCATGCGCAAGTGGCTGCGCAGCCATTTCACTAGCGGCTTGTCGCCGATCGCCGAGTCATCTTCCTTCGCCAGCGCCATTTTGATACCGGTGAACAGCAGGAAGGCGCCGAACAGATACAGCAGCCACTGGAACTGGCTGACCAGCCAGCTACCGGCGAAGATCATGATGGTACGCAGCACGATCGCCCCCAGCACGCCGTAGATCAGCACTCGCCGCTGCAGGTTGGCCGGCACGGCGAAGTAGCTGAACAGCATCAGCCAGACGAACACGTTATCCACCGCCAGCGCTTTTTCGATCAGGTAGCCGGTGAGGAAGGCCAGCGCCTGGGTATCGGCGACGGCGCGCCCGGCGGTTTCATTCAGGTAGTACCAGAAACCGAAATTGAACAGCAGGGAGAGGCTGACCCACACCAGCGACCAGCTGGCGGCCTGCTTCATAGACATGGTGTGCGCGCCTTTACGGCCCTGCAACAGGAGATCGATTGCGAGCATCACGACTATGACGGCGGCGAAGCTGCCCCATAACCACGGTGTGCCAACGGAATTCATCATCAGAGGTATCCTTCAAAAACAAAAACGGCCAACGTCGGAAGACGCCAGCCGCTCTGTGAACGCTGCAAGCAAACCTCGCCTTCCGGCAAGGTCTCACTTACAACGTTGATGAAGGTGGTTACACCTTTGACATCAGGTTGCCCGGTAACCGGATGCTTGCGCATCGTAATGACGATTGACCGGCAATGAAGTTACTCCCCTTTGCAGAGCAGAAAGTAATGCAAAATGTGTCGGCGGTCAACGTGAATCGCGTTAGCCGGCCATCGCTTTTTGCGCGCCGAGGCTGACGACGAATCCCTGCAGCAGCAGGCGGCTGAACGGCGTGTCGCTAACCTGTTGTTGTTGCTGTTGATAGCGGGCTTGCTGCTCAGGATGCAGTTCGCCGAGCCACTGCAGATACTGGCTCATCACCGCGCCGTTGAATTCCGGGTGGAACTGGGTGGTCAGAGCGTGATCGCCATAGCGCAGGATCTGGTGCGCGTCCTGCTGCGAACGCGCCAGCGTCTGCGCGCCGGCGGGCGGCGTCAGCACGCTCTGCGAGTGGATAAGATTGGCCTTGAATCGCGGCGGCAGCAGGGTGAGCCGCCGATCGTCGGCCGCGGCGGGCAGCAGTTCGATCTCCAGCGTGCCGACCTCCATGCCCTGCGGGTGATAGCCCACTTCGCCGCCGAGCGCGTAGGCCAACAGTTGGTGGCCGTAGCAGACGCCGAACAGCGGCAGTTTGATCGCCATCGCCTGACGCAGCCATTCGGCGGCCGCCTCGCTCCACGGCAGCCGTTCGGTCACCATCGCCGGCGAGCCGGTGATGACCACGCCGCAATAGGCGGCCGGCGGCAACGGCCGGTCGCCGGCGGGCAGATGAACGATGTGCGCGCGTTCGGCGTCGATGTTGCCCTGTTGCAGGAACATGCCTTCAAAGTTGGCCAGTTCCTGACGAATGGCCTGCGGCGCGTCGCCGGTTTGCATCACGAGCAGCGGTTTCATCTCATTCTCCGTCGGCGGGGAAGACGACGCCGGTCTGGCGGCGGATGTCGGTCAGCAGGCGGGCGACGATCAGCGAATTCTCCAGCCCCGGATGTTCCACCTGACGCTGCTCAACCAGCTCGGCGAAGGCCAGCGCTTCATACAGCATGGTGTTGATGTGCTGAGTCTGGCTCAGGTCCTGCCGGTTGCCGCCGCGCGGCGTCAGCGCCACGCCCTGGCACTCGGAAATCTTGTCGATAATCAGCGTGCCTTCTTCCCCCTGGATCTCGCTGGGGAGTGCCGAGTCGCTGACCTTGGAATGGGAAAGCGTGACGTCGAAATCGCCGTAGTTCAGGCAGACGGTGCCGTGGGCGTCCACGCCGGTATCGAGCAGCGTGGCGCTGGCCAGCACCGACTGCGGCGCGCCGAACAGCGCTACCGCGCTGGCCAGGCAGTAGTAGCCGATGTCCATGATCGAGCCGTTGGAAAACTGCGGGTTAAAGGTGTTGGGATTCTCGCCGGCCAGGTAGCGCGGGTAGCGCGAAGAGTATTGGCAATAGTTGATAAAGGCTTTGCGCAGCCGGCCGACCTTCGGCAATGCCTGTTGCAGAGCCAGGAAATTCGGTAGATAGGCGCTTTTGAACGCCTCGAACAGCACCACCTGGTTTTCCCGCGCGCAGGCGACCAGCTGTTCCGCTTCGCGCTGGTTGGAGGCCAGCGGTTTTTCGCAGATCACGTGCTTTTTATGGCGCAGAAACAGCAGCGATTGTGGGCAGTGTAGGGAATTGGGGCTGGCGATATACACCGCGTCTATGGCGTCAGACTGCGCCATCGCCTCGAGCGAGTCGAAAAACTGCGTGACCTGATAGTTGGCGCCAAACGCCTGCGCCTGTTCCAGCGAGCGTGAATACACGGCGCTCAGCTTGAGTTTGCCGCTTTCATGGGCGGCATCGATAAAACGTTCCGTAATCCAGTTGGTGCCGACGACGGCAAAGCGAATCATGGCGAGCTCCGGTCCAGGCCTAAAACCGCAGATTATCACGCCCTCACTCGCTATGCATACAGCTCGCCGAACAGCGAAAGGTGCGTCAGATACAGCCGGGTATCGAACTCCAGCTGATGGTAATCCGGCTCCATATGGCAGCACAGGCTGTAGAACGCCTTGTTGTGATCTTTCTCTTTCAGGTGCGCCAGCTCATGCACCACGATCATGCGCAAAAAGGGTTCGGGCGCGACCTTGAACACCGTCGCCACGCGGATTTCCGCCTTGGCCTTCAGCTTGCCGCCCTGCACGCGCGAGATGGCGGTGTGCAGGCCAAGCGCGTGCTTCATGACGTGGATCTTGCTGTCGTAGGCCACCTTGCTCAGCGGCTGGGCGTTGCGCAGATACTGATTTTTCAGATCGACGGTAAACTGATACAGCGACTTGTCGGTGGTGCAGCCGTGCACCTGCGGGTAGCGCTGCAGCAGCACGTCTCCCAGCCGATTCTGATGGATCAGTTGCTGCACCTGGCTTTGCAGATGCGTTGGGTAGCCTTGCAGGTAGGCGAGTTCGGTGTCATGCATGAGTGATATTGCGCCCCAGTATTTCTTTGATTGGCCGCAGCCGCACACGCTGCGCATCGGACTGTCTGGCTTCCCAGCGATCGTGTGCCGCCTGCAGGTTTAGCCAAAAGTCAGCGGTCGTTTCGAACAGATCGGCAAACAGATTGGCCTCGGCAACGCTCATGCGTCGATGCCCGTTGCACAGGCGATTGACGGTGGCGCGGGTGACGCCCAAGACCTTTGCCAGTTCCTCCTGGCCGATGCCTAGCGGCGTTAAATATTCTTCCTGCAGCACTTCTCCCACCGTGGTGGGTTCGCGAGTCGTGGTTTCCAACATTGGTTCCCCCTCGTTCAGGTATCTTGGTGAGGATCGAGGTAAATTTTTTCAGCGGCATCATGCCGCCACTGGAACATCAGCCGCCAGTGCATATTGACGCGCAGGCTTGACCATCCCTGAAATGGCCCGGATAGCCGTTTGTAATAGTTACCCGTGGGGTGATGCAAATCACGCTCTTGCTGCGCGGCGGCCAACATATCGAGTTTTCTGGCCAACTGCCGCTCGAGCGCACCGGGGATCAGACGGCTGCGTCTGCCTCCCAGATAGAACTGCTCCAGGTAGCGATCGCGGAAAGATTTAATCATGCTTTCCCCCTTCCATAGGGACTGGCAGTGTAACATTTAAAGTTACACCCCGTCAGGTTAAAAAAACGTCGACATGGGTGCTCGGGAGGGAAAGGTTAATGTTGTTCAAGGAGAAAAGGGGCGCGGGTTTTCAGATACGCGGCGCAATACGCAATTTATCCGAAAAAACATTTTACTGACGGGCGTTTTTAGGGGATAAACAGCCCAAATTTTATCAGTCAGGAGGGGCAATGAGCCAACTCGATCTGGGAACACAGCAACTTGAGCTGGAGCGTTATCCCCAACAGGAAGAATCCACCCAACTGCAGGCGTGGGAAGCGGCGGACGAATATCTGCTGCAACAGCTTGAAAACGTAGATATCGGCGGCCGTCCGGTGCTGATTTTCAACGATAACTTCGGCACCCTGGCCTGTGCGCTGCACGCGCATCGCCCTTACAGCGTCAGCGACTCCTACATGAGCCAACTGGCGACGCGCCACAACCTCAAGCTCAACGGGCTGGATCCCGAGCAGGTTACGCTGCTGGACAGCCTGGCCGAGCTGCCGGCGGCGCCGGCGGTGGTGTTGATTCGCGTGCCGAAGGCGCTGGCGCTGCTGGAGCAGCAGCTGCGCGCGCTGCGCCACGTCGTGACCGAAGACACGCTGATCGTCGCCGGCGCCAAGGCGCGCGACGTGCACACCTCGACGATGCAGCTGTTTGAAAAGGTGCTGGGCCCGACGCGCACCAGCCTGGCGTGGAAGAAAGCGCGCCTGATCTTCTGCCAGGCGGCGGACATCGTCCCGCCGGCGGCGGCGGAAACCACCGACTGGCCGCTGGACGGCACCGATTGGCTTATCCATAACCACGCTAACGTCTTCTCGCGCGGCAGCCTGGATATCGGCGCGCGCCTGTTTATGGAGCATCTGCCGCGCGGCCTGAACGGCCATATCGTCGATCTGGGCTGCGGCAACGGCGTGATTGGCCTGACGGCGCTGGCGCAAAACCCGGAAGCGCAGGTGACCTTCGTCGATGAATCTTACATGGCGGTGGCCTCCAGCGAACTGAACGTGGAGCACAACCTGCCGCAAGAGCTGGATCGCTGCCAGTTTGAGGTGAACAACGCGCTGGCGGGCATCGAGCGCGAAAGCGTGCAGGCGGTGCTGTGTAACCCGCCGTTCCACCAGCAGCACGCCATTACCGATCACACCGCCTGGCAGATGTTCTGCGACGCCAAGCGCTGTCTGCAGGTGGGCGGCGAATTGCGCATCGTCGGCAACCGCCACCTCGACTATCACCAGAAGCTCAAGCGTCTGTTCGGCAACTGCACGCTGGTGGCCTCGAATAAGAAGTTCGTGATCTTGAGAGCGGTGAAATCCGGCGCGCGTCGCTGAGCGTGATGACCAAGGGGCGCTGTGCGCCCCTCATGCTGTTGACAAAGGGGGGAAAAAGCGTGGTTTTCCCCCCTTTGTGGTTATCAGCCGAAAATCAATAAATTGATTTTCCTTGTTTTCTATTCGCTGCTCTCTGCCACCCGGCATGGGGATGAGGTTTGTCATCAATGTCAGGGGCGCTGTGCGCCCCTTTTTTACAGCGCCATCGCCAGCCGCGTCCCCTGATCGATCGCGCGGCGGGCGTCCAGCTCGGCGGCCACGTCGGCGCCGCCGATCAGATGCACGGTTTTCCCCATCGCCAGCAGCGGCTGCTGCAGTTCGCGGCGCGGTTCCTGCCCGGCGCAGATGACCACCGTGTCCACCGGCAGGCAGCTGTCCTGCTCGGCGCGGGTGATGTGCAGCCCTTCGTCGTCGATCAGTCGATAGCTGACGCTATTGAGCATCTTCACGCCGCGCATTGCTAGGCTGGCGCGGTGGATCCAACCGGTGGTTTTCCCCAGGCCTTCGCCCACCTTGCTGGTTTTGCGCTGTAACAGGTAGATTTGCCGCGCGGCCTGTGGCGCCTGCGGCCCTTGCACCGCCAGCCCACCGCGCTGCTCAAGGCGGCCGTCGATGCCCCATTCGCGGTTGAATTCCGCCTGATCCAGGCTGCTGGACACGCCGTGCTGGCTGAGGTACTCGGCGGTGTCGAAACCGATGCCACCGGCGCCGACGATCGCCACCCGCTGGCCGACCGGTTTTTTATCGCGCAGCACGTCCAGATAGCTCAGCACCTTGGCGTGGCCGATGCCGGGGATGTCCGGGGTGCGCGGCACGATGCCGCAGGCGAGGATCACTTCGTCGAATTCGCTTAAATCCGCCGCCTCGACCTTGACGCCCAGCCTGACCGTCACTTCGCGCAGCGCCAGCTGGCGACGGAAGTAACGCAGGGTTTCATGGAATTCTTCCTTGCCGGGGATCTGCTTGGCGATGTTGAACTGGCCGCCGATCTGCTCGGCGGCGTCGAACAGCGTCACCTGATGGCCGCGGCTGGCGGCGGTGGTGGCAAAGGCCAGCCCGGCGGGGCCGGCGCCGATCACCGCCAGTTTTTTCGGTTTCTCCGCCATCGTCAGCGGCATTTCGGTTTCGCGGCAGGCGCGCGGGTTTACCAGGCAGGAAGTCAGCTTGCCTTCAAAAATCTGGTCGAGACAGGCCTGGTTGCAGCCGATGCAGGTATTGATCTCGTCGGCGCGCCCCTCGGCGGCTTTCTGCACAAAGGCGGCGTCGGCGAGGAACGGACGCGCCATCGACACCATGTCGGCGCAGCCTTCCGCCAGCACCTGCTCGGCCACCGCCGGATCGTTGATGCGGTTGGTGGTGATCAGCGGGATGCCGACCTTGCCCATCAGCTTGCGGGTCACCCAACTGAACCCGGCCCGCGGCACCATGGTGGCGATAGTCGGAATACGCGCTTCGTGCCAGCCGATGCCGGTATTGATGATCGTGGCGCCCGCCTGTTCAACCGCCAGCGCCAGCTGTTCGATCTCCTGCCAACTGGAGCCGTCTTCCACCAGATCGAGCATCGACAGCCGGTAGATCAGAATGAACTCCGCGCCCACCGCCTGGCGCACCGCCCTGACGGTCTCGACGGCGAAGCGCATGCGGTTGGTGAAGCTGCCGCCCCATTGGTCGTCGCGCTGATTGGTGCGCGTCGTCAAGAATTGGTTGATCAGATAGCCTTCGGATCCCATCACTTCCACGCCGTCGTAGCCGGCCTGCTGCGCCAGCGCCGCGCAGCGGGCGAAGTCGGCGATGGTCTGCTCGATCTCCGCTTCGCTGAGCGCGCTCGGCGTAAACGGGTTGATCGGCGCCTGCAGGGCGGAAGGGGCGACCAGCTTGGGTTGATAGCTGTAGCGGCCGGTGTGCAGGATCTGCAGCGCAATTTTGCCGCCCGCCCGGTGGACGGCTTCGGTCACCGGGCGGTGGTGAGGCAATTGCTCCTCGCTGTTGAGGATCGAACCGCCGCGAAAAACCACGCCCTGTTCGTTCGGGGCGATGCCGCCGGTGACGATCAGCGCCACGCCGGCGGCGGCGCGCTCGGCATAGAACGCGGCCAGGCGCTGCGGGCCGTCGGGCAGCTCTTCCAGGCCGGTATGCATCGATCCCATCAGCACCCGGTTTTTCAGGGTAGTGAAGCCGAGATCCAGCGGCGCCAGCAGGTGAGGGTAATTGCTCATTGCACTCTCCATCGGGTGAAATCGGGGCCCGTTGTTATAATTATGTGAACACAAGTGGTCGGATGAGATAAATCTAGCCGTTGTCGCGCCGCTTGGGAATCTGCGTTGCGCCGAATGTGATAGACGTCATGAATCTCAGACACTGTTTGCATAACGAACAAAAGATCGGTTAACCTTTGCGCGTTGCAAATACCTTCTCTCTGCGGAGCCATAACCGAAAATGAACAACCACACCTGTTGATATCTGGTCCCACGCCGTGCGCTCTCGCGTCCTGTGGGAATGTTTTGATCTCATTCAGGAGTGCTTATGGCTCATTTTGCGCAGTCCCCTTATTTCGTTTTACATCAACTGACCTGCCAATTTGCTGACGGCGAAACGCTGTTCGGCCCGCTGGATCTCGCTTTCGATCGGCAGCGCTGCGGCCTAGTGGGGCGCAACGGCGTCGGCAAAACCCAGCTGCTGCGCCTGATCGCTGGGCGGGATCGGCCGGGCAACGGGCACGTCGAATCCCATGCCGCATTGGCTTACGTTGCGCAGCAGCCGGAGATCGCGGCGAACACCACGCTGGCGCAGCTGCTGGGCTACGGCGAGGTCTTCGCCGCGCTGGCGCGCATCGAGCAGGGGCGGCCGTTGGCGGACGACATCGATCGTCTGGAAGGGCGCTGGGATCTCAACGATCGCCTGCAAAGCGCCTTTGCCGCCGCCGGGTTGCCGGCCTTCGAGCCGCTGCGAGCCGCAAGCTCACTGAGCGGCGGCGAACGGATGCGCGCGGCGCTGTGCGGCGCTTTTCTGGGGGAGGCGGATTATCTGCTGCTGGACGAACCGACCAACCACCTCGACAGCGCCGGGCGCGCCTGGCTGTATCAGCAGCTGGAGCGGTGGCAAGGCGGGCTGCTGATCGCCAGCCATGACCGGCAATTGCTGGGGCGTATGGAGCGCATCGTCGAACTGACGCCCGGCGCGCTGCGCAGCTACGGCGGCAACTACGACGACTACCGCCGCCAGCGCGACATGGAGCAGCAGGCGGCGCGCGCCGATTTGGAACATGCGCGCGAGGAACGCCGCCGTACCCGCGCCCGGCAACAGAAAGAGCACGACATGAGCCAGCGGCGCTCGGCGCAAACGCTGCGCGTCGTCGATACGCTGAATATCGCCTCTTTCGAACGGGTAGCCTACAAATCGGCGGCGAAGGAGAGCCTCGGCACGCTGCGCAAACAGCATCAGGACCAGCGCGACAGCCTCGATGCGGCGGTGCGCGAGGCTTATCAGCGGGTGGAAGAGGAACAGCCGGTGTTGCTGGCGCTGCCGGGCAGTGATGTGAGCGCGAACAAGCAGGTGCTGGTGCTCGAACAGCTGCAACTGCCGTTCGTCAGCGCGCCGCCGCTGGATCTGCGGATCGACGGCCCGATGCGCGTGGCGTTGACCGGCCCTAACGGCTGCGGCAAGTCCACCTTGCTGAAGACCGTTCTCGGCCAGCTGGCGCCGCTTGCCGGCCATTGTCATTGCCCGCTGTCGACGGCCTATCTCGATCAAACCCTGTCGCAGCTCGACCCGAGCCTGTCGGTGATGGAGCATCTCGGGCTGCAGGATTCGCCGCTGGTGGAAGGCGCGTTGCGCACCCGGCTGGCGCAGTTGCAGCTTGGCGCCGATCGCATCGCGCTGCCGCTGGGCGCGCTGAGCGGTGGCGAACGGCTGAAGGCGGCGCTGGCCTGCGCGCTGTGGCGGCGGCAACCGGCGCAGCTGCTGTTGCTGGACGAACCGACCAACCACCTGGATCTGGCGTCGTCGCTGGCGATCGAAACCGCCCTGGCGGATTTCCCCGGCGCGATGCTGGTGGTGTCGCACGACGAAGACTTCCTGCAGGCGCTGCGGCCGATGCACCGTCTGCACCGGCAGGCGGACGGTTGGCGGCTTCAGGCCTGGTAACGCGCGAAGGCGGCCCTAAGGAGCCGCCTTTTTCATTTCGGGCGCGTTGATGCACGCCAGCAACTGGGTGAAGGCGGCGGCCATCTGCTCTTCCGGTACGCAGGCAAACCCCATCAGCAGGCCGCGCCGGCGGTTGGGCTGCATGTAGTAGCGCGACAGCGGCCGCACCAGCACCCCGCGCGCGCCGGCGGCGGCGGCGATCGCCACGTCGTCGGCCTCGTCCGGCAGGTTGAGGATCAGATGCAGCCCGGCGTTGCTGTTGAACTCGCTGAGCGCCTGTTTGCCGAGGTGCTGTTCGATCAAGCCGGTCAGGAAAGCGCGCCGCCGGGCATACAGTAGCCGCATGCGGCGGATATGCGCGGTGTAATGCCCCGCCTGAATAAACTCCGCCAGCGCGCTCTGGATCAGCAGGTGCCCGCCGCGGTACAGCTCGGCGTGGGCGGTTTTCAGCGCCTGCACCAGCGGCGGCGGCAACACCACATAGCCGAGGCGCAGCGCCGGATAGAGCGTTTTGCTGAAGGTGCCGATGTAAATCACCGGCGCGTCGGCTTCCAGCCCTTGCAGCGCCGGGATCGGTTGGCCGGAAAAGCGGAATTCGCTGTCGTAGTCGTCCTCGACGATCCAGCCGCCGGCGTTGCGCGCCAGCGCCAGCAGCCGTTGGCGGCGCGCCAAGCTCATCACCGAGCCGAGCGGATACTGGTGCGACGGAGTGACGAAAATCAGGCGGGGCGGGGTGGTCGGCGGCTCCGGCGGCACCAGCCCGGCTTCGTCCACCGCCAGCGGGCAGATGTTCAGCGCATTGATGCGCAGGATATTGCGGATCCCCCAATAGCCCGGCTCTTCGATCCAGGCGTCATCCCCCGGATTACACAACATGCGCGTCACCAGATCGATCGCCTGATGAATGCCCTCGGTGATCAGGATCTGTTCCGGCGAGCAGCGCACCGAGCGCGCCACCCGTAAATACTCCACCAACGCATGCTGCAGCTCCGGGCTGCCGCCTTGATTGCTGTAGGTCAGCCGCTGCGGCGCCGGGCGGCGGCTGAGGCGCGCCTGGATCTTGCTGAACAGCTGATGGGGAAAGGCGTTGACGTCGGGCACGCCGGGAATGAACGCCCCCCACTGTTTGGGGCTGGCGCTGGCGTGGTGCAGCAGCGTGGCGCCGCGCTCGGACAGTTCGACGCGGCGCGGTTGCCCGCTGCCGTCGGCCGGCGCGCCGCCGGTGGAGAGGCAGCTGTCCGGCACCGTGTCGGCGACGAAGGTGCCGCTGCCGGCGCGCGCCGATACGTAGCCTTCCGCCAGCAGTTGTTCATAAACGGTTAATACGGTGTTGCGGGATAGGCTGAGCTCCTGCGCCAGATCGCGCGAAGCGGGCAAGCGGCTGGAGGGCGGCAGGCTGCCGTCGAGAATGCTGGTGCGGATCGCGTTGTAAAGCCGCTTGTGCAGCTTGTCATCGGGTTGCTCGCCGAGGCGCTGCAGCAACAGATCACCACTCAATGAGCGCAATTGGATCCCTCAATTATTCGTAACTGGCACTCGATTATAGGGCCACATCCTGTGTAAATAAACGGCATTGTTTCACGAATGTGAACGAAACGTGTAACTGGCACCGACCGGAGAGAACAGCATGAAAAACGCAGAATTGAACCAACGCCGTCAGGACGCCACCCCGCGCGGAGTGGGCGTGATGTGTGGTTTTTACGCCGAGCGCGCAGAGAACGCTACGCTGTGGGATGTGGAAGGCAATGAAGTGATCGACTTCGCCTCGGGGATCGCCGTGCTGAACACCGGCCATCGCCACCCGAAGGTGATCGCCGCGATTGAAAAGCAGCTGCAGGCCTTCACCCACACCGCCTATCAGATCGTTCCCTACGAAAGCTATGTCTCGTTGGCGGAGCGCATCAACCAGCGCGCGCCGATCGCCGGCCCGTGTAAAACCGCGTTCTTCACCACCGGCGCGGAGGCGGTGGAAAACGCGGTGAAGATCGCCCGTGCTTACACCGGCCGCCCGGGGTTGATCACCTTCGGCGGCGGCTTCCACGGCCGTACCTACATGACCATGGCGCTGACCGGCAAAGTGGCGCCTTACAAACTGGGCTTCGGGCCGTTCCCCGGTTCGGTGTTTCACGGCCAGTACCCGAATGCGCTGTACGGCGTGACTACCGAAGACGCGATGAACAGCCTGGATCGCCTGTTTAAAGCGGATATCGATCCCAAGCAGGTGGCGGCGATCGTGCTGGAGCCGGTGCAGGGCGAAGGCGGTTTCAACGTGGCGCCGGCCGACTTTATGCAGGCGTTGCGCGCGCTGTGCGACCAGCACGGCATTCTTCTCATTGCCGACGAAGTACAGACCGGCTTCGCCCGTACCGGCAAGCTGTTCGCCATGGAGCACTACAGCGTTAAACCGGATCTGATCACCATGGCGAAAAGCCTGGCGGGCGGCATGCCACTGTCGGCGGTGGCGGGCCGCGCCGAGGTGATGGACGCGCCGGCGCCGGGCGGGCTGGGCGGCACCTATGCCGGCAACCCGCTGGCGGTGGCCGCCGCGCACGCGGTGCTGGACGTGATCGACGAAGAGCAGCTGTGCCAGCGCGCCCAGCGCTTGGGGCAGCACCTGGTGGAAGTGCTGCAGCAGGCGCGCAAAACCAGCCCGGCAATTGCGGATGTGCGGGCGCAAGGTTCGATGGTGGCGGTGGAGTTCAACGATCCGGCCACCGGTAAACCATCAGCCGATATCACCCGTCAGGTGCAGCAGAAGGCGATGAAAGAAGGGCTGCTGCTGCTGAGCTGCGGCGTGAACGGCAACGTGATCCGCTTCCTGTATCCGCTGACCATCCCGGACGATCAGTTCACCAAGGCGATGGGCATCCTGTCCCGCGCGCTGGCTCACTAAGGAGCGAACGGCATGAAATTGAACAATCCCGAGCTGTTGCGCAGCCAGTGTCTGATCAACGGTGAATGGTGCGATGCCCTGAGCGGCAAGCGCGAAGCGGTGATCAACCCGGCCACCGGCGCCGAGCTGGCCAGCATTCCGCTGGTCAGCGAAGAGGAAACCCAGCAGGCGATCGCGGCGGCGCAGCGGGCGCAAAACGACTGGAAACAGCTGACCGCCAAGCAGCGTTCCGCGCTGCTGTTGGCCTGGGCCGACAAGGTGCTGGCCGCACAGGAAGATCTGGCGCAGCTGATGACCGCTGAGCAGGGTAAATCGCTGGCGGAAGCGCGCGGCGAAGTGGCCTACGCCGCGTCGTTCATCACCTGGTTCGCCGAAGAGGCCAAGCGGGTGGACGGCGCGGTATTGCAGGCGCCGCAGGCTTCGCAGCGCCTGGTGGTAGTGAAGCAGCCGATCGGCGTGTGCGCGGCCATCACCCCGTGGAACTTCCCGGCGGCGATGATCACCCGCAAGGTGGCGCCGGCGCTGGCGGCGGGCTGCGCCATCATCGTCAAACCGGCCGAGCAAACGCCGTTGACCGCGCTGGCGCTGGCCAAGCTGGCGCAGGACGCCGGCATTCCCGCCGGCGTGTTGCAGGTGGTGACCGGGGAAGCGGCGCAGGTGGGCAAGGTGCTGTGCGACAGCCCGGTGGTGCGCAAGCTGAGCTTTACCGGTTCGACCGAGGTCGGCCGCATTCTGATGGCGCAATGCGCGCCGAGCATCAAGAAGCTGTCGCTGGAGCTGGGCGGCAACGCGCCGGTCATCGTGTTCGACGACGCCAATCTGGACGCGGCGGTGGCGGGCATCATGGCCTCCAAGTTCCGCAACAGCGGCCAGACCTGCGTTTGCGCCAACCGCATCTACGTGCAGGACGGCATCTACGAGCGGCTGGCGGAGAAACTGGTGGCGGCGGTCGAGCAGTTGAAAGTCGGCGACGGCAGCCAGGAAGGCACCACCCAGGGGCCGCTGATCGACAGCGATGCGGTGGCGAAGGTGCAGAGCCATATCGACGATGCGCTGATCAAAGGGGCGCAGATCGCCACCGGTGGCCAGCCGCACGCGCTGGGCGGCACCTTCTTCCAGCCGACGGTGGTGACCGGCGTGACGCAGAAAATGCGCTTCGCCACAGAAGAGACCTTCGGGCCGGTGGCGCCGCTGTTCCGCTTCCATGACGAGGCGGAAGCCATCGCCATGGCCAACGACACCGAATTCGGCCTGGCCGCCTACCTGTTCACGCAGAACGCCGCGCGCCAGTGGCGCGTGCCGGAAGCGCTGGAGTACGGCATGGTCGGCATCAACACCGGGCTGATTTCCAACGAAGTGGCGCCGTTCGGCGGCGTGAAACAGTCAGGGCTCGGGCGTGAAGGATCGCGCTACGGGATAGAAGAATATCTGGAGCTGAAATACCTGTGTATCGATGTGAGCTGTTGAGCGTCAGGACGTTAACCCATCCCGGCGGCCAGCGTCGCCGGGCGATAAAGGATGATGCATGTCTGATAATATCTCTGTTTCTCCGGCGCTTGCCGCCGGGGTGCGAGCACCTGCACCCGCCAAATCGTTAAGTTTCCTCGAAGGGGTGGCGATGATCGTCGGCACCAACATCGGCGCTGGGGTGCTCTCCATCGCCTACGCCTCCAGCAAGGCCGGCTTTCTGCCGCTGCTGTTCTGGCTGGTGCTGGTGGGAAGCCTGACCACCATCACCATGCTGTACGTCGCCGAATCCACGCTGCGCACCCGCGCGCATCTGCAGCTGAGCGGGCTGGCGAAGCGCTACGTCGGTGGCCTGGGCGCCTGGCTGATGTTCGCTTCGGTGTGCGTCAACAGCGTCGGGGCGCTTACCGCCTACATGACCGGCAGCGGCAAGCTGCTGCAATCGCTGTTCGGCATCTCGCCGGCGCTGGGCAGCCTGCTGTTCTTCGTGCCCGCCGCCGGCGTGCTGTACCTTGGGTTGAAAGCGATTGGCCGCGGCGAGAAGTTCATCAGCATCGGCATGGTGGTAATGTTGACCGCGCTGGTGGCGGCGACGCTGCTGAAAGACACCACCCAGATGCGCAACCTGCTGGACGGCGACTGGCGCTTTATGGTGCCGGTGTTCAACGTGGTGGTGTTCTGCTTCTCGGCGCAGTACATCGTGCCGGAAATGGCGCGCGGCTTTGCCGACAAGCCGGAGCAGTTGCCGAAGGCGATCATCGTCGGCATGGCGGTGACTTTCATTTTGCTGGCGGCGGTGCCGATGTCGGTGATTGCGCTCAGCGGGCTGGATGGCATCTCCGACGTGGCCACCATCTCCTGGGGCCAGGCGCTGGGGCAGTGGGCGTTCTTCTCCGCCAACATCTTCGCGCTGTGCGCGATGCTGACTTCCTACTGGGGATTGGGCGGCAGCTTCCTGACCAATATTTTCGACAAGTTCCGGCTGGGCAACGACGAGCTGCCGCTGCGCCGCTTCGGCGTGCTGCTGCTGGTGGTGGTGCCGCCGTTCGCGCTGGCCTACAGCGGGCTGGTGTCGTTCGTCAACGCGCTCTACTTCGCCGGGGTGTTCAGCGGGGTGATCCTGTCGATCATGCCGATGCTGATCCTGCGCGGCGCGCGCAAACACGGCGACCAAACCCCGCGCTGGCAGTGCAACTGGATCACGCACCCGCTGCTGCAGATCAGCATTGTGCTGCTGTACCTGGCCAGCGCGGTGTACGCCATCGCTTCATTGTTAGGCTATCTGCCCTCTGGATGGTGATTTGCCTTCCCTCAAGCAGTGATGTTGTTTCTCGGTATTGAGAACGGCGGCGTCGTGGCCGCCGATTTTTTTCTCAGGCGCGCCGCTTTGCCGACAGCGCCAGCCAGGCCTGCACCGACGGGCGCTGCCACTGCTTGTGCGCATAGTGGCGCAGGCGCTCCGGCACCGGATCGCCGTGCATCACCAGCCGGTTGAGCATCAGCGCCAGATCGGTGTCGGCGATGCACCACTCCCTGAATAGATTATCCTGCCCATGGCTCAACAGCTTTTCGACGGCGTCGATCAGCTTGCGTGCGGCCCCCTGTGCGGCTTCGGACAGCGGCGGGAACTTGCCGTTGTTGAACACCACTTCGGTCGAGCGCTCGGCGCGGATCGGCAGCAGATCGCTGCGCAGCCAGGCTTGAATCTCGCGCGCCTTGGCGCGCAGCTTCACGTCGCGCGGGTACACGGCGTGGGCCGGATGGATGTCCTCCAGGTATTCGGCGATCGCCGAAGACTCCGAGAGCTGAAACTCGCCGATGGCCAGCGTCGGCACCCGGCGGGTGAGCGACAGCGCCGCGTAGGCCGCCTCTTTATTCTCTTCTTTCGCCAGATCCACCGTCTTCACGGTGAACGGAATGCCTTTTTCCGTCAGCACGACAAAGGCGGACATGGCGTACGGGCTGAAAAATTCACTGTCGGTGTAAAGCTCGGTGATCGGTTGAGACATCGGCGGTTCCTCGGGGTTAAGGGGAGAACATTCATCATTGTCGAGGGATGGCTAAAAATCAATCTGTTAGGTCAAAAGTTGTTTGATGCCGCGGCCTGCAGCGCCGTGAGTTCCTTCCGGATGATGTGATATATTTGTTGCCAACACGTGAATTGAGCCGTATTGGGTAACATGAAGACGCAGTGGATAGAACGAGTGAAAGTGGGATGCGCGCGCCTGTGGCCGCACCCGCTGGCGGTGGGCAAGCGAGAGATGCTGATTTCCAGCGTCGGCGCCGGTTTGGGGCTGATGCTCGCCGGCTGGATCAGCCACTTTATTTTGGGCGAGGTGAACCTGTGGTTTATCGCGCCGATGGGCGCCTCGGCGGTGTTGCTGTTCGGCGTGCCCAACAGCCCGCTGGCGCAGCCCTGGTCGATCGTCGGCGGCAATGCGCTGGCGGCGACGGTGGGCGTCAGCGCCGGCCTGCTGATCCCCGATCCGGGGCTGGCCTGCGGCATAGCGGCGGCGGTGGCCATCGGCCTGATGTTCAAGCTGCGCTGCCTGCATCCGCCGGGTGGCGCGGTGGCGCTCACCGCTATCCTCGGCGGCCCCGGCATTCATCAGATGGGCTACCACTTCGTGCTGTACCCGGTGCTGCTGAACTCGGTGCTGCTGGCGGCGCTGGCCATTCTGTTCAATAACCTGGCCGGGCGACGCTACCCGCACGCGCTGGCGCCGGCGGAGGCCAAGCCGGCCAATCTGCCGATCGATGCCGTGTCCATCACCCGCGGCGATCTGCACGAGGCGCTGATGGAGGGGGATCTGTTCGATATCGACGAGGACGATTTGCAGGAGATCCTGCTGCGCGCCGAGCAGCTGGCGCATCAGCGGCAAAGCAAAACTGCCTGATCAGCCCAGCGTTTTGCGGTAAAACACTACCCGCTCCGTTTCGGCAAAGCCCAGCGCCGCATGCAGGCGCTGGGAGTCCAGATTGGCGATATCGGTATCCGACGCCAGCTCGCTGCACCCCTGTTGCTTCGCCCACTCCTGCACCTGCGCGATCAGGCGCGCGGCCCAGCCCTGGCGGCGGGCGCGTTCGGCGGTATAAATTCCTTCCAAAAACGCCACCGGCGACGATTCGCAGCCGTTGACGTAATCGTAGCGCAGCGCGACCTCGGCAAAGGCAACGAAAGCGCCGTCCAGCCCCCGCGCCATAAACGCGGTGTGGTGCGGTGAAGCCAGTATCTCGCGCATTTCCGCGCGGTGATCTTCAGGCGAGCCGGACGGCCACAGCGCGGTGCGCAGCGCCAGCCAGGCGTCGAGGTTGTCGTGGTCGCAGATGACGATCATGCGGGATCCTTATGAGTCGGAATAAATCAGGAATGCCGAGAGAGAAGTGTGGCACGCAGGCGGGAAACAAAAAAGCCACCCCGGACAGGATGGCTTGTAAGGCTGTGAAAACAGCAAAAATTTGGTGGCCCCTGTTGGGTTTGAACCAACGACCAAGCGATTATGAGTCGCCTGCTCTAACCACTGAGCTAAGGGGCCAAGCCGCGAGATTATAGGGAATCCTTAAGCGGCGGTCTACTGTTACTCGCCCGTATGTTGCTTTTCTGCACAGTTCTAGCCTGTTGTAATTGCTGGCGGATTTTGCGATAACCGCAGTAAATCCCTGCAATGGACTCACGACACTCATGGAACTTCTGGCGCCCAATCTGCGGGTGGTGTTTTGCGGCATCAACCCCGGTCTTTCTTCCGCCCATCAGGGCTATCCTTTCGCCAACGGCAGCAATCGCTTCTGGAAGGTGATCCATCAGGCCGGCTTTACCGAGAGCCAGCTGGCGCCGGAGCAGTGGCAGCAGCTGAAGGACAACGGCTGCGGCATTACCGCGCTGGTGGCGCGCCCGACGGTGGCGGCCAGCGAGCTGTCGCGCGACGAGTTGCGCAGCGGCGGCGAGGCGCTGCAAGAGAAGATCCTGCGCTATCAGCCGCGCGCGCTGGCGATTTTGGGCAAGCAGGCGTTCACCACCGCCTTCGGGGTGAAAAATGCGCCCTGGGGCAAGCAGACGCTGACGTTGGGGGAAACTGAGGTGTGGGTATTGCCCAACCCCAGCGGATTGAACCGCGCCACCCTGGAGCAGCTTACCGCCAGCTATCGCGAGCTGTTCCTGGCGCTGCAATGATGCGGCGAGGCGTATTCAGGGCATAAAAAAACCCCGGCAGGCCGGGGTTTTTGTTTTGGGGGCGGCAGCCGGACTTAGTCGTCCAGGAAGCTGCGCAGCACTTCGGAGCGGCTTGGGTGACGCAGCTTGCGCAGCGCCTTGGCTTCGATCTGACGAATACGCTCACGGGTAACGTCAAACTGCTTGCCGACCTCTTCCAGCGTGTGGTCGGTGTTCATGTCGATGCCGAAACGCATGCGCAGCACTTTCGCTTCGCGCGCGGTCAGGCCGGCCAGCACGTCGTGGGTGGCGGAGCGCAGGCTTTCCGAGGTCGCGGAATCCAGCGGCAGCTCGAGGGTGGTATCCTCGATGAAGTCGCCCAGATGCGAATCTTCGTCGTCGCCGATCGGCGTCTCCATCGAGATTGGCTCTTTGGCGATCTTCAGCACCTTGCGGATCTTGTCTTCCGGCATCAGCATGCGCTCGGCCAGCTCTTCCGGCGTCGGCTCGCGGCCCATCTCTTGCAGCATCTGGCGCGAAATACGGTTGAGCTTGTTGATGGTCTCAATCATATGCACCGGAATACGGATGGTGCGCGCCTGGTCGGCGATGGAGCGGGTGATAGCCTGACGGATCCACCAGGTGGCGTACGTCGAGAACTTGTAGCCGCGGCGGTATTCGAACTTGTCTACCGCTTTCATCAGGCCGATGTTGCCTTCCTGAATCAGATCCAGGAACTGCAGGCCGCGGTTGGTGTATTTCTTGGCGATAGAAATAACCAGACGCAGGTTGGCCTCAACCATTTCTTTCTTCGCGCGGCGCGCTTTCGCTTCACCGATCGACATGCGACGGTTGATGTCTTTGACCTGCTCGATGGTCAGGCCGGTTTCTTCTTCGATCTGACGCAGTTTCTGCAGGCTGCGCTGCACGTCTTCAGCCACGTCTTTCAGCTTTTCCGACCATGGCTTGGCCATCGCCAGCGCGGCTTCGAACCAGGAATCGCTGGTTTCGTTGCCGGCGAACAGGGTGACGAAGTTTTTCTTCGGCATTTTGCACTGTTCAACGCACAGCTTCATGATGATGCGTTCCTGGGTGCGAACGCGATCCATCATGGTGCGCATGCTGTTGACCAGGAAGTCGAACTGTTTCGGCACCAGGCGGAACTGCTTGAACACTTCGGACAGCTTCAGGATCTCGTCCGCGGCGCTGGCGTGGCTGCGGCCGTTCTTCTTGATCACCAAGCGCGTCGCTTCATACTGATCGCGCAGCTCGGCGAACTTCTGACGCGCCAGCTCAGGATCGATGCTGTTGTCGTCTTCGGTGTCGTCCTCTTCGGCATCCTCATCTTCTTCGTCGTCGTCTTGCTCTTCGCTCGACAGTTCGGAACCGATGTGGGTGGCGGTTGGGGCGATGTCCTCTTCCGCGTTAGGATCGACGAAGCCGGTGATCAGGTCGGACAGGCGCGCTTCGCCCGCTTCGACGCGATCGTATTGTTCAAGCAGGTAGGTAATGGCTTCCGGGTATTCGGCAACCGAGCACTGCACCTGGTTGATGCCGTCTTCGATGCGCTTGGCGATGTCGATTTCGCCTTCGCGCGTCAGCAGTTCGACGGTACCCATTTCGCGCATGTACATGCGCACCGGGTCGGTGGTGCGGCCGATTTCGGATTCCACGCTGGACAGAACCTGTGCGGCGGCTTCTTCCGCATCTTCGTCCGTGCTGTTCGAGTTTTCGGCGAGCAGCAGGTCATCGGCGTCCGGTGCTTCTTCCATCACCTGGATGCCCATGTCGTTAATCATCTGGATGATGTCTTCGATCTGATCGGAGTCGACGATATCTTCCGGCAGATGGTCATTGACCTCAGCATAGGTCAGATAGCCTTGCTCCTTACCACGGGTGACAAGTAGCTTCAGCTGTGACTGCGGGTTTTGCTCCATAAGACGGTATCCACACTTCAGAGTATTTAGGTTGGTGTCGGTCGGCGAAACCGCCAACAATAGCATTTGGGGCGTTTTCGTTATCGCCGCGGCCCACTATGGCGGCACTGTGCAGGGCTCTGCCCTCGCAATTATCGGCACTTAAGCCGTTTGGTATTCAGTTTTTCTTCGCTAAAACCTGGTTGAGGGAACGGACTTCTTCACGTTCCTCCGGGCTCAGGCCGCGCGTTCTGGCCTGGGCGATCAGCGTTTCCAGCCGTTGCTCGAGCACCGAGTCGTACAGGCTGGCCAACGTATCCAAAAAGGTCTGCTCGACCATATCCTCAACGATCATATGGTTCCAGGTCGCCAAGGTTTCAAGCTGCTGGCTGAATTTGTTGTCGCGATACAGCTCCAGCAATTGCCCGGTCGTCAGGCCCGGCTGCGCCAAACAGGTCTGCACCAGTTCGACGAACAGCGGCAATCCCGCCTGTTTGGTCTGCTCCAGCCCTTCAAGCGAAGGGATAAGTGTAGCCAACTGCGGATTTTGCACCAGTAGCCCTATCAGTATACGCATGGTTGTGCGTTTTAGCTGGGGCGCCTGATAAGGATTCGCATTTTCCGCCTGCTTGGGCATCAGCTTGTCGAGCTGGCTGTCGTCCAGCAGCCCCAGCTTGTTGCCGAGCTCCTGGCGCAGGTACAAGCGCAACGTTTCGCCCGGCACCTGAGTAATCAGCGGCAGCGCCAGCGTGCTCAGCTTGGCGCGCCCGTCCGGGCTGCTCAGATCCACCTGCGGCAGCAGGCTTTCGAACAGGAAAGTGGACAGCGGCTGCGCCTGCTCCATTCGCTGTTCGAAGGCTTCTTTGCCTTCCTTGCGCACCAGGGTGTCCGGGTCTTCGCCGTCAGGCAAAAACATGAACCGCAGCTGGCGCCCGTCGTTCAGGTACGGCAACGCGGTTTCCAGCGCCCGCCATGCCGCTTCGCGGCCGGCGCGGTCGCCGTCGTAACAGCAGACGACGTTGTCGGTGGCGCGGAACAGCAGCTGAATGTGTTCAGCCGTCGTCGAGGTTCCGAGCGAGGCGACGGCATAATCGATGCCGAATTGCGCCAACGCCACCACGTCCATATACCCTTCCACCACCAGCAGCCGCTGCAGGGTAGGGTGGTTCTGCTGTGCTTCATACAGGCCGTAAAGCTGGCGGCCCTTATGGAAAACTTCGGTTTCCGGCGAGTTCAGGTACTTCGGCATGCCATCGCCCAATACGCGGCCGCCGAAGGCGATCACGCGCCCGCGTTTGTCGCGGATGGGGAACATCACCCGTTCGCGGAAACGGTCGTACGAACGCCCCTGATCGTTAGTCACCAGCATGCCGGCATCGTTCAATGCGCGGCGCGAGTCGGCGTCGCGGCCGAAACGCTTCAGGGCGTTGTCCCATCCCGCCGGCGCGAAGCCGATGGCGAAATGGCGAATAACGTCGTCACTTAATCCGCGCTGCTGCAAATAGCTGCGCGCCGGTGCCCCGGAGGACTGCTGCAGTGACTGTTGATAGAACGCGCTGAGCTGCTCCATCAGTTGGTACAGGCTCTGGCGCTGATGGCGTTCGATCTGGGTTGGCCCGGTGCCCGCTTCGTAAGGCACTTCCAGCCCGTGCATGGTCGCCAGCTCTTCGATGGTTTCGACAAACTCAAGCCGGTCGTAATTCATCAAAAAGTCGACGGCGTTGCCGTGCGCACCACACCCAAAACAGTGATAAAACTGCTTTTCGCCATTAACGGTAAATGAAGGCGTCTTTTCGTGGTGGAACGGACAGCACGCGTGGTAGTTCTTACCTTGCTTCTTGAGCTTCACGCGGGCGTCGATCAAATCGACGATGTCGGTGCGAGCCAGCAAGTCATTGATAAATACGCGCGGAATTCGTCCAGCCATAAGCCCTTACTTCATTAGCCTATAAACGAGAACAAGCCGCGCATTCCTTTCGGAAAGCACGGCCTTCGTATGCAACTACTCGGTCTGCGCGATTTTGAAAATCAGAAATTCACGCGGTGGGGTTGCCCCCGAAGAATTAATACAGACGAGTGCGGCGTGCGTTTTCGCGAGCCAGTTTCTTCGCGTGACGTTTCACAGCAGAAGCTTTAGCGCGTTTACGTTCGGTAGTTGGTTTTTCATAAAACTCACGACGACGAACTTCAGCTAAAACACCTGCTTTTTCGCAAGAGCGTTTGAAACGACGCAGAGCAACGTCAAATGGCTCGTTTTCACGTACTTTAATTACCGGCATGTGCCTCTCACCTCAATAAAATTCGGTTTGTTGCTGGCCAAGCGCCAGCCTTTTCAAAATGGTGCGGAATTTTACTCCAATGGATGCTGCTTTGTAAAGCACCACAGCAAATTGAAACCCGCGTCGCTCTGCCGCAACGTGCGCAATTTTGCACCGGGCGCTGATTATAGACTAATCAGAAAAAAATGCTCGTGTTTAATCGCCTGGGCATTTTCTGGATGAATCATCGACATAGGTGCGAGCCGGTGACAAGATGCGCCGCGCTGGCGGTAAATGCGGCGGAATGTGGTAGACTGGCGGCCGCACGTGAATGATGGGAAATGTAATGCGAGTACTGGGTATAGAAACGTCCTGCGATGAAACCGGAATTGCAGTGTATGACGATCAAACCGGTTTGTTGGCCAACCAATTATACAGCCAGGTGAAGCTGCACGCCGACTACGGCGGCGTGGTGCCGGAACTGGCCTCCCGCGATCACGTGCGCAAAACCGTGCCGCTGATTCAGGCGGCGCTGAAAGAGGCCAACCTGACCCCGGCCGACATCGACGGCGTGGCCTACACCGCCGGGCCGGGCCTGGTGGGGGCGCTGCTGGTCGGCGCGACCGTCGGGCGCGCGCTGGCGTTCGCCTGGAACGTGCCGGCGGTGCCGGTGCACCATATGGAAGGCCATCTGCTGGCGCCGATGCTGGAAGACAATCCGCCGGCGTTCCCGTTCGTCGCGCTGCTGGTCTCCGGCGGCCACACCCAGCTGATCAGCGTCACCGGCATCGGTGAGTATGAACTGCTGGGCGAGTCGATCGACGACGCCGCCGGCGAAGCGTTCGACAAAACCGCCAAGCTGCTCGGCCTGGATTATCCCGGCGGGCCGATGCTGTCGAAGATGGCGCAGCAGGGCTCGGCGGGGCGCTTCATCTTCCCGCGGCCGATGACCGATCGTCCGGGGCTGGACTTCAGTTTCTCCGGGCTGAAAACCTTCGCCGCCAACACCATCCGCTCCAACGGCAACGACGATCAGACGCGTGCCGACATCGCCCGCGCCTTCGAGGATGCGGTGGTGGATACGCTGGCGATCAAATGCAAACGCGCGCTGGAGCAGACCGGCTTCAAGCGCCTGGTGATGGCCGGCGGCGTAAGCGCCAACCGCACGCTGCGCGCCAAACTGGCGGAGATGATGCATAAACGCGGTGGGGAAGTGTTCTATGCCCGCCCGGAATTTTGCACCGACAACGGCGCGATGATCGCCTATGCCGGCATGGTGCGCCTGAAGAGCGGCGCCAACCCGGAGCTGAGCGTTTCGGTGCGGCCGCGTTGGCCGCTGGCGGAATTGCCTGCGGTATAAAACAAAGGGCCGGATTATCCGGCCCTTCTGCTATTCGTCTTTCGGCTGGTCGCCGTTATCCGCGTCGTTTTTCTTCTTGCGCAGCTTGCCCCAAATCTTGCCTTCCTGGCCGCGCCACAGGCGCTGAATATTGTCGTGATGCCGCATCAGGATCAGGCAGGAGAGCATCGCCACCGGGAAGGTGAACTGCGGTTTGAACCACCAGACGTAGAACGGGGCGATCAGCGCGCTGACGATGGCGCCGAGCGAAGAGTAACCGCTGAGCAGCACCGTCAACAGCCAGGTACCGGTCATCAGGCCGGTCAGATCCCAGCCGATAGGCGCGATGGCGCCAAATGCCGTCGCCACGCCTTTACCGCCACGGAAGTGGAAGAACACCGGATAGATGTGCCCCAAACAGGCGGCGATCGCCGTCAGGCCGAGGTACAGCGGCGGCACATCGAGCTTGTAGGCCAGCCAGACCGGCAGCATCCCTTTCAGAATATCGAACACCAGCACCGCCGCCGCCGCCAGCCGGCCGCCGATGCGCAGGACGTTGGTCGCCCCGGGGTTTCCTGAGCCATGTTCACGCGGATCCGGCAGCCTGGCGATCCGGCAAACCAGGATCGCACTGGAAATCGAGCCGCACAGATACGCGAAGATAATCATGCCAAGCGCGGTAGCACTCATAACGCGGTTCCGTTTAATAATGGTCGTTTTACTCGCAACATCCATGGATAATACGCACATTCCGCTGGAAGTGGTATCCGGCAAGGCCAAAAACAGAGAATGACGTGATGGATATCGTATTTATTGAAGAGCTTACCGTAATTACCACCATTGGCGTTTATGAGTGGGAACAGGGCATTCGTCAGAAGCTGGTGTTCGATATCGAAATGGGCTGGGATAACCGGCCGGCCGCCGCCAGCGACGACGTAACTGACTGTCTGAGCTATGCCGACGTCAGCGACGCCGTGATCCGGCACGTTGAATCGAACCGGTTCGCGCTGGTGGAACGCGTGGCGGAGGAAATATCCGAAATTTTGCTTCAGCGCTTCAATTCCCCGTGGGCCCGTATTAAGGTCAGCAAACCGGGCGCTGTAGCACATGCCAATCGGGTCGGCGTGATCATTGAGCGCGGCACTCGTCCCGCATGATTTTATGTCATCTGCTTGCAACGAAAGACCGTTAAGCTGGTCTTAATCCTGAGAATTGTTTTAGCGGCATTGTCTTTAAGCACTGCCGCTTTTTTATGTTTATGTTAGTCGCAAATTTATGGGGTGAGCGAAGCACATGACGGACATGCATTCACTGTTTATTGCGTTTGTTCTTGGGGTTGTCGAGGGATTAACCGAATTTCTGCCGGTGTCTTCCACCGGGCATATGATCATCGTTGGCGAGTGGCTGGGCTTTACCGGCGACAAAGCCAAGACCTTTGAAGTCATCATCCAACTGGGGTCGATCCTGGCGGTGGTAGTGATGTTCTGGCGCAGGTTGTTCGGCCTGATCGGCATCCATTTCGGCGGCAAGCCGGTGGAGCACGAGGGCAAAACCCACGGCCGGCTGAAGCTGGGGCACATCCTGTTGGCGATGATCCCGGCGGTGGTGCTGGGGTTGATATTCCACGATGTCATTAAATCGCTGTTCGCGCCGAAAAACGTGATGTACGCGTTGGTGGTCGGCGGCCTGCTGCTGCTGGCGGCGGAATGGCTGAAGCCGAAGAAACCGCGTGCGGAAGGGCTGGATGACATCACCTACCGGCAGGCGTTTTTGATCGGTTGCTTCCAGTGCCTGGCGCTGTGGCCGGGCTTCTCCCGTTCGGGTTCCACTATCGCCGGCGGTATGCTGGTGGGCGTGAACCGCTATGCGGCGTCCGAGTTCTCCTTCATTTTGGCGGTGCCAATGATGATAGGCGCCAGCGGCCTGGATCTGTACAAGAGCCTGCACTTCCTGACCTGGGGCGACCTGCCGATGTTCGCCGTCGGTTTCGTTACTGCCTTCGTGGTGGCGCTGATTGCGATCAAAACCTTCCTGTCGCTGATCAAACGCATCTCGTTCGTGCCGTTCGCCATCTACCGCTTTATCGTGGCGGCCGTGGTTTACATGGTATTCCTGTAAGCCCGATGCCAGGAAAAACCCCGCTCTGCGGGGTTTTTTTATGCCTGATCGTTGAGGATGGTTTGGTTGAGTTTCCAGTCGGCCAGCGCCTGCTGGCGACGGCGTTTGAGCTCGTCGCGGATCGCGGTGCCCTGCAGCCCGCTGGCTACCACTTCTTTAATAGATACCGCGTTCGCCACCTGATACGCCTGGCGCAGATAGTCGCCCTGCGGATAAGGATTCTCCTCAAAGCCGGTACGGCCGCGCGCATCCGCTTCGCTGGTCAGGATCATCTGCTCCAGCCGTTGCGGTTTGCGCCAGACGTCGATGGCGTCGAACAGCTTCAACAGGGTCTCCGGACGCAGCTTGTTCACGGTGTGGCTCAAATCATGGTACTCGGCCACCAGCTTGCTCAAATCCCGTACCGGGTTGGGCACCCGCAGCCGCTGGCACAGCGCTTCGACCAGCCGCACGCCCGCCGGGCCGTGGCCGTGGTGATGCGGCCAGAACTCTTTCGGCGTCAACCCTTTGCCGAGATCGTGGCACAGGGTGGCGAAGCGCACGTCCACCTCCGGCGTGAGGCGGGCGGCAATCGCCAACGCCATCAGCGTGTGTACGCCGGTGTCGATCTCCGGGTGCCACTTGGCGGGAGCCGGCACGCCGAACAGCGCGTCGATTTCCGGGAACAGCACCGCCAGCGCACCGCAATCGCGCAGCACCTGAAAATAGACCTGCGGGCTCTGGCTTTGCAGCGCCTTTTCGGTTTCCTTCCAGACGCGTTCGGCGGTCAGCGCGGCCAGTTCACCGCTGTGCGCCATCTGGCGCATCAGGGCGAGCGTTTCGTCGGCGATGCGAAAACCCAGATGGGCGAAGCGGGCATTGAATCGCGCCACGCGCAATACGCGCAGCGGATCTTCGCCGAACGCGTCGGAAACGTGGCGCAGCACGCGCGCCTGCAGATCGGCCACGCCGCCGTATGGATCAATCAGCTCTCCTTCGGCGGAGCGGGCGATGGCGTTGATGGTCAGATCGCGCCGCAGCAGATCTTCTTCCAGCGTCACGTCCGGCGCGGCATAGCAGGTAAAACCGGTGTACCCCTGGCCGGATTTGCGCTCGGTGCGCGCCAGCGCGTACTCCTCGTGGGAGTCGGGGTTGAGGAACACCGGAAAATCTTTACCGACCTGCTGGTAGCCCAACGCCAGCAGCTCTGCCGGCGTGGCGCCCACCACCACCCAATCATGATCGACCACCGGAATATTGAGCAGGCTGTCGCGAACGGCGCCGCCGACCAGATAAATCTGCACTGTTGACTCCTGAATATCGTGTAAGGCTCTGTCTATCAGATTACATGAATTGGCCGCGGGATGTCGGCGCCAATGAAAAGGGCGCCCGCAGGCGCCCATACTCAAACTGAACGATACTGAGATCAGTTCATCCAGCGGTTGTTGTTCTTGCGGCGCGGGATCAGGTGCGGCAACAGCAGGCCCAGCAGCAAACCGACGCCGGCGACGCCGCCGCCGTACATGAACCACTGCAGGATAATGGTGCGCTGCTTGTCGTCGAGCTGCAGGTTAACGGCGTTGACCTTCTTCTGCGCGACCACCAGCTGGTTTTTCAGATCCTGGTTTTCCTTCTGCAGGCTGCTGATGGTGCTGTCGCTGCCCGCGACTTTTTCCTGCATTTCCGAGGTACGCTGGTTCCAGGTGTTGTCGATGTTGGCCAGCTTGTCGGTCAGGGTTTTCACCTGCTGTTCCAGCTCGGGCACGCGGGTGCGCAGGCTTGGCGTCTGGCTGAGCTGGTCGAGCGGGATCCAGGTGGTGCGGCCTTTCGGATCGCGGATCTGGCCGTAGTTGGTGCTGTCGTTGACGCTCAGCAGGGTCACTTCTTCACCGGCGTTGAGAGTGCCGACAATACGGTACTGATTACCTGGGCCGCTATGGACGTAAGTGCTTAACTCATCGGAGATATAGCGTTTATCTTCGGCATGTGCGGCCCAAGTGATGCTGAAGCTCAGCGCGGCAAGGCAAATCAGGCGTAATTTCTGCATTAGTTCATCGTTTCTGGGTGAATTTATGGAACGATAGTAGAGGGTTCAGTCTGACGACGCAACGCCAAAACCGGAATGAGAACTATCTTACTGTGGCTGATTCTGTGAGTTGCGCAGTGTTTTATAACGTAACAGGTTTTTTCTACAGTTAGCAGGGTTAAGGCGCCGGGAATCGCGGTAAGATAACGGCAACTGTGCGTCAGTGGGCAGCATACGGCGGGCCGAACGCGCCGCGCTGAAACCGACGTGAATGCATAACTTATTGGTGTTAAAGAATTATGACCGTTGAAATTGAACTGAAATTCATCGCCGCGCCGCAAGCGGTAGCCGCTCTGCCACACTGGCTCGCCGCCTGGCCGCATCAGCATTCCGCGCCGCAAAAACTGACCAACATTTACTTCGAAACGGCCGACAACTTCTTGCGCCGTCACGACATGGGGCTGCGCATTCGCGGTTTCGACGATCGCTATGAGATGACCATCAAAACCGCCGGTAAAGTGGTGGGCGGCCTGCACCAGCGCCCGGAATACAATGTCGCTATCGCCGAGCCGCAGCTGGCGCTGGCGCAGTTTCCTGCCGACATTTGGCCGCAGGATTGCGATATCGCAGCGTTGCAGCAGGCGTTGCAACCGCTGTTCCGTACCGATTTCGTGCGTGAGAAGTGGGTGGTTACTTACGGCCAAAGCGAGATAGAGATTGGCCTGGATCAGGGCGAGGTGCGCGCCGGTGATCTCAGCGAAGCCTTGAGCGAGATCGAGCTGGAGCTGCTGAAAGGCAATACCGCCGATCTGCTGGCGTTAGCCGGTGAGCTGGCGGCGCACGACGGGCTGCGTCAGGGCAGCCTGAGCAAGGCGGCGCGCGGTTACCACCTGGCGCAGGGCAATCCGCCGCGCGAGGTGCGCCCGCTGCAGGTGCTGAAGCCGGCGGCGAAGGCGACCGTCGAACAGGGGATGATCGCCGCCTTCGAGCTGGCGCTGAGCCACTGGCAGTACCATGAAGAGCTGTGGCTGCGCGGCGACGCGCAGGCGCGCGCCTCGGTGGTTGAGGCGGTCGGCACGATCCGCCAGGCGCTGGTGATCTTCGGCGGCCTGGTGCCGCGCAAGGCCAGCGCCGATCTGCGCGCCCGCCTGACCGAGCTCGAACCGCTGTTGGCGGACAAAGCCGCGCAACCAGAGACCCTGTGCTACAGCGCGGCCTACCTGCAATGTAAGTTGGCGCTCACATCATGGCTGGTGAGCGGCGCCTGGCGGCCGTTTATTGACGCCAAAGGGCAGGCCAAGCTGGACGGTTCTTTCAAACGCTTCAGCGACATCATGCTGGGGCGCAGCGGCGCGGAGCTGAAAGAGGCCTTCAGCCGTACGCTGAACGAAGATGAATATCAGGAACAATTGCCGCGCCTGACGCGTCAGATTTCGGCGCTGGTCCTGCTGTCGGGCGCTTACCCCGACGAGCAGAGCGGGCCTTACATCGAGGCCTGGCGCGAACTGCAGGCGGCGCTGAGCGAGCGCCGCCAGGGCTGGTATGAAGCCAGTCGCAAACAGGCCTTATCGCATGCGCCATTCTGGTTAAACGGCGCGCTTCGTTAATCAAGCCGGCCCGCCAGCCGTGGGCCGCAGAACGGGTCATACACTATGTCGCCACTTTCAGCCGCGTTACAGGCTCAGGCACAGCAGGTTGTGCAGCGTTTTCAGGAAGTTCACGGCGCGGACTGCGCCTTTAGCGAACAGGAGCAGTGGGTGCTGGCGTCGAGCGACTTCGTCAGCGACGCACTGCTCGCCCAACCGGCCTGGCTGGCGACGCTGCGCGAACAGCCGCCGGCGCCCGGCGAGTGGCAGCACTATGCCGCCTGGCTGCAGGACGAGCTGGAAGAGGTGCGCGATGAGGCGCAACTGATGCGCACGCTGCGTCTGTTTCGCCGTGAAACGCTGGTGCGCATCGCCTGGGCGCAGGCGCAGGGGCTGTGTTCGACCGAAGAAACGCTGCTGCAGCTGAGCGGATTGGCGGAAACGCTGATCGTCAGCGCGCGCGATTGGCTGTACCAAACCTGTTGCCGCGAGTGGGGCACGCCGTGCAATGCCGACGGTGAACCGCAGCCGCTGCTGATCCTCGGCATGGGCAAGCTGGGCGGCGGCGAGCTGAACTTCTCGTCGGACATCGATCTGATCTTCGCTTACCCTGAAAATGGTCAAACCCAGGGCGGGCGGCGCGAGCTGGACAATGCCCAGTTCTTCACCCGCCTGGGCCAGCGGCTGATCAAGGCGCTGGATCAGCAGACCATCGACGGCTTCGTCTATCGCGTCGACATGCGGCTGCGGCCGTTCGGCGACAGCGGCCCATTGGTGATGAGCTTCGCGGCGCTGGAAGACTACTATCAGGAACAGGGGCGCGACTGGGAGCGCTATGCGATGGTGAAGGCGCGCCTGATGGGCGGGGCGGAAGACGCCTACAGCCAGGAGCTGCGCAAAACGCTGCGGCCGTTCGTGTTCCGTCGCTATATCGATTTCAGCGTCATCCAGTCTTTGCGCAACATGAAGGGCATGATCGCCCGTGAAGTGCGGCGGCGCGGCCTGAAGGACAACATCAAGCTAGGCGCCGGCGGCATTCGCGAAATCGAATTCATCACCCAGGTATTTCAGCTGATCCGCGGCGGCCGTGAGCCGGCGCTGCAGGGGCGTTCGCTGTTGCCGACGCTGCAGGCGGTGGGTGAGCTGGGGCTGCTGGAGGCCGAGCAGGTGCGGGCGCTGAGCGCCGCCTACCTGTTCCTGCGGCGGCTGGAGAATCTGCTGCAGGCGATCGGCGATCAGCAAACCCAGACGCTGCCGCAGGATGCGCTCGACCAGGCGCGGCTGGCCTGCGGCATGGGGCTGGCGGATTGGCCGGCGCTGATGGCGACGCTGGAGGTGCACATGCAGGCGGTGCGGGCGGTGTTCGACGATCTGATCGGCGACGATAGCCCGGATGTCGGCGAAGATCCCGACTACCAGCACTATCACAGCCTGTGGCAGGACGCGCTGGAGGAAAACGAGCTGGCGCCGCTGACGCCGCACCTGGACGAAGAGGGGCGCCGACAGATGCTGCGCACCATCGCCGATTTCCGCCATGACGTCGACAAGCGCACTATCGGCCCGCGCGGCCGCGACGTGCTCGATCAGCTGATGCCGCGCCTGCTGGCGGAGGTGTGCCCGCGCCAGGACGCGCCGACCGCGCTGGTGCGGCTGGCGCAGCTGCTGCTCAGCATCGTCACCCGCACCACTTACCTCGAGCTGCTTGTGGAGTACCACGCGGCGCTCAGCCATCTGATCCGTCTGTGCGCCGCTTCGCCGATGGTTGCCAACCAGCTGTCGCGCTACCCGCTGTTGCTGGACGAACTGCTGGATCCGGCCACGCTGTATCAGCCGGTGGCGCTGGACGCCTACCGCAGCGAGCTGCGCCAGTACCTGCTGCGGGTGCCGGAAGACGACGAAGAGCAAAAGCTGGAGGCGCTGCGCCAGTTCAAACAGGCGCAGCAGCTGCGCATCGCCGCAGCGGATATCGCCGGCGCGCTGCCGGTGATGAAAGTGAGCGACCACCTGACTTATCTGGCGGAGGCGATCATCGACGCGGTGGTGCAACAGGCCTGGAGCGACATGGTGGCGCGCTACGGCCAGCCGACCCATCTGCAGGAGCGCGAAGGGCGCGGCTTTGCGGTGATCGGCTACGGCAAGCTGGGCGGCTGGGAGCTGGGTTACAGTTCCGATCTCGATCTGGTGTTCCTGCTGGATTGCCCGCCGGAGGTGATGACCGACGGCGATCGCTGCATCGACGGCCGCCAGTTCTACCTGCGGCTGGCGCAGCGGGTGATGCATCTGTTCAGCACCCGCACTTCCTCCGGCATTCTGTATGAGGTGGACGCGCGTCTGCGGCCTTCCGGCGCCGCGGGGATGCTGGTCAGCACCGTCGAGGCGTTCGCCGATTACCAGCAAAACGAAGCCTGGACCTGGGAGCATCAGGCTCTGGTGCGCGCGCGCATCGTGCACGGCGACCCGGCGCTGCACCAGCAGTTCGACGCGATTCGGCGCGAAATCCTGTGCAAAACGCGTGATGCGGAGACCCTGAAGCGCGAAGTGCGCGAGATGCGCGAAAAGATGCGCAACCATCTCGGCAACAAGCAGCGCGATCTGTTTGATATCAAAACCGATGAGGGCGGCATTACCGACATCGAATTTATCGCCCAATATCTGGTCTTACGCTATGCGCCGGATGAACCGCGGCTGACGCGTTGGTCAGACAACGTGCGCATCTTCGAGCTGATGGCCAATTACGACATCATGCCGGAAGAGGAAGCGCGCGCGCTGACCCAGGCCTATGTCACCATGCGCGACGAGATCCACCATCTGGCGCTGCAGGAGCATTCCGGCAAGGTCGGCAGCGAGCTGTTCACCGCCGAGCGCGAGCAGGTGCGCGCCAGCTGGGCCAAATGGCTGGATTAATACCTTTTTGCGGGTATTCCGGCGGTCTGTGGTAATATCTGCGCCACTAAAATTTTGTTCTTTTTTGGAGTTATCGGATGAAAGTTACGCTGCCTGATTTTCGCCGCGCCGGTGTGCTGGTGGTCGGTGACGTCATGTTGGATCGCTATTGGTATGGGCCGACCAGCCGCATTTCACCGGAAGCCCCGGTGCCGGTGGTCAAGGTCGACACCATCGAAGAGCGTCCCGGCGGCGCGGCTAACGTGGCGATGAACATCGCTTCGCTGGGCGCCAATTCCCGCCTGGTGGGCCTGACTGGCATCGACGATGCGGCGCGGGCGCTGAGCGCCAAGCTGAATGAAGTCAACGTGCGCTGCGACTTCGTCTCGGTGCCGACCCATCCGACCATCACCAAGCTGCGCGTGCTGTCGCGCAACCAGCAACTGATCCGTCTCGACTTCGAAGAAGGCTTCTCCAACGTCGATCCGCAGCCGATGCTTGAGCGCATTCAGCAGGCGCTGCCGCAGATCGGCGCGCTGGTGCTGTCCGATTACGCCAAGGGCGCGCTCAGCCAGGTGCAGGGCATGATCCAACTGGCGCGCGCCGCCAAGGTGCCGGTGCTGATCGATCCGAAAGGCTCTGACTTCGAGCGCTATCGCGGCGCGACGTTGCTGACGCCGAACCTGTCCGAGTTCGAAGCGGTGGTGGGCCACTGCAAGGATGAGGCGGAGCTGGTGGCGCGCGGCATGAAGCTGGTGGCGGATTTCGAGCTGTCGGCGCTGTTGGTCACCCGTTCCGAACACGGCATGACGCTGCTGCAGCCGGGCGTTGAGCCGCTGCACCTGCCGACCCAGGCGCAGGAAGTGTTTGATGTGACCGGCGCCGGCGACACCGTGATCGGCGTGCTGGCCGCCTCGCTGGCCGCCGGCAATTCGCTGGAAGAGTCCTGTTTCCTGGCCAACGCCGCCGCCGGCGTGGTGGTGGGCAAGCTCGGTACTTCCACCGTGTCGCCCATCGAGCTGGAAAACGCGGTGCGCGGCCGGGCCGAAACCGGCTTTGGCGTGATGACCGAAGCGCAGTTGAAAACCGCTGTTGCTCAGGCGCGTCAGCGCGGCGAGAAAGTGGTGATGACCAACGGCATTTTCGACATTCTGCACGCCGGCCACGTCTCCTATCTGGCCAACGCCCGCAAGCTGGGCGACCGCCTGATCGTGGCGGTGAACAGCGACGCCTCGACCAAACGCCTGAAAGGGGAAAAACGCCCGGTCAACGCGCTGGAGAATCGCATGATCGTGCTGGGCGCGCTGGAAGCGGTGGATTGGGTGGTGCCGTTCGAAGAGGACACGCCGCAGCGCTTGATCGCCGACATTCTGCCGGATCTGCTGGTGAAAGGCGGCGATTACAAACCGGAAGAGATTGCCGGCAGTGCGGAAGTGTGGGCCAACGGCGGCGATGTCAAAGTGTTGAACTTTGAAGACGGGCTGTCGACCACCAACATCATCAAAGCGATCAAAGACGGGCGCGGCTAACGCCGGGCGACCGAAAGAACAAGGGCGCGCGGTTCAGGTGCGCGCCCTTGGCGGGAATTTATTCGTCTTCCTGTTTGGCTGCCGGTGCCGCGCTCAGCTTGCTTTCCAGCTCGGCCATGCGCTGTTCCAACAGCGCCAGCTTCTCGCGGGTGCGCAACAGCACCTGAGTCTGCACGTCGAACTCTTCGCGGTTAACCAAATCCAGGCGGGTCAGCTGCGACTGCAGCACCTGACGGATTTTTTTCTCAACGTCTTCCCCGAATTCACGAACGCCTTTAGGCATGGACTCATGAACCTGGCGTGCGATTTGTTCGATTTTTTTCGGGTCAATCATGGCGTATCCCTTTCAGAGTTTAATTGCTGCCGCTTAGTGTAATGCGAGTTGCCCGCCGGATAAACACCATTAAGCGCATTCGCCGCGCGTGGCCGAATTGTGCTTTTGCCAATTGCCCTGCCTACCCATTAGCGTTATAGTCATCCTGCTTATTCTCAGGGCGGGGTGAAAGTCCCCACCGGCGGTAAATCACCTTCTACGGTGAAAGCCCGCGAGCGCTCAGCCAGCCTGTAAAGGCCGGTTAGAGGTCAGCAGATCCGGTGCAATTCCGGGGCCGACGGTTATAGTCCGGATGGGAGAGAGTAACGGTATCTGCCGGGCTTGCGCCCGCTTGCGTTATTTTTTTAGCTATTGCTAGCTACTCCTCAAGATCGCCCTGGTTCTGGTAATCCATAATTTTTAATGAGGTTTTTTACCATGAATCAGACGCTACTTTCAGACTTCGGCACGCCGACAGAACGCGTTGAACGCGCGATTGACGCACTGCGCAACGGGCGCGGCGTAATGGTGCTCGATGATGAAAATCGTGAAAACGAAGGTGACATGATCTTCGCCGCGGAAACCATGACCGTTGAGCAGATGGCGCTGACCATTCGCCACGGCAGCGGTATCGTGTGCCTGTGCATCACCGAAGAACGCCGTCAGCAGCTTGAGCTGCCGATGATGGTGACCAACAACTCCAGCCAGTTCCAGACCGCCTTCACCGTGACCATCGAAGCGGCGCAGGGTGTGACCACCGGGGTTTCCGCTTCCGATCGCCTGACCACCATCCGTGCGGCGGTGGCAGACAGCGCCAAGCCGAGCGACCTGAACCGTCCGGGCCACGTATTCCCGCTGCGCGCGCAGCCGGGCGGCGTGCTGAGCCGTCGCGGCCACACCGAAGCGACCATCGATCTGGTTTCCATGGCCGGTTTCAAACCTGCCGGCGTGCTGTGTGAGCTGACCAACGACGATGGCAGCATGGCGCATGCGCCGGAAGTGATTACCTTCGCCAAACAGCACGACATGGTGGTGCTGACCATCGAAGATCTGGTGGCCTACCGCCAGGCGCACGAGAAAAAAGCCAGCTGATAGCCGGCCGCTTTCAACGATAAAAAAGCCGCGTTACGCGGCTTTTTTGTATCTACCGTTCTGACAGGCGTTCGTCGATGCGGCTGGCGTAATTCATCACGTGGAAGGTGTAGTTCTCCTCCACCGTGCCCTGGAACAGATGCGCCCAGGGGCCGATGGCGTAGATGCCGAGATCTTCTCCTCCGTGGGTCTCGCTATTCAGCGGCACCAGCGCCGGCTGAATAAAGTCGGGCGCGGTGGCCTGTTCCATGGTTAATGCCGGGCGTTCGGTCAGCGGGATCGCGCCGCCGGGGCCATTGGCGAAGCCGACGGTGGTGTAAGGCTTGCCGTCGCTGCCCAGCCGCGGTTTGCCGTCGACGCCGACGGAAATGCCGAGGATAGGATTACCTCGCTTGGCATAGCCGGCGATGGTCAACGTGTGGCTGTGATCGCCGGTCACGATCACCAGAGTTTCGTCCAGATTGACCTTATCGACGATGGTTTTCACCGCCTTGTTCAGGGCGACCGCGTCGCTCAGCGTGCGGTAGGCGTTACCGTTGTGGCTACCGTGATCGATGCGTCCCCCCTCCACCAACAGCAGGTAGCCTTCGGAATTCCTGGCCAGAATATCGATGGCCTTGCCGGTCATTTCTGCCAGCGAAGGCTCTCCCGCCGCGTCTTGCCGCCGATCGTGCTCGAAGTTCATGTGCGACGGCTCGAACAGGGCCAACAGGTGGTCGACTTTGGCCGGTTCGATTTTGGCGAACTGCGCCTGATTCCAGACATATTGCCCACGCTCGCCATAGCGTTGTAGCCAGGCCTGCGTCAGATCGCGGCCATCCTTTCTGGCGCCTTTTTTACCGGGATATTCCGGATCGCTCACGCTGTCGGGCAGGAAGTTGGCGCGCCCGCCGCCCATCGCCACGTTGAGGCCGTTGCCGTACTTCATTTCCACCAGTTGGCGCGCGATGTCGCGGCAGCCTGCGGCCAGGGCCGCTGCCGGCATTTTTGCGTCGGATTCCCAATCGCGGTTGGCGATATGGGCATAGGTGGCGCCCGGCGTGGCGTGGGTGATGGTCGCGGTCGTCACGGCGCCGGTGGCCATGCCAAGCGTTGCGGCCATCTCCCACAGCGTGGTGACGGCTTTGGTTTGCTGGTCCTCGCAATTGTTGAGGGTAGCCGTATGGTCGAGGCCCATCAGATCGTTGATGGTTTTGACGCCGGTGGTCATCGCCACTGCGCTGGGCGCGGAGTCGGTGATTTGGGCGTCGGCGGAGTAGGTTTTGGCCGCCGCCAGATAGGGAAAGGCCTCCCAGGCCAGCACGTTGGATTCGCCGTCCACGCCGCGCTGCTGCCCTTCAAAAATGCGGGCGGCGGTCACGGTGGAAAATCCCATGCCGTCACCGACTACCAGAATGACGTTTTTGGCGCGGTTGATATTTGGTGCCTGTTTCAGTCGCTGTTGCAGCTGAGCTTGTGCCTGAAGGAAGTAAGGGTCTTCGCGCTGCGTCAGCTGCGCGTTGTCCGCCGCGCCGGTGGTTGCCGTCCAGCCGGTGAGCAAGGACATGGAAAGCGCCAGGCGGGTTGCCAGTGTGAGTCTGAACATGAATTCCTCCTTGGTGAGACGTAATTCCCATTGCGCGGCGGGGTTGCCTGCTCCCGTCGGCAGAGGAGGAGTGTATAGATTGATTTAACAAAAAATACATAAATTGTTCACAAATTAGATCTGTGTGGCAGTAATGTCATGGCATTCATGTGGCTTATTAATTTATTGAAATATATGGATTTTTATCTTTCTATTTGCCAGCGCATTCCTTCGTCTTTAATTCAAATTTATTGAACATCTTCATCACGGTTATCCGGCTGTGTTGGTGCGGCAAAGCGCGTAATGTAGCGGCATAGCACAATTTGAACTAAGGATCTCCTTATGAATACCTCTCGTATGCCGGCACTGTTTCTTGGCCACGGTAGCCCGATGAACGTGCTGGAAGACAACCGTTACACCCGGGCATGGCGTGCGTTGGGTGAGTCATTGCCGCGCCCGAAGGCGATCGTGGCGGTTTCCGCGCATTGGTATACCCGCGGCACTGCGGTCACCGCGATGGAAAAACCCAAAACCATTCACGACTTCGGCGGGTTCCCGCAGGCGCTGTTTGATACCCGTTATCCGGCGCCAGGTTCTCCCGCGCTGGCTGCGCAGTTGCAGCGCATGCTGGCGCCGGTGCCGGTGACGGCCGATCTCGGTGAGTGGGGGTTGGATCACGGCACCTGGGGCGTGTTGATCAAGATGTATCCCAATGCCGACATCCCGGTGGTGCAGCTCAGCGTCGACGGCACGCAGCCAGCGGCCTATCATTATGAGCTGGGGCGCAAACTCGCTGCGCTGCGCGATGAGGGCGTGATGATCGTCGCCAGCGGCAACGTGGTGCACAACCTGCGCATGGTGAAATGGCAGGGCGATACCAGCGCCTACCCGTGGGCGGAATCGTTCAATAACTTTGTCCGGGATAACCTGCGTTATCGGGGCGAAAACCATCCGCTGGTGGATTTCATGCGCCATGAGGGGGCTGCGCTGTCGAATCCGACGCCGGAACACTATCTGCCGTTGCTGTACGTGCTTGGCGGTTGGGATGGCAAAGAGGCCATCAGCGTGCCGATCGACGGTATCGAAATGGGAGCGCTGAGCATGCTGTCGGTGCAGGTGGGCTAAAGAAAAACGCCAGTCAGAGACTGGCGTTTTTGTCTTCGGCGGGGCGATCAGCCGAGGATGGTGTGCGGATAGAAGCGCGACAGATCCTGCGTGATCAGTTCGCGATCTTCGCGCAGGCCGATACCGCAAGGCTGATCGTTCACCAGCCAGCTGCCGATCAACGTGTAGCTGTCTTCAAACTTCGGCAGCGGGTGGAACTGCTGCACGATCATGCCTTCTTCACCATAAGGTCCGTCCACACGCGCCACTTCCTGACCGTTTTCGACGATCTGGATATTGGCGCCTTCGCGTGAGAACAGCGGCTTGGTGACGTAATGATCCATCGGCGGATGATCGTCTTGCGCGAAATAAGCCGGCAACAGATTCGGGTGGTTCGGGAACATTTCCCACAGCAGCGGCAGCAGCGCCTTGTTGGAGATGATGCTCTTCCAGGCCGGCTCCAGCCAGCGCACGCCGGCGTCTTCGAGCTTGGTGGAGAACATCTCGCGCAGCATGAATTCCCACGGGTAGAGCTTGAACAGGTTGCCGATCACCTGATCCTGCAAATCGGTAAACTGGCCTTTCTCGCCGAGGCCAATATCTTCCATGAACAGGAACTCGGTCGGCAGACCGGCTTCCTGCGCGCAGTCCTGCAGATATTGCACCGTGCCGCGATCTTCTTCGCTGTCCTGGCAGCAGGCCAGGTGCAACAGGCCAAAACCGTGATGCGCTTTCAGCTCGGCGAAACGCTCGATCAGCTTCTCCTGCAGGCTGTTGTACTGATCCGACTCCGGATCCAGTTTGCCTGCGTTGATCTGGTCTTCCAGCCACAGCCACTGGAAGAAGGCCGCCTCATACAGCGAGGTTGGCGTATCGGCGTTGTTCTCCAGCAGCTTCGGCGGGTTGACGCCGTCATAGGCCAGATCGAGACGCGAGTACAGCGATGGCTGGTTGGTGCGCCAGGAGCTGCGTACGAACTCCCAGGTGTGTTTCGGGATGCAGAACTTGGCCATCAGCTCGTCGCTGCCGACCACTTTTTCCACCACCTGCAGGCACATCTGGTGCAGTTCGGCGGTGGCGTTTTCGATCTCTTCAATCTGCGCCAGCGTGAACTGGTAATAGGCGTCTTCACACCAGTACGGCTCGCCGTACATGGTGTGGAAACGGAAACCAAACTCGGTCGCTTTTTCACGCCAATCCGGGCGCTCGGTAATAGCAATACGTTTCATGCATCAACCGCCCATGCTGCGAGAGCCGGAGTTGGAGGTGGCGCTGCTGCGCTGCATGCTGGTCTGCTTGGCCACGGTCTCGCCGAAGCCGCCGCGGGTCACGGTGTTGGTGACCGCAGGCTTCGGCGCCATGGCGGTTTTCGGCACCGTCATGGTGCGGCCGCCGGCGGTGGCCGGGCCGTAGCTCTTGCCGCTGGCGTCGACAAACTTGCCGTTCGCCGGGCTGGCGGCGTTCTTGGAGGTGAACAGCGGCTGCTGCGCGAAGCCGGAACCGCCCATCAGGCGACCCATCATGTAGCCCGCCATCAGCGGCATCCAGAAGCTGCCGCTGCTTTGCGATTCCGCCGCCATGCCGGCCTGCGCCGGAGCCTGGGTGCACTGCGCTTCGCCGAATTCGGCGACGCAGTCTTCGCGGGTGGCGTATTTCGGCGCGGTTTTCGCCGCTTCTTGCAGGGCGTTGTTGTAGGAGGTGGTGCACTGCTCGCTCATCGAAGGATTGGCGCGCGAACAGTCATCGGCATTCTGATACAGGGAGACCGTTTCATCGCTTTTCTCGCAGCCGGCCAGCATAAAGACGGCGCTGATCGCCAAAGCCACGGGCGCGACACGGTAGCTGCGCCAGGATTTGCGGAACGTCTCTTGGTTGATGTTTTTTGTCCGTTTCATCGTTATCAATCCCATCATGCGGGCTGTTTTCGCCCTTTCCCAGTAGTGGCGCTAAGGATAGGGGAAACATGGTCAAAATTAAAGCTGAAACGCCCGCAGAATCGACTCTTTACGCAGTTATACGTTGGGGTGTGCGCCAGTTCGCTTTCGCGGCGAAAAAACGCGCATTGGCGTTTCATCATGAAACGTTGTCGCTATGATGATGTTCCATAATGGAACAAAAATCGCGAAGCTCGCCAGGCGGGCAGCGGTCGCTCATAGTCGAAGCACAACAACAAGCCGGCGGCGAAGTCGGCGCGTCATCACCTGATATCTGAACGTTACCATCGCCAACTCCCTACAAGGATCCGGTTATGTTGAGAATCATCCAGTCACCAGGCAAATATATTCAGGGCGCCAATGCGCTGGCCGCCGTCGGCGAATACGCCAAATCCCTCGCCGATCACTATCTGGTGATCGCCGACGACTTCGTGATGCAGCTGGCGGGCGACACCCTAATGGGCAGCCTGCAGCAGCACGGCGTGAAACATCATGCGGCCCGCTTCAACGGCGAATGCTGCCGCAAGGAGATAGACCGGCTCGGCCATGAGCTGCAGGCTCACGGCTGCCGCGGCGTGATCGGCGTCGGCGGCGGCAAGACGCTCGACACCGCCAAGGCCGTGGCGCACTACCAACAGCTGCCGGTGGTGCTCATTCCCACCATCGCCTCCACCGATGCGCCGACCAGCGCGCTGTCGGTTCTCTACACCGAACAGGGCGAATTCGCCGAGTACCTGATTTACCCGCGCAACCCGGACATGGTGGTGATGGACAGCGCCATCATCGCCAAAGCGCCGGTGCGTCTGCTGGTGGCCGGCATGGGCGACGCGCTCTCCACCTATTTCGAAGCCCAGGCCTGCTTCGACGCCCAGGCCACCAGCATGGCCGGCGGCAAATCGACGCTGGCGGCGCTCAGCCTGGCGCGGCTGTGTTATGACACGCTGCTGGCGGAAGGGGTGAAAGCCAAACTGGCGGTCGAGGCCGGCGTGGTGACGGAAGCGGTGGAACGCATCATTGAGGCCAATACCTATCTGAGCGGCATCGGCTTCGAGAGCAGCGGGCTGGCGGCGGCGCACGCCATTCACAACGGTTTTACCGTGCTGGAGGAGTGCCACCACCTGTATCACGGCGAGAAAGTGGCGTTCGGCACCCTGGCGCAGCTGGTGCTGCAGAACAGCCCGATGGCGCAGATTGAAACCGTGCTGGCGTTTTGTCATGGCATCGGCCTGCCGATCTCGCTGGCGCAGATGGGCGTCACCGGCGATGCGGCAGCGAAGATGATGGCGGTGGCCGAAGCCAGCTGCGCCGCCGGCGAAACCATTCACAACATGCCGTTCAAGGTTACTCCCGCGGGCGTGCAGGCGGCGATCCTGACGGCGGATCGGCTGGGCGCCGCCTGGCTGCAGCGTCATTGATATCGTTGGGGCGCGGTGCGCCGCGCCCCTGTTCTTACAGAGGAAACCATCGTGAAAAAACTGATTAATCAGGTCGAGTCGGTGTTGGAAGAGCAGTTGCAGGGGCTGGCGGAGGCCCATCCCGAGCTGCTGGTGCACGCGGATCCGCTGTTCGTGACCCGCGCCGACGCGCCGGTGGCGGGCAAGGTGGCGATCCTGTCCGGCGGCGGTAGCGGCCACGAGCCGATGCACTGCGGTTTCGTCGGCGAAGGGATGCTCGACGGCGCCTGTCCGGGCGAGATTTTCACCTCGCCGACGCCGGATAAAATGTACGAGTGCGGCCAGGCGATCGACGGCGGCGCCGGGGTGCTGCTGCTGATCAAGAACTACACCGGCGACGTGCTCAACTTCGAAACCGCCACCGAGCTGCTGCACGACAGCGGCGTCGCGGTGGCGACGGTGCTGGTGGATGACGACGTGGCGGTCAAAGACAGCCTGTTTACCGCCGGGCGGCGCGGGGTGGCCAACACCGTGCTGATGGAGAAACTGCTGGGCGCCGCCGCGGCGCGCGGCGACGATCTGGACAGCGTGGTGACGTTAGGGCATCGCATCAATAACCACGGGCATTCGATCGGCATCGCGCTGGGCGCTTGTACCGTGCCGGCCGCCGGCAAGCCGTCGTTCACCCTGGCGGAGAACGAAATGGAGTTCGGCGTCGGCATTCACGGCGAGCCGGGCATTGCGCGCCGTCCGTTCACCACGCTGAACGCGGCGGTGGACGACATGTTCCATACGCTGATCGACCACGGCCACTATCAGCGCACGATCCGCGTCTGGGATCGTCAGCAGGGCGAGTGGCGCGACGAGATGCAGACCAAGCAGCCGCTGACGCGCGGCGATCGGGCGATCGCGCTGGTCAACAACCTGGGCGCCACGCCGCTGTCTGAGCTGTACGGCGTATACCATCGGCTGGCGGAGCGCTGCGCCGAGGCGGGCATCATCATTGAGCGCAATCTGGTGGGCTCTTACTGCACTTCGCTCGATATGCAGGGCGTGTCCATCACGCTGTTGAACGTGGACGACGAGCTGTTGTCCTTGTGGGATGCGCCGGTGAAAACGCCTGCGCTGCGTTGGGGTTGCTGAGGAGGAATCATGGCGTTGACCAAACAACAGGTTGTCGATTGGCTGATGCGTTGCGGCGAGGTGTTCAGCCGGGAGCGCGATTTTCTGACCCGGCTGGACACCGAGATCGGCGATGCCGACCACGGTTTGAACATGAATCGCGGTTTCAACAAGGTGGTGGAAAAGCTGCCGTCGGTGGCGGACAAGGACATCGGCTTCATCCTGAAAAACACCGGCATGACGCTGCTGTCGAGCGTGGGCGGCGCCAGCGGCCCGCTGTTCGGCACCTTCTTCATCCGCGCGGCGCAGGCGGCGAACGCCAAGCAAAGCCTGGATCTGGCGGAGCTGCATCAAATGATGCAAGAGGGGGTTGAAGGCGTGGTGATGCGCGGTAAGGCGGAGCCGGGCGACAAGACCATGTGCGACGTCTGGTGGCCGGTAGTGGAGAGCCTCGGGCAGTCCGCGCAGCAGAACCTGAGCGTGGCGGAGGCGCTGCAGCGCGCCGCCGACAGCGCCGAGCGGGCGGTGGAGAGCACCATTACCATGCAGGCGCGCAAGGGGCGGGCCAGTTACCTGGGCGAGCGCAGCATCGGCCACCAGGATCCCGGCGCCACTTCGGTGATGTTGATGATGAAAACGCTGGCCGAGGTCGCCGGCAGCTAGCAGGAGGCGAGATGATTAATATCGTGGTGGTTTCGCACAGCGCGTTGCTGGCGCGCGGCGTTGAGCAACTGGCGCGGCAGATGATGCGCGGCGACGGCTGCAAACTGGCGCTGGCGGCGGGCGTGGATGACGAGCAGCACCCGATCGGCACGGACGCCGTCAAAGTGATGGAGGCGATCGAAGCGGTCGCCGACGGCGACGGCGTTCTGGTGCTGATGGATTTGGGCAGCGCGCTGCTCAGCGCCGAAACTGCGCTCGATCTGCTGGACCCGGATTTGGCCGCCAACGTGCGGCTGTGTGCGGCGCCGCTGGTCGAAGGCACGCTGGCGGCGGTGGTGGCCGCCAACTCCGGCGCCTCGCTGGAGCAGGTGGTGGCGGAGGCGCAAGGCGCGCTGCAGGCCAAACAGGCGCAGCTGGGCGAGGGCTCGCCGGCCGCGAAAAGCGCGGCTTTGCCGCTGGCGCAGGGCAAAAGCGCAACCTGGACGGTGCAGAACCCGCACGGGCTGCATGCGCGCCCGGCGGCGCGGCTGGTCGAGACGCTGGCGCCGTTCAAGGCTGAGCTGGTGCTGGAAAAGCAGGGGCAGTGCATCGATCCGCGCAGCCTCAATCAGCTGGCGCTGCTGCAGGTGCGCCACGGCGACACCATTCGCCTGATCGCCGACGGCGCGCAGGCGGACGAAGCGCTGGCAGCGTTCAAAGCGCTGGCGGAACAACATTTCGGCGAGACGGTTTCCGAGCGGCGGCAGCCTTCGCTGCATGGCATTCCGGTGGCGGAAAGCGTCACCAGCGGGCCGGTGTTCCAGGCCCACAGCTTCTGGCCGCCAACCGTCGATCGACGAATCGGCGCGGACGAGGTGTTGGGCGAACAGCAACGCCTGCGTGAGGCGCTGCAGCACACGCTGAGCGATCTGAACCGGCTGGCGGAGCGCACCGGCACACTGATCGGCAAGCCGCAGGCGGCGATCTTCGGCGCCCACAGCATGCTGCTGGACGATCCGGATCTGCAGCAGGCGGCGTACACCCGCATCGCGCAGCAGTTGTGCAACGCCGAGCAGGCCTGGCGACAGGTGCTGGAGGCGATCGCCGAAGAGTACCGCGAGCTGGATGACGACTATATGCGGGCGCGCGAACTGGACGTGCGCGACATGCTGCGCCGCACGCTGTGCCATCTGCAGGGGCTGCCGTTACCGACGATTGCGCTGGCAGAGCCGTCGATACTGGTGATGGACGAACTGATGCCTTCGGAGGTGGTGATGCTCGACAGGCGGCTGGTGCTCGGCATCTGCCTGAGCGGCGGCAATGCCCTGTCGCACAGCGCCATTCTGGCGAAGGCGATGGGCATGCCGATGGTGGTCGGCATGCAGGATTGCCTGAGCAAAACCCGCAGCGGGCAAAAGGCGATGCTGGACGCCGCGCGCGGGGTACTGCAGCTCAGCCACTAGGCGCGCAGCTTGAACTGGCGGATGTCGATCCCGTGCTGTTTGATCTTCCGCCACAGCGTGGTGCGGCCGATGCCCAGCAGCTGCGCCATTTCCGTCAGCTGGCCGCGGCTGACGGTCGCTGCGCGCAGGATCGCCTGGCGCTCCATGTCCGTCAGCGTCAGCAGCGGCGCGCCGGGCTGCGGATCGCTTTCCAGCAGCGACGGCTGGCCGAGCAGGTGCGCCGGCAGATCCGCCAATTGGATGTGGTGGCCGTGGCAGATCATTGCCGCGCGCTCCACCACCCCTTTCAGTTCCAAATCGTTGCCCGGCCACAGGTAGAGCGCCAGCTGGGCCATCACTTCATCATCCACCCGAAAGCGACACTGAAAATGTTGCTCCAGCGTGCGCAGATGGTGTTTGACCAGCAGCGGAATATCGCTCAGCCGCTGGCGCAGCGGCGGGATCTGGAGCTCGAACGCCTGCAGGCTGTAAAACAGCTGGCGGCGGAAGCGGTTTTGCTGCACCAGCAGCGGCAGATCGGCTGCGCTGCCGGCGATCACCCGCACATCGACGGGGATCACTCGGCTGGAATTGAGGCGGATCACCACGCCGGTTTTCAGCACCTGCAGCAACGCCGATTGCATCTCCGCCGGCAGGTATTCGATCTGTTCGAGATACAGCGTGCCGCCGTTGGCCAATTCGAATTTGCTGAGCTGGCCCGCCTCTTCTTCGCTGGCGTCGCTGCCCAGCAGTTCACGCAGCCCCTGCGCCTGCGGCAACAGCTGGCAGTTGAGGGCGATATAAGGCCCGGCGGCGCGTTCGCCGGCGTTGTGGATAGCCTGGCTGAGCCGCTCTTTGCCGACCCCTTCCTCCCCGCGCAGCAGGATTGGATGCTGGCCCTTGGCCGCCTGCTGCCCGTAACGGATCAGCCGCCGCATCTCCAGCGAGGCGGAGGGCATTTGCTCGAAGCTGTGGCTGACGCGCCCCAGTTGGCTGCTGACGTACTGGCGCAGCCGCTCGAGCGGGTGCAGCAGGGCGATGAAACTGCAGCGATCGCCGTCGAAAATCGGCTTGAGCGTCAGCAAGGCGGCGATAAACTGCCGCTGGCTTTCGAAAGTGACTTCGACGTGTTGCAGCGGCTGCCGGTCGGCGATGGCGCGCTTGAGCAGGGCGGGCAGCGTCAGCAGCTGCGCCAGCGGTTTACCCTGGCTCTGCTGCTCGTCCAGCTTCAGCAGGCCGGCGGCGCGCTGGTTGATGTATTGCAGGTAGCCACGGTGATCCCAGGCCATGACGCCGTCGTCCACCCCGTCCAGCAGGCCGTAAAGCTGATTCAGATGGCGGTTGGATTCCGCCAGCAGGCCGTCGGCGTTCAGCGAGTTGCCGATTTCGCGGGCGATGGCCAGCGTCAGCGACAGATCGCCGGCGGCGCAGTCGGCCAGCAGACAGCCCAGCGCGATCGAACCGCGCTGGCGGCCGCTGTTGTCGTAGACCGGCGTGGCGCAGAACGACCAGCCGTGCAGCGCCCGGCGCACGTGCTCCCCGCCGCTCACCCGCACCGGATGGCCTTCCGTTGCCGCCAGCGCCGGGGCGTTGGTGCCGATCTGCCCTTCGGCCCAGTAAGCGCCGGGGGCGAACCCCAGTTGCTGTAAATGCTCCCAGGTTTGGGCGTCGCCGCAGCGCCACAGCATGCAGCCGCTCTCGTCGAGGATCATCAGCAGGCAACGACGCGGCTCCATGTACTCGCAGGCGTCTTCCAGCGCCGCCTGGCCGAGCGTCAGCAGATCGTTCTTGCGGCGGCAAATCGATTCGAAGGTGGCGCCCTGAGCGCGGTGCGGTGCTTGCCAGACGTCGGGCTGCATCAGGCTGCGGCAGCGCAGCCAGGAGGCGTAAACCGCCTGTGCCGGGCGCAGCGGCGGTGGCAGTTCGCCGTCGTTAATCAGCCGCTGCCAGCGTGAATCGTTGTCCATCGAACCTCATCCAGACTGCGAAAACGAGAGTGACGATGATACCACCTGACGTGGCGGCGGCTGTGAGACGGCGGGCAGAAGTGGTGAAATCGAGGCAAAAAAAACGGGGCGCGGCGCAGGCCGGACCCCGTGTTCATCAATGTGCGCGCATCAGTTGCGGAATGGGTTACCGCTGTTGCGTACCGGTTGGCTGGTGGTGGCGGCCGGCGCGGATGCGCGAGTGGCCGCCGGTACCGGCGCCGCGGTTTGCTGCATTGGCGCATTGTCCTGATAACCGTCCGCATAGGCGTCCTGCGCGCGGTTCTGCGGCGCCACGGCGTCAGGTGCGGTCGACACCGGTTTGCCCAACGCGCCATTCAACAGCAGCAGATCGTTCTGGTTCAGCGTGCCGAGCGCCGACTTGATGTTCAGCTGGTTGATCAGATAGGTATAACGCGCGTCGGACAGCTGACGTTTGGCGTTATACAGGGTGGTGGTGGCGTCCAGCACGTCGACGATGGTGCGGGTACCGACCTGATAACCGGCTTCCATCGCGTCCAGGGAGCTTTGCGCGGAGATCACCGCCTGTTTGTAGGCGTTGATGCTGCTGATCGAGGCGTTAACGTTGTTGAACGACGAACGCACGGTCTGCACCACGCTGCGGTGTGAGCTTTCCAACTGCTCGCTGGCGCCGACGAAGCCGTACTGCGCTTGTTTGACCTGCGAGTTGGTCGCGCCGCCGCTGTACAGCGGCAGGTTGAAGCTGATGCCGACCTTATTTTGGCCCGCATCGGAGTCGCTGTAGCGTGCGGCATTCGCGCCGCCGGTGTTGGAGCCGTTGTATTTGGTATTGCTGATGCCGGTTGACGCGCTGACGTCAATCGTCGGCATATAGCCGGTTTGGGCTGCGCGGATTTGCTCGCGCGCCAGATCCTGGCTCAGACGGGCGGACAGCAGGCTCAGGTTGCGCGCTTCCGCTTCTTTCAGCAGGTTGTTCACCGCTTCCGGGCGCTGGGTACTGAAGCGATCGGTATTCAGCGAGGCCAGCTCCGGGTAGAAGGCCCCGGTCACCTGGCGCAGCGTTTCCAGCGCGTTATCCAGATCGTTGCGGGCGGAGACTTCCGCCGCCAGCACGGTGTCATAGTTCGAGCGGGCGTTCTGCACGTCGGTGATCGCCACCAGGCCCACGTTGAAGCGCTGGGTGGTTTGATCCAGCGTGCGGTATACCGCATCTTTCTGCGCCTGGGTATAGGACAGCGTGTCGATCGCCTTCAGCACGTTGAAGTAGGCGGTGGCGGTGTTGAGAATCAGCGACTGCTCAGCGGTCTGGAAGGTGACGTCGGAGATGCCGGCGGTCTTTTCCTGCAGCGTCAGCTGGCGCCATTTCGACATGTCGAAAATAGTTTGCGTCAGCGCCAACGAACCGCTGGTCACGTTGCTGTTAACGCCATTGCTGTCACGATAACCGTTGGTGTAATCGTAACCTGCGGTTAAACCGAGCTGCGGCAGCAACGGGCTGCGCGCTTCATTGATCTTTTCGAATGCGGCGTCGCGGTCAGCAGCACTTTTGCGCAGATCCGGGTTACTTTCCCTGGCCTGTTTGTAGACCTGCAGCAGGTTCTCTGCCTGGCTCATTGCACTGAAGCCGCCCAGGCTCAGTCCGATAAGAAGGGGGAGCAGTTTCTTCATTTGCATTCCTTGTTGTGCAGCAATATTGCTATGTTAGCGCTGACGATAGACGAAATAGTTGCCGATTCTAGCAGAGTCTGGGGTACGCATCAGGTGGCTGAATGTGCCATCTCACGTAACTTTTACCTTTCAGACCGCCCATTTACCTTGGCGTACTGCCCGGGTCGACTGCAGCTGATATTATGGCTGACAATCCGGATTGTTTCCCGCTATTACCTGCGAGCGCACAAACGTGCCGCATCCGGCGGCGGAAAACAGCCTAACATAAAGCCGCGGCGGAGAGTCCCGCTGTTTCTGTCATCAAAACCGATTATTTTATCGGCATACTCAAGCAGGAGAATTCGCGCATGAACCGTTCGCAGCCGTCGCCCGTAACTTTCGAGAAAAAAGATGTAGAAATTATTGCACGCGAGACGCTGTACCGTGGTTTTTTTTCACTCAATTTATACCGGTTTCGCCATCGGTTGTTCAATGGCGAAATGAGCCCTGAAATCACGCGTGAAATTTTCGAACGCGGCCATGCGGCGGTGCTGCTGCCCTACGATCCGGTGCGTGACGAGGTTGTGCTGATTGAACAACTGCGCATCGCCGCGGTTGATACCAGCCATTCGCCCTGGCTGCTGGAAATGGTGGCGGGTATGATCGAGACCGGCGAAAGCGTCGAGGACGTGTGCCGCCGCGAAGCGCAGGAGGAGGCCGGCGTGATGGTCGGGCGCTGCAAGCCGGTGCTGAGCTACCTGGCCAGCCCCGGCGGTACCAGCGAACGTCTGTCGATCATGGTCGGTGAGGTGGACGCCGGTACCGCCGAGGGCATCCACGGCCTGGCGGAAGAACATGAAGATATCCGCGTCCACGTGGTCAGCCGCGAGCAGGCTTACCGCTGGGTTGAGGAGGGCGCGATCGATAACGCCGCATCAGTGATTGCATTGCAATGGCTGGCGTTGCACCATGAATCGTTGAGAAAAGAGTGGGCCAACTAATGAAACAGCGCTATACCCCTGATTTCCCCGAAATGATGAGATTGTGCGAAACCAACTTCGCGCAATTGCGCCGCTTGCTGCCGCGCAACGACGAAGCGGGCGAAACGGTGACTTATCAGGTGAACGGCGCCGGCTATCGTTTGACCATCGTTGAGTCCACGCGTTACACGTCGCTGGTGGAGATCGAGCAGATCTTTCCGGCGGTCAGCTACTGGAGCCTGCCCGCGATGACGGTGCGGCTATACCATGACGCCATGGTTGCGGAAGTGTGTTCCAGTCAGCAGATCTATCGCTTTAAAGCGCGTTATGATTATCCTAATAAAAAGTTGCATCAACGCGACGAAAAGCATCAAATTAACCAGTTTCTTGCTGATTGGCTGCGCTACTGTTTGGCGCATGGAGCGATGGCGGTTCCGGTTTGTTAGACAGACTGAAATAACAAAGGACACCATTTGGAAAGCCTGTTTAAACTGCCCGTGGCGAGTGGGGCCGCGGTCAGGATTCTACAAATAACAGATACCCACCTTTTTGCCGGCGAACACGAGACGTTGCTCGGCATCAATACCTATCGCAGCTATCACGCGGTGCTGGACGCCATCCAGGCGCAGCGCCGCGACGTCGATTTGATCGTCGCCACGGGAGATTTGGCGCAGGATCATTCGCAAGAGGCCTACCGCCACTTCGCCGCCGGCATCGCGCAATTGCCGGCTCCCTGCGTGTGGCTGCCGGGCAACCATGATTTTCAACCGGCGATGGTCGATGCGTTGGCCGCCGCCGGCATCGCGCCTTCCAAACAGGTGCTGCTGGGCGACAGCTGGCAGGTGCTGATGCTGGACAGCCAGGTGTTCGGCGTGCCGCACGGCGAATTGAGCGAATACCAACTCGAGTGGATGGAGCGCTGCCTGCAGGCTCATCCCGAGCGCTATACGCTGTTGCTGCTGCACCATCATCCGCTGCCTTCCGGCTGTACCTGGCTCGATCAGCACAGCCTGCGCAACCCGCATATGCTGGGCGCGATCCTGCTGCGTTATCCGAAAGTGAATACCGTGGTGTGCGGGCACATTCACCAGGATCTGGATCTGGAATGGCAGGGCCGACGCCTGTTGGCGACGCCGTCCACCTGCGTGCAATTCAAGCCGCACTGCACGAACTTCACCATTGACGACGTCTCCCCCGGCTGGCGCTACCTCGATCTGCTGCCGGACGGCCGCGTCGAGACGCAGGTGTTCCGCCTGGAAAACGACGATTTCCGCCCCGATATGGACTCGGATGGATACTGATGCCTTCGACACTGCTCTACCTGCATGGTTTCAACAGTTCGCCGCAGTCGGCCAAGGCGGTGGCCTTCAAGGCCTGGCTGGCCGAGCACCATCCCGATATCGAGATGCTGGTGCCGCAGCTGCCGGCCTTTCCGGCGGAGGCCGCCGAAATGCTGGAGAATATGGTGCTGGAGCGCGCGGGCCAAACGCTCGGGCTGGTCGGTTCATCGCTGGGCGGCTATTACGCCACCTGGCTGTCGCAGTGTTTTTCGCTGCCGGCGGTGGTGGTCAACCCGGCGGTCAAGCCGTTTGAGCTGCTGGTCGACTATCTCGGTGCCAACGAGAACCCCTACACCGGCCAGCAATATGTGTTAGAGTCTCGGCACGTTTACGATCTGAAAGTGATGCAGATCGATCCCTTGGAGTCGCCGGATTTAATCTGGCTGCTGCAGCAAACGGGCGATGAAATTCTCGATTACGGCCAGGCAGTGGCGTATTACACCGCGTGTCGGCAAACGGTGGAGTCGGGTGGAAACCACGCCTTCGTCGGTTTCGAGCACTACTTCCCCCAGATTGTGGATTTTTTAGGGCTAAACGCGGTCTGACGGACCGTTCCGGCACCTCCCTTTAACCACGAAAAAATAATCAACGATGACTCAATCCAGCTATAACGCTGATGCCATTGAAGTACTCAGCGGTCTAGAACCAGTGCGCCGTCGTCCCGGCATGTATACCGACACGACGCGCCCAAACCACCTCGGCCAAGAGGTGATCGATAACAGCGTCGACGAAGCGTTGGCCGGTCACGCCAAGCGCATCGACGTGATTTTGCACGCCGATCAGTCGCTGGAAGTGATCGACGACGGCCGCGGCATGCCGGTGGACATCCACCCGGAAGAGGGCGTGCCGGCGGTTGAGTTGATCCTGTGCCGGCTGCACGCCGGCGGTAAATTCTCGAATAAAAACTACCAGTTCTCCGGCGGTCTGCACGGCGTGGGGATCTCGGTGGTCAACGCCCTGTCGAAGCGGGTGGAGGTCAACGTGCGCCGCGACGGCAACGTCTACGGCATCGCCTTCGAAAACGGCGACAAGGTGCAAGATCTGACGGTGACCGGCACCTGCGGCAAACGCAACACCGGTACCAGCGTGCACTTCTGGCCGGACGAGCAGTTCTTCGACAGCCCGCGTTTCTCGGTATCGCGCCTGACTCACCTGCTGAAAGCCAAAGCGGTGCTGTGCCCCGGCGTCGAGATCTATTTCATCGACAAGGTGAACAACACCGAACAGCGCTGGTGCTACCAGGACGGTCTGACCGACTACCTGATGGAAGCGGTCAACGGCCTGATCACCCTGCCGGAAGCGCCGTTCGTCGGCAATTTCGCCGGTGACACCGAAGCGGTGGACTGGGCGCTGCTGTGGCTGCCGGAAGGCGGCGAGCTGCTGACCGAAAGCTACGTCAACCTGATCCCGACCATGCAGGGCGGCACCCACGTCAACGGCCTGCGTCAGGGGCTGCTGGACGCGATGCGCGAGTTCTGCGAATTCCGCAACATTCTGCCGCGCGGCGTGAAGCTGTCGGCGGAGGATATCTGGGATCGCTGCGCCTACGTGCTGTCGGTGAAAATGCAGGATCCGCAGTTCGCCGGGCAGACCAAAGAGCGTCTCTCCTCGCGCCAGTGCGCGGCCTTCGTTTCCGGCGTGGTGAAAGACGCCTTCAGCCTGTGGTTGAACCAGAACGTTCAGGCGGCGGAACAGCTGGCCGAGCTGGCGATCTCCAGCGCCCAGCGCCGCCTGCGCGCCGCCAAGAAAGTGGTGCGCAAAAAGCTGACCAGCGGGCCGGCGCTGCCGGGCAAGCTGGCGGACTGCACCTCGCAGGATCTGGCCATGACCGAACTGTTCCTGGTGGAAGGGGACTCGGCGGGCGGATCGGCCAAGCAGGCGCGCGATCGCGAATATCAGGCGATCATGCCGCTCAAGGGCAAGATCCTGAACACCTGGGAAGTGTCTTCGGACGAAGTGCTGGCCTCGCAGGAAGTGCACGACATTTCCGTGGCGATCGGCATCGATCCTGACAGCGAAGATCTCAGCCAACTGCGCTACGGTAAAATCTGCATCCTGGCGGATGCGGACTCCGATGGCCTGCATATCGCCACGCTGCTGTGCGCGCTGTTCGTGCGCCACTTCCGCTCGCTGGTGAAAGGCGGCCACGTCTATGTCGCCATGCCGCCGCTGTACCGTATCGATCTCGGTAAAGAGGTGTTCTACGCGCTGGATGAAGAAGAGAAAGCCGGCGTGCTGGAACAGCTGAAGCGCAAGAAGGGCAAGCCGAACGTACAGCGCTTTAAAGGGCTGGGCGAGATGAACCCACTGCAGCTGCGCGAAACCACCCTCGATCCGAACACCCGCCGTCTGGTGCAACTGACGGTGGCAGAGGATGACGTCGATCAGACGCTGGCGGTGATGGACATGCTGTTGGCCAAGAAGCGTTCGGAAGATCGCCGCAACTGGCTGCAAGACAAGGGCGACATGGCCGAATTGGCGGTCTGAGCCTGACCCTGGCCTGGTGAAACGCCGGGCCTGCTTTCCCGCAGGGCGTTGCATGCGGCGCCCGTCAACCTGGGACGAACCGCGTGAAGATCACCCTCGAAGAGCTGCTGGCGTTCACTGCGGTGGTCGACAGCGGTTCGGTCACCGCCGCCGCCGATCGGCTCGGCCAAACCACCTCCGGCGTCAGCCGCGCACTCAGCCGCCTGGAAACGAAACTCGATGCTACGCTCTTGCGCCGCACCACGCGTCGCCTGAGCCTGACCGAAGAAGGGCAGAGCTTCCTGGCGCCTGCGCGCGAAATACTGCGTTCGGTGGATCAGGCCGAAGAACTGATGGCGCTGCGGCGCCAGCTGCCCGCCGGTCGGCTGCGGGTCAACGCCGCCGCCCCTTTCATGGCGCACGTGCTGGTGCCGATGGTGGCGGAGTTCCGCCGCCGTTATCCGCAGATTGAGCTGGAGCTGGACACCGACGATCGCAATATCGACCTGTTGGAGAAACGCGCCGATATCGCGATCCGCATCGGCGCGCTGCGTGACTCCACGCTCCATGCGCGCCTGCTGGGGCACAGCCGGTTGCGCATCCTCGCCAGCCCGGATTACTTGCAACGGCATGGCGAACCGCGCGGCGTGGAAGATCTGCACCGCCATTGCCTGTTGGGATTCACCTACCCGGAATCGCTGAACCAGTGGCCGCTGCGTCACCGGCAGGCGCGGCATTTCGCCATCGAACCGACGATCTCGGCCTCCAGCGGGGAGACGCTGCGTGAGTTGGCGCTGCGCGGAGCGGGCATTGTACAGCTGGCGGACTTCATGACCCGCCGCGATCGGGAAGCGGGCAGGCTGGTGCCGCTGTTGGTGCGGGAGACGCTGGACGTGCGTCAGCCGATCAACGCGGTGTATTACCACGACGCCCAGCTGGCAGCGCGCCTCACCTGTTTTCTCGACTACGTCAGCGCCCGCCTTGAGGGAGAGCCGCCAGAGGCCGCAGAGGGCCTCTGAAGGGATTACAGCGCGTTTTCCAGCACGTAGATCTCGGTGCCCAGCACGTAGTCCTTGATGGTCTCGCGGTGCTTGAGCATATGGTCGATCTGCAGGTGTTTTTCCAGATGCGCCTGGCTTTGCCATTTTTCCAGCATAAACACCGAGTCCGGCGACAGTTTCTGCCAGGGGGCCTGGGTGTGGCTGTCTACCATCGGCGTGTATTCGCCGCAGCCTTCTTCCGCCAGCACCAGTGGCACCAGTTTTTCAATTGCTTGTAACACGGTGGCGCGGTGGCCGGGTTTGACTTTGATTTCTGCGATTACGGTGATCATCATTACCTCGTTGGTTAAGCCCTTCGCTGCCAGTTAAGCAAAAATTCCCGCCAGATGCTCGCGATAACGTGCGATGTCCGTTTCGATATCCGGTTGTTTTATCACGTCATTGCAGATAAAGGTCGGCAAGGCTTCCATCCCCAGGAACTGGTTGGCCTTGTGGAAGTGCAGGTAAACGCCGTCGACGCCGACGCCGTGGAAGAACTGGTTCGGATCGGTGAAGGCTTCGAGCGGGGCGTTCCAGGTCAGGCTCAGCAGGTATTTTTTGCCCTGAATCAGGCCGCCGGAGCCGTACTTCTTGCCGGCGTCGGAGCGGGTGCGGCCATCGCTGGCGTACAGGCTGCCGTGGCCGGCGGTGAACACTTCGTCGATGTATTTTTTCAGGATCCACGGCTCGCTCATCCACCAACCCGGCATCTGATAGATGACCGCATCGGCCCACAGGTATTTCTGCACTTCGGCTTCGATGTCATAGCCGTCGTCGACCACCGTGACCTGCACATCGTGCTGCAGATCGCGCAGGAAGCTTTCCGCCACGTCGCTCAGGGTTTGGTTGAGTTCGCCGTTGGAATGGCCGAATTGCTTTTTAGCGTTGATAATCAGGATATTGCTCATCTTTTGCGGCTCCCGTCAGAGTTAAGATTGATGCCGTTTTCCGCTGCGGTGCGCAAAAACAGCTTGCTGAACGAGAGTGTAATCGCTGGCCAGGCAAGTAAAAACGTGACGGCGGGCACAACAGTGTTGATTGTTAATCAACAATAACGATGGGATTTTGCCTAAACGCCCCGGCGACAGCGCCTTCGGCCGACGATCCTTGCGCCAACTGTGACAGCCACCCCGCAGATGGGTTACTATCGCGGGCAGAATCGACAAGCGATGCCTTATTGTCGTCCAGGGATTGCCAAGCCACGGTCTGAGGATAATTGAGTAATGAGTGATCTGACTCATGATGGTGTAGAGCGTTTACCGCTGCACACATTCACTGAAAACGCCTATCTGAACTATTCCATGTACGTCATCATGGATCGGGCGTTGCCGTACATTGGCGACGGTTTGAAGCCGGTACAACGCCGCATCATCTACGCCATGTCTGAACTGGGGCTGAACAACAGCGCCAAATTCAAGAAATCCGCCCGCACCGTGGGCGACGTGCTGGGTAAATACCACCCGCACGGCGACAGCGCGTGTTATGAAGCCATGGTGCTGATGGCGCAGCCGTTCTCGTATCGCTATCCGCTGGTGGACGGCCAGGGGAACTGGGGGGCGCCGGACGATCCCAAGTCGTTCGCGGCGATGCGTTATACCGAATCGCGCCTGTCCAAATATGCCGAAGTCTTGCTGGCCGAGCTGGGGCAGGGCACCGTCGACTGGATCCCGAACTTTGACGGCACGCTGCAAGAGCCGAAGATGTTGCCGGCACGCCTGCCGAACATCCTGCTGAACGGCACCACCGGCATCGCCGTCGGCATGGCGACCGACATTCCGCCGCACAACGTGCGCGAAGTCGCCGCCGCTGCGGTGGCGCTGCTCGACAAGCCGGGCGCCTCGCTCGACGATCTGCTCGAATTCGTGCAGGGGCCGGACTTCCCGACCGAAGCCGAGATCATCACCCCGCGCGACGAAATCCGCAAAATTTACCAGAGCGGGCGCGGCTCGGTGCGCATGCGCGCCGTGTGGAAGAAAGAAGACGGCAGCGCGGTGATCACCGCCTTGCCGCACCAGGTGTCCGGCGCCAAGGTGCTGGAACAGATCGCCAGCCAGATGCGCGCCAAGAAACTGCCGATGGTCGAAGATCTGCGCGATGAGTCCGACCACGAAAACCCGACGCGTCTGGTGATCGTGCCACGCTCCAACCGTATCGATCTGGAACAGGTGATGAACCACCTGTTCGCCACCACCGATCTGGAACGCAGCTACCGCATCAACATGAACATGATCGGTCTGGATAACCGCCCGCAGGTCAAAGGGCTGGTGGAGATCCTCACCGAATGGCTGGCCTACCGTCGCGACACGGTGCGCCGCCGCCTGAACTACCGCCTCGAGAAGGTGCTGAAACGCCTGCATATCCTCGAAGGTTTGCTGGTGGCGTTCCTCAATATCGACGAGGTGATCCACATCATCCGCAGCGAAGATGAGCCGAAGCCGGTGCTGATGCAGCGTTTCGGCATCTCCGACACCCAGGCGGAAGCGATCCTCGAGCTGAAACTGCGTCACCTGGCCAAGCTGGAAGAGGTCAAGATCCGCGGCGAGCAGGATGAGCTGGCGAAAGAGCGCGATCAGCTGCAGGCGCTGCTGGCGTCCGAACGCAAGCTGAACACGCTGATTAAGAAAGAGATCCAGGCCGATGCGCAGACCTACGGCGACGATCGCCGTTCGCCACTGACCGAGCGCGCGGAAGCCAAGGCGATGAGCGAGCACGACTTCGTGCCGTCCGAGCCGGTGACCATCGTGCTGTCTGAAATGGGCTGGGTGCGCAGCGCCAAGGGCCACGACATCGATCCGGCCGGCCTGAGCTACAAGGCCGGCGACAGCTTCCGCGGCGCGGCGCGCGGCAAGAGCAACCAGCCGGTGGTATTCATCGACTCCACCGGGCGCAGCTATGCGCTCGATCCGATGACGCTGCCTTCGGCGCGCGGGCAGGGCGAGCCGCTGACCGGCAAGCTGACGCCGCCGCCGGGCGCCACCATTGAGCAAGTGCTGATGGCGGCCGACGATCAGAAGCTGCTGATGGCGTCCGATGCCGGTTACGGCTTCGTTTGCACCTTCAACGATTTGGTGGCGCGCAACCGCGCCGGCAAGGTGATGATCACGCTGCCGGACAACGCCAGGGCGCTGCCGCCGATGGAAATCCACGGCGCAGACGACATGCTGCTGTCGATCACCGCCGCCGGGCGCATGCTGATGTTCCCGGTCGCCGATCTGCCGCAGCTGTCGAAGGGCAAAGGCAACAAGATCGTCTCCATTCCGGCAGCCCAGGCGGCGGCCGGTGACGACAAGCTGGCCTGGCTGTTCGTGCTGCCGCCGCAGGCGTCCGTCACGCTGCACGTCGGCAAACGCAAGCTGACGCTGCGGCCGGAGGATCTGCAGAAGTTCCGCGCCGAGCGCGGGCGCAAGGGCACCCAGCTGCCGCGCGGCCTGCAGCGCATCGATCGCGTCGAAGTGGATGCGCCGGTGCGGGCGTCGGGCGGCGACAGCGAAGAGTAAGCGTTGGCGCCAGCGTTAACGGGCGGTCGCAGCATGCTGTGGCCGCCTTATTTATTTTTACTGGCGTTTATTTTCCAAATAGTTAACATTTCTGCGCATAAAATTATTGTGCGTATTGCCGGCTGGCGGGAAAATAGCGAGAAAGGCAGGCGACATCGGCGTGCTTATCGCCTGGCCGGCAAATAATGAGTAAAGGAATCTGCGCAGCGAAGTAAACTGCGTTGGCAGTGTGCTAATGAGGTTGTTATGTTATTGATTTTGCGTGCCGTTCTCGCGACTCTTTTCTGTATTCTGGTGTGTATTTTCGGTTCTGTTTATTGCTTGTTTAGCCCGCGCAATCCCCGCCATGTGGCGACCTTCGGCCACCTTTTCGGCCGCCTGTCGACGCTGTTCGGCATCAAGGTTGAAACCCGCGTGCCGGCCGATGCGGCCAACAACGGCAACTGCATCTATATCGCCAACCACCAAAATAACTACGACATGGTGACGGCCGCCAATATCGTGCAGCCACGCACCGTGACCGTCGGTAAAAAAAGTCTGGTGTGGATCCCGTTTTTCGGCCCGCTGTATTGGCTGACCGGTAATCTGCTGATAGATCGTGATAATCGCGCCAAGGCGCACGGCACCATCGCCCAGGTGGCGGAGCAGTTCAAAAAGAAAGACATTTCGATCTGGATGTTCCCGGAAGGGACCCGCAGCCGCGGCCGCGGGCTGATGCCGTTTAAAACCGGCGCGTTCCACGCGGCCATCGCCGCCGGCGTGCCGATTGTGCCGATCTGCGTATCGACCACCAGCGGTAATATAAATCTTAATCGCTGGAATAACGGTCACGTGATCGTCGAGATGTTGGCGCCGGTGGATACCAGCAAATACGGCAAAGAAAACGTGCGCGAGCTGGCGGCGCATTGCCGCGAGCTGATGGAGGCGAAAATCGCCCAATTGGACGCCGAAGTCGCCCAGCGCAACGCCGCCAAAAAATAAGAGTCTACCGGCTTCAAAGAATACGTTTTTAATTGGCGTTCAGCGCCGTTAACGCCTGAGCGCCTGCTAATCTTGATTGGCGGGCGTTTGGGTTTTGCACACGGTTTAGTTATTGCTTTTCATGGAGAAAATATGTCACTCAGTCGACGTCAGTTTATACAGGCATCGGGCCTGGCGCTGTGCGCGAGCGCCGTGCCGCTGAGGGCAGAGGCGAGCGGAACGCAGACCCCATTACCCATCCCTCCACTGCTGGAGTCTCGCCGCGGTCAGCCGCTGTTCCTGACCCTGCAGCGCGCCCACTGGGCGTTTATGGATAGCCGCAAAGCGGCGGTGTGGGGCATCAACGGCATGTATTTGGGGCCGACGGTGCGGGTTTACAGCGGTGACGACGTCAAGCTGATCTACAGTAACCGCCTGCAGGAGCCGGTGGCGATGACCGTCAGCGGTCTGCAGGTGCCGGGTACGCTGATGGGCGGCGCGCCGCGCATGATGTCGCCCAACGTCGACTGGTCGCCGGTGCTGCCCATCCGTCAGGCGGCGGCCACCTGTTGGTACCACGCCAATACGCCGAACCGTATGGCGCCGCACGTTTACAACGGGCTGGCCGGGCTGTGGCTGGTGGAGGATGCCGTCAGCAAAGCGCTGCCGCTGCCCAACCACTACGGCGTCGACGATTTCCCGCTGATCATTCAGGACAAGCGCTTCGATAACTTCGGCACGCCGCAATACGATGCGCCGTCACAGGGCGGTTTCGTCGGCGATACGCTGTTGGTCAACGGCGTGCAAAATCCGTATGTCGAGGTGTCGCGCGGCTGGGTGCGTTTGCGCCTGCTCAACGCCTCCAACGCGCGCCGCTATACCCTGCAGCTCAGCGACGGGCGCCCATTCAACGTGATCGCCAGCGATCAGGGCTTCCTGCCCGCGCCGGTCGCGGTGCAGCAGCTGTCGCTGGCGCCGGGCGAACGCCGGGAAGTGCTGATCGACATGTCGAAGGGCGAGGAGGTGACCATCACCGCCGGTGAAGCGGCGGGCATCATGGATCGCCTGCGCGGCCTGTTCGAGCCGTCGAGCATTCTGGTGTCCACCCAGGTGCTGACGCTGCGCCCGACCGGCCTGCTGCCGCTGGTGACCGACAACTTGCCGATGCGCCTGCTGGCGGATCAGCTGTTGGACGGCAGCGCCAGCCGCACCCGCGATTTCCGCCTGGGCGACGGCGGCGTCGGCATCAACGGCGCGATTTGGGACATGAACCGCATCGACGTGCAGGCGCAGCAAGGCACCTGGGAACGCTGGAACATTCATGCGGATACGCCGCAGTCGTTCCATATTCAGGGCGTGCAGTTCCTGATCAAACGCGTCAACGGCGCGCAGCCGATGGCGGAAGATCGCGGCTGGAAGGACACCGTCTGGGTCGATGGCGACGTCGAGCTGCTGGTGTATTTCAACCAACCTACCTCCGAACACTTCCCGTTCCTGTATTACAGCCAGACGCTGGAGATGGCCGATCGCGGCACCGCCGGCCAGCTGATGGTGCAGCCGACGATGTAATCTGCGCTGCGGGCCGCTTACGGTGCCCGCAGCATCTCCAGAAAGGCCTCTACGACCGGCGTGACGCTGTCGGCGCGGTAAACCGCGTACAGATCCGCCGGCGGCGCCTGCTGCAGCGAGCAAAAGCGGACGCCGGGCCACGGGATGCGGCCGTAGCTGTCCGGCAGCAGCGTAATGCCGCAGCCCTCCGCCACCAGCGCCAGCAGGGTTTGCGGCTCGTTGACCTGATAAGCGACGTCCGGCAAAAATCCCTGTTGCAGGCACAGATTGTGCAGATACAGCCCCAGGCTGGCCTCGTGCGGCGGCAGCACGATGAAACTGTCGTTCTGCAGCGCCGCCAGCGGGATGCTTTCCTGCTGCGCCAGCGGATGATCGAGCGGCAGCACCACGGCGATGCTCTCGCTCGCCAAGCGTTGGCAGGTTAACCCCGGCAGCGTCTGTTGCTGCGCCTCTCGCCAGACCCCGATATCGATATGCCGCTTTTGCAGCGCGGCGATTTGCTGGCTGGGCGTCAGCTCGTTCAACGACCAGGTGACGCCGGCGTTTTGCTCGCTGAACCGCCGCAGCGCCGCGATCAGGCCGCCCCAGGCCGAGGTGCCGACCATGCCGACCACCATGTGGCCGCCTTCGCCGCGCCCCATCTGTTGCACCTGATGCAGCGCGCTGTCGGCCTGATCCAGCAGGCGCTCGACGTTGCGCAGCAGCGTGCGGCCGGCCGGCGTCAGCGTCATTGAGCGGGTGGTGCGTTTGAACAGCACCACGCCGAGCTGGCTTTCCAGCTCCTTGATGTGCTTGCTGAGCGGCGGCTGTGACATATTCAGCCGCCGCGCCGCCTGGGTGAAGTTCATCTCTTCCGCCACCACGCGGAAATAGTGCAGCAGGCGGAAGTTAATCCGGCCGGGATCGGGCAGGGCATGGGGCGGGTTCATCCGGGGTATCGCCTCCTTGTGACGCAGCTCAACTTATAGGTAAATGGAATAAATCGGCCGCCAAGAATGTATTGGTCTCGGCCGCGCCTCGCTCTCTACTATGGGGATTATTATCCCCCGCTGAAAGAGAGAATACGATGTTTAATCAAGAAGATGCTTTTACCTGCGCCGATGTCGTCCGCGCACGCCTGCCGGGTTTCCAGCCGAAAGCGGCCTTGATTCTCGGCTCCGGGCTCGGCGCCCTGGCGGAGGTGATGACCGAAACCGTCACCATCGACTACGCGGAGCTGCCGGGCTTCCCGGTGAGCGGCGTCGCCGGCCATGCCGGGCAGCTGGTCGCCGGCAAGCTGGAAGGCGTGCCGGTATTGTGCATGAAAGGGCGCGGTCATTTCTATGAAGGGCGCGGCATGCAGGTGATGACCACCGCGGTGCGCACCTTCAAGCTGCTGGGCTGCGAATTCCTGCTGGCGACCAACGCCGCCGGTTCGCTGCGCCGCTCGGTGGCGCCGGGCAGCCTGGTGGCCATCACCGATCACATCAACTTCATGCCGGAATCGCCGCTGGTCGGCGCCAACGACGAGCGCTTCGGGCAGCGCTTCTTCAGCCTGGCGAACGCCTACGATTGCGATCTGCGCGCCCGGCTGGCGGCGGTGGCCGAAAGCGCGGGCATTCCGCTGGCGGAAGGGGTATTCGCCGCCTACACCGGGCCGAATTTCGAAACGCCGGCGGAGATCCGCATGATGCAAACCCTGGGCTGCGACGTGGTGGGCATGTCGATCGTGCCGGAAGTCCTGACGGCGCGCCACTGCGGCCTCAAGGTGCTGGTGGTGTCCGCGATGACCAACTACGCCGAAGGGCTGTCGGATACGCCACTCTCCCATGAACAAACGCTCAGCTGCGCGGCGCTGGCGGCGGACGATTTCATGCGCCTGATCCGCGAGCTGTTCAAAACGCTGTAACACCGCAGGCAAACCGGCGGCGGGCTGCAGGGGGCCCGCCGCACCAATCATCGTTGAAAGCATAATAACAAGGTGATGGCGATGGCGATAAAAGCACGATTGAAGGTCATGATTTTCCTGCAGTTCTTTATCTGGGGTGCCTGGTTGGTGACGCTGGGCTCCTACATGATCAACACGCTGCATTTCAGCGGCATGCAGGTGGGGATGGTTTACAGCGCCAAAGGCATCGCCGCGCTGATCATGCCGGGGCTGGCGGGCATCATCGCCGATCGGTGGATGAAGGCCAACTACCTGTATGCGCTTTGTCACCTGCTCGGGGCGCTGGCGCTGTACTGTGCGGCGCAGGTCGAGCAACCGATGCTGATGTTCTGGGTGATGCTGTTCAACGCCATGGTCTATATGCCGACCATCGCGCTCTCCAACGCCATTTCCTATTTTTGTCTCGAAAAGCACGGCTTTGACACGGTGAAGGACTTTCCGCCGGTGCGGGTGTACGGCACGGTGGGGTTCATTCTGGCGATGTGGCTGGTCGGCTTTAGCCGAATCGAGCTCAGCAATCTGCAGCTGTATCTGGCTTCTGCGGCGTCGCTGCTGCTGTCCGCTTATTCACTGACGCTGCCGCGCTGCCCGACCAACCGCGCGGCCGAGTCGAAGAGCTGGGTGAGCGTGCTGGGGCTGGATGCGCTGGTGCTGTTCCGCCAGCGGCGCATGGCGCTGTTTTTCCTGTTCGCCATGTTACTTGGCGCGGCGCTGCAGATAACCAATACCTTCGGCAACCCGTTCCTGCACGATCTGTCGCTCAACCCGCTGTATCAGGACAGCCTCAGCGTCCGGTATCCGGCGGTGCTGCTGTCGCTGTCGCAGATCTCCGAAGTGTTCTTTATCCTCACCATTCCCTTCTTTCTGCGCCGTTACGGCATCAAGCAGGTGATGCTGATCAGCATGGCGGCCTGGACGCTGCGCTTCCTGTTCCTGGCCTATGGCACGCCGGTCGGCTTTGGTTTCGTTCTGCTGCTGCTGTCGATGATCGTCTACGGCTGTGCGTTCGACTTCTTTAATATCTCCGGCGCCATCTTCGTCGAGAAAGAGGCCGATCGCCGCATCCGCGCCAGCGCGCAGGGGCTGTTCATGACCATGGTGAACGGTTTGGGCGCCTATTTGGGGGCGCTCGCCAGCGGCGAGGTGGTGGACTTCTTCAGCCATGACGGCGTGAAAGACTGGCAGAGCATCTGGCTGGTGTTTGCGCTGTATACGCTGGTGTTGGGGATCGTGTTCGCGTTGAGCTTCAACTATCGCCACCCGCCGCAGGAGAGTGCGGTAGCGGCGCAGTAAGCAGAGGGCGCAGCTGGCTACGCCCTGAAACGTCAGGCCTGCGGGAAGCGCTGTTGCAACTGCTGCCGGTCCGGCGGATTGGCGGCGCCGAGGCTGGCCACCACGCAAGCGGCGACCCGGTTGGCCAGATCGACCGCCTGCGGCAGCGGCCAGCCGGCGGCCAGGCCCGCCAGCAAACCGGCGCAGTGGGCATCGCCCGCGCCGATGGTGTCGACGACGTCTACCGGATAGGCGGGCACGTGCAGCGGCGGCGTGCGGCCGTCGCAGATCCACGCGCCGTCGCGATCCAGGCGGCAAATCAGCGTCAGGTTACGGGCGGCGGCATAGCGCTGCGCGGCCTCCACGGCGTCGCCGGCGCCGCACAGCGCGGCCACTTCGTCGCGGTTGAGCGTCAATAGGGTGTGGCTGTCGCTGAGCATGGCGAAGAAATCTTCGCTGAGCTGAGCGATGCGCGGGCCGGGATCGATCAGGCGCGGTTGGTCGAACGGCATGCGCGTCAGCCACTCGCGTAGCGCCTCGCCGCTTTCGCCCGCCAGCTCGTAGCCGCTGGCGTAGATCAGGGTGTGCTCCGTCAGCGGCAGCGTCGCCAGCTGCGCTTTATTCCATTGGCTTTCGCAGCCGGAAACCGTGATGAAGGTGCGTTCACCGTTTGGCTCCACCAGCGCCAGGCACCAGCCGTTGTCCATCTGGCCGTGGCGCAGCAGCACCTCCAGCCCCAGCTCGCCCATGGCGGCTTCGACCGCCGCGCCCCATTCACCGTTGCCAACCGGCATGCCGTTAATCACCTGCGTTTCCAGGCGCACCAGCGCGCGCGCCACGTTGAACGCGCAGCCGCCGATTTGCCGCGCCTGCGGCTGGGCTTCGATATCTTCGCCGCTGGTCGGCAGGCGCGGCAGCGTCATCACCAGATCGCCGACCGCGCCCCCAATCACCAGGACAGGTGTTACAGCTTCCCACTCACTCATTGATGTTCTCTGCGTTGGGTCAGGTACAGACCGTAAGCGATCAGACTCACCGCGAACGACACAAACAGCCCCAGGCTGGAATCGGCGAACAAGCCTTTGGCCAGCGGGCCGTCGATAAAACCGGTTTTGGTGACCAGCAGGCCGCACAGGGCGCCGAGGAACCAGCAGAACAGCGGGGCTTTGCGCACGCCGCGGTTCTGGCCATGCAGGCCGTACAAAGCGTTGCCATCATACCCGTGGCGGCGGCGCAGGCACAGGTAATCGAGCAGGAAAATCGCCTCCCAGGCCGCCAGGAAGACGCCGCAGAACACCAGGAAGGAGATGAACGGCCCCATGAAATCGCCGGAGATGAACAGCACATACAGGGCGATGCCCAACACCACCACCGCGTCGATCGACACCGCCAGCCACTGCTTGACCTGCACGCCGATGGTCAGCAGGTTCAGGCTGGCGGAATACAGGCTGAGCACCGCGATGGTGACGATGCCGGCGGTGGCGGCCAGCAGATAAGGAATGGCCATCCAGGCGGGCAGCACCGAGCCTATCAGCGCGATGGGGTTGGCGGCGCTGGCCAGATCGGGCAACTGCACGGAAAGCAGGATGCCGGCCAGCATCAGCAGCATCAGCGGCAAACAGGCGCCGCCCATTACCGCGGCGAAAATGCTTTTGCTCGACGAGCTCGGGCTTTGATAGCGGCTGTAATCGGCGCCGGCGATCGCCCAACTGATGCCGGTACCGGCGGCAATCACCGATACCGCCGGCAGGAAGCCGGTCAACCAGCTGCCGGAAGGCAGCGCCAGCACCTGGCTCCACTCGGTGTTGAACAGGATATAGAGCACCACGATCAGCGTCATGGTGCCGAAGATGCGGCTGAACCAGCTTTGCATCCAGACCACGGTATTTTGCCCCAGCAGGCTGACGACGACAGTGAGCCCGCCGAACAGCAGCAGGCTGAGCGCGGTCAGCAGGTGGCTGCTACCCAACCCGAAGGCCTCGAACAGCGCCGCCAGCGTCAGGGTGCCGGTGATCACGTTGACCGCTTCCCAGCCCATCAGGTTGATCCAACTGAACAGGGTGGGCGCCACGTTGCCCTTCAGGCCGAAAATCACCCGCGAGAGCGTCAGCGTAGAGGTGCGCCCGCGCTTGCCGGCGAAGCTGGTGAGGCCGACCAGCACGAAGCTGGCGACGCCGACCAGCGCGGCGAGTACCGATTGCAGGAAGGATAAGCCGAAGCCGACGATAATGGCGCCGTACACCACGCCGAGAATGCCGATATTGGCCGCCGACCAGATCCAAAACAGCTCGATGGGCTTGCCGGTCTGTTCCGCGTCCGGCACCCGATCGATACCGGTGCTTTCTACCTTCCATGCTTCATTGCGATTGATATCGGTCATAGCAAATGATCCCTGTAGCGCAGGGCCGCGAGGGCCGCCGCAGTTGACTGAAAATCGATTCCGTTGGCGCGGTTGACGCCGGCTATTCCGTTGTCGGTGAAGACGCCGATTCCGCGCAGTGTGTAGCGGCTGATACCGCCGGGTCTGTCAAAGTGAGGGCGGTATCCGCCTTATCGGGTGAGGCACGTCGGCCGCACGGCGCCAATGAGTGTAGTCAAAGAGTGGGTCTGCAGCGGGGTTTGGCGAAGCGGGAACGTTTCTATTTGCCGACATCGATCCGTTGCGCCCACCGCGGGGGATCCTGTGATGAGGCTATGAGCAGTGAGCAAGCTATCCATTAGCTACGTTGCTTATTCTCGGCCGTTTGTGCTGACAGTATATCCCCGCTGCCGGCCATCAAGGGTATCCTTTAGGGCTGGCAGCGGGTTTTTTATTGTTTTTAAAGTGGGTCCCTGGTGTTGGTGCGATTGATGTATCAACATCAATAAGCACAGATTACGCGCGATCTAGATCCAATGAAAGTCCATTAGGCAAAAATTGTGATGCCACTCTGAAAACATTAGCGATATTTTAGTTAAGGTGAGGGGCTTATCGCCGGGTCGGCGATAGGATAAAAAACGAAATCCAGACAAATGGCATAGGTAAGAGGGCGGGCGAATGACGGATTTTATGGCCTGGCTGCGTGACCATCTGGCGCAGGGGGCGGTAGCGCCGCGTTATATTCAGCTGGCGATGGCGATAGAAACCGCAATCAGGCAGCAGGTGCTGGCGGCGGAGGCGTTTTTGCCGCCCGAACGGCAGATGGCGGAAGGACTGGCGCTGTCGCGCGTCACCGTCAGCAAGGCGATGAAACTGCTGGAGGAGAAGGGGCTGATTTTGCGACAGCAGGGCGTTGGCACCCGCGTGGCGATGCACATTGGCTATTCCCTCGATAAGGACAGCGGTTTCACCGCTCAGGCGCTGCGTCACGGCAGCAGCGTCAGCAATCGATGGCTGCTGCGCACCCGGGTCGGCGCGCCGGCCAAGGCCGCGGCGGCGCTGGGGCTGACGGAAGGGGATGAGGTGGTCAAACTGCGGCGTTTGCGCTTGCTGAACGGCAGCCCGGTCTCGCTGGAAACCACCTATATTCCGCCGCGCTTCCTGCCCGAACCGGGGCAGCTGGAACATTCGCTGTATGCGTTATGGCAATCGCGCGGCATCGTGCCTGAAGATAAACACTTTCTGCTGAAGGCGGTATCCTGCAGCGACGAGGTTGCCGAGCTGCTCAACGTGCCGTGCGGCGCGCCGTTGTTGCACATCACCCAGACCAGCCGCAATGCCCAGGGTGAGGCGCTGGAGTTCAGCGATATCTTGTGCCGCAGCGACGTTTATGAATTCGAAGTGAACGGTTAGCGAAATAACCATGCTCTTTTTGCAGCTAGTGCGTATAATCGCCGCCCGGCGATTAATTAACCTGTAAAAAGAGCAGCAGAATGAGCACCACCAGCCTGATCCAACCCGATCGTGAACTGTTTTCCTATAAGCCTTACTGGGCGGAATGTTTTGGCACCGCGCCGTTTTTACCGATGTCGCGAGCAGAGATGGATCAACTGGGCTGGGACAGCTGCGATGTGATCATCATCAGCGGCGACGCCTATGTCGATCACCCGAGCTTCGGCATGGCGATCATCGGCCGCATGCTGGAAGCGCAGGGCTTCCGCGTCGGCATCATCGCGCAGCCGGACTGGAGCAACAAAGAAGACTTCATGCGGTTGGGGAAACCGAACCTGTTCTTCGGCATCACCGCCGGCAACATGGACTCGATGATCAACCGCTATACCGCCGATCGCAAACTGCGCCACGACGATGCTTACACCGCCGGCAACGTCGGCGGCAAACGCCCGGATCGCGCCACCCTGGTCTACAGCCAGCGCTGTAAAGAAGCCTACAAAGACGTGCCGATCGTGCTGGGCGGCATCGAAGCCAGCCTGCGCCGCATCGCCCACTACGATTACTGGTCGGATACCGTGCGCCGCTCGGTGCTGGTGGATTCCAAGGCCGACATGCTGATCTACGGCAACGGTGAACGCCCGCTGGTGGAAGTGGCGCATCGCCTGGCCGCCGGTGAGAAGATTGGCGACATCCACGATATTCGCAATACCGCCGTAATGCGCAAAGAAGCGCTGCCGGGCTGGAGCGGCGTGGATTCCACCCGCCTCGACAAGCCGGGCCGCATCGAACCTATCCCGAACCCGTACGGCGACGATCTGCCGTGCGCCGACGGCGCCAAGCCGAAAGAGCCGGAAGCCAAGCCTGTCACCGTGCGCGCCGCCAAGCCGAAGCCGTGGGAGAAGACCTATGTGCTGCTGCCGTCCTTCGAGAAAGTGAAGGGCGACAAGGTGCTTTATGCGCACACCTCGCGCATTCTGCACCATGAAACCAACCCGGGCTGCGCCCGTGCGCTGATGCAGAAACACGGCGACCGCTACGTGTGGATCAACCCGCCGGCGATCCCGCTGACCACGCCGGAGATGGACAGCGTCTTCGCGCTGCCTTATCAGCGCGTGCCGCATCCGTCCTACGGCCAGGATCGCATTCCGGCCTATGACATGATCCGTTTCTCGGTGAACATCATGCGCGGTTGCTACGGCGGCTGCTCGTTCTGTTCGATCACCGAGCATGAAGGGCGCATCATCCAGAGCCGTTCGGAAGATTCGATCGTTCGCGAAATCGAAGAGATCCGCGACAAGGTGCCGGGCTTCACCGGCGTGATCTCCGATCTCGGCGGCCCGACCGCCAACATGTATATGCTGCGCTGCACCAACCCGCGCGCCGAGCAGACCTGCCGCCGCGCCTCGTGCGTGTATCCGGAGATCTGCACCTACATGGACACCAACCACGAGCCGACCATCAAGCTGTATCGCCGCGCGCGTTCGCTGGAGGGCATTAAGAAGATCCTGATCGCTTCCGGGGTTCGTTACGATCTGGCGGTGGAAGATCCGCGTTATATCAAGGAGCTGGCGACCCATCACGTCGGCGGTTACCTGAAGATCGCGCCGGAGCACACCGAAGAAGGGCCGCTATCGAAGATGATGAAGCCGGGCATGGGCAGCTACGATCGCTTCAAGCAGCTGTTTGATCACTATTCGAAGCAGGCGGGCAAAGAGCAGTACCTGATCCCGTACTTCATCTCGTCGCACCCGGGCACCCGCGATGAAGACATGGTGAACCTGGCGCTGTGGCTGAAGAAGAACCGTTTCCGCCTCGATCAGGTGCAGAACTTCTATCCTTCGCCGATGGCCAACTCCACCACCATGTATTACAGCGGCAAAAACCCGCTGAGCAAGGTGGGGTACAAGAGCGAAGACGTAGTGGTGCCGCGCGGCGATCGCCAGCGCCGCCTGCACAAGGCGCTGCTGCGTTACCACGATCCGGCCAACTGGGCGCTGATCCGCGCCGCGCTGGAAGAGATGGGGCTGAAGCACCTGATCGGCAGCCGCCGCGACTGTCTGGTGCCGGCGCCGAGCATCGACGAGCAGCGCGAAGCGAAACGCCTGCAGCGCCATACCCGGCCGGCGCTGACCAAACATACCGATATCAATCGGCAGCGCACGCCGTCCAACCGGCCGCCGCGCAAACCGATTCGCAAAGCCAAGCCGTAACGGCCACGCCGCGGGCGCAAACAAAAAGGAGAACCCTCGGGTTCTCCTTTTTACTTTTACTCATCACAGCCGATCGTAGGCGGCTTCCACTTTCATCAAATGGCGTGGCGCCTGCGGAGCGGGATGGTATTTGCGCACGTGCCAGTTAAAGGCTTCCGGCGACAGGTTGTTGATCATCGCGATGGCCTGCTGGCGGTTACTGGAGAAGGTGCGCAGCAGCGCGCCGGTGCCGTTGACGTAGGCGATGATGGTGGCGTAGCGCAGCGTAACGGGATTGGCGATCCCTTTAAGCTGTTGTTTTTGCAAGGTGGCCAGATAGGCGGCGCCGAGATCGATATTGGTGTCGGGATCCAGCAGATCGTCATCGTCCGGGCAACCGCGTTTGCCTTTGTAGCGATAGGCGTCGCAGCCGGCGGTATCGGCTTTCAGCTGCATCAGGCCGATCGCATTGGATCTGCTCACTGCGGCGGGGTTGAAACCGGACTCCACCTGGATCATGGCGGTGATCAGCTTGGCGTCTACGCCGTATTCGCTGGCGGCGTCTTTAATGGCGCTGTCGAAGGCGTGGCGATCGTAGCTGACGCGCTGTTTCTTGCCGGCGCAACCCGCCAGCACCAGCATGATGCAAAGCATGCCCAGCCGTGACCCGTGTGAGAAAGAGAATTTCATGGTGCTCCGTGCTTGTCTGTTTTTTAACGGTATTAACCGGCGGGCGGAGCCTCCGGCGTCGTCATCATAACGTCAGGCGGCGCAAGGGAGCAATGTGCGGAAAGGAAAAGCCCCCGCCGGCGGGAGAGGGCTTGGGGAGGAATTACAGGGTATCCGGATCCGGCCCGAGGCGGTTGCCGATGTCCAGCTTGGCGATCTCGCCCAGTTCGTCCTTATCGAGTTTGAAATCAAACACCTCGAAGTTTTCGCGGATGCGCGACGGCGTGACCGATTTCGGGATCACGATCAGGCCGCTGTCCAGGTGCCAGCGCACCACGATCTGCGCCGGGGTTTTCTCGTATTTTTCGGCCAGCGCCTTGATCAGCGGCTGGTCGAACACCCCTTCACCGCCCTGCGCCAGCGGGCTCCAGGATTCGGTGGCGATGTGGTGCGTGGCGTTCCAGGCGCGCAGCTGGCGCTGTTGCAGCAGCGGGTGCAGTTCTATCTGGTTGACGACCGGCGCCACGTTGGTTTCATCCAGCAGGCGCTGCAGGTGCGGCGTATGGAAGTTGCATACGCCGATGCTTTTCACCAGGCCTTGATCGCGCAGTTTGATCAGTTCGCGCCAGGCGGAGACGTATTGATCCTGCTGCGGGCGCGGCCAGTGGATCAGGTACAGATCCACATAGTCCAGTTTTAGCTTCTCCAGGCTGGTTTCCAGCGCCGCCAGCGGATCGCCCTGATCGTCGTTCCACAGCTTGGTGGTGATGAACAGGTCGCTGCGCGGCAGCGCGCTGGACTGCAGCGCGGCGCCGACGCCTTCCTCGTTCTTGTAGATCGCGGCGGTGTCGATGGAGCGGTAACCGATCTCCAGCGCTTTGCTCACCGCGCGGGTGGTCTCTTCAATACTCGCCTGCCAAACGCCGAGACCCAACTGCGGCATCAGATTACCATCGTGGAGTTTGATGATGGGTTGTTGCGTTGTCATGCGCATCTCCTTGTGTACGGATTGCGGCGCCTGCGGCACCGAAACGGCTATAGATAAATTCTAGTTGGCAAAGTGGGCGGTTGCCGGGTTTGCCAGCCTAATTTCAGCGGTGGCGGGAGGGCGATTTTCTCGCCGCTCTCCCTGCGAATGAGCGGTAAGACGGGTGGTGCGAAACGATCGGCGGCGCGCTGAGGCGCCTGACGGCGCCCGGTGATCGGCCGGGCGCCGGATGCGGCGAAAAATGGCTGGCGGAGACTAAAGCCTAGCAAAAAATCGCCGTTTTGCGATTAACGCGCCGCTTCGTAAATGCGGCGGCTGACGTCCAGGGTGATGTCCTGATGCTCGCCCAGGGCGGTCATGCCGTGCTGATGCAGCTTGTCGAGCAGCGCCGGAATGCTGCTGCCGTCGAGCTGATAATCCGCCATGCGGGTCGGTACGCCCATCTGCTCGAAAAAGGCGCGAGTGGCGGCGATGGCGCCGTCGATGCGGCTGTCTTCGCCGCCTTCGCGCAGGCCCCAAACGCGGTCAGCGTACTGCAGCAGTTTTGCGCGCTTCTGCGCTTTCTTCTCGTGCAGCAGCGCCGGCAGCACGATGGCCAGCGTTTGCGCGTGGTCGAGATCGTGCATGGCGGTCAGCTCGTGGCCCAGCATGTGGGTTGCCCAGTCCTGCGGCACCCCGGCGCCGATCAGGCCGTTCAGCGCCATGGTGGCGCTCCACATCACGTTGGCGCGCACCGCATAGCTTTCCGGTTCGGCCAGCGCGCGCGGGCCGTCTTCCAGCAGGGTCAGCAGCAGGCCTTCGGCGAAGCGATCCTGCACCTTGGCGTCGACCGGGTAGGTCAGATACTGCTCCAGGGTGTGTACGAAGGCGTCGACCACGCCATTGGCGATCTGGCGCGGCGGCAGCGAATAGGTCACCACCGGATCCAGCACGGCGAAGCGCGGCTGCACCAGCGGCGAGAAGAAGTGCTGCTTGTCGCCGCTGCTTTTACGGGTGATCACCGCGCCGCTGTTGGATTCGGAGCCGGTGGCCGGCAGCGTCAGCACGCAGCCCATCGGCACCGCGTCGGCGATGTGGCTGCCGACGGTCTGCAGGATATGCCAGGCGTCGCCGTCGGCGGTATAACGGGCGGCGGCGGCGATGAATTTGGTGCCGTCAACCACCGACCCGCCGCCGACCGCCAGCAGGAAATCGATGTTTTCCGCCTTTACCACCTCGACCGCTTTCATCAGCGTTTCGTAGGTCGGGTTCGGCTCGATGCCGGAGAACTCCCGCACGTCGCGGCCGGCCAGCGCGCTATACACCTGATCCAGCACGCCGTTTTTCTTCACGCTGCCGCCACCGTAGGTGATCAGGATGCGTGCGTCCGCCGGGATCTGGCCGGCCACTTCGGCAATTTGGTCCTTGCCGAACAGGATTTTGGTTGGGGTATGCAGAATGAAATTTTGCATGGTTGATTTCTCTCTTTCTGTCAGGCGGGCGCCAACGCGGCGCAAAGGTTTCTGGCCCGTATTGTCAGCAACCTGCTGGCAGCGCACAATGCACATTCCTGTTTGGTTCTTGCCTATTTCTACAATCCTCTGTAGGAATGGCGAATTTTAAATTATGATTTATGCCGAATTGTTCTGACTGTAAGAGGGTGTTTCCGTGATTGAAATCGATGCGCTGCGCAGCCGCATGGCGCGCCAGGCGATGGCTATCGCCACCGGCAACGGCTACACGCCGTCGCCGGTGCCGCGGGTGAAGATCCTGTATGTCGATCGCCACTGCCCACGTCAACCGGTGATGTACGAACCGGGGATCGTCATCATCTTTCAGGGGCACAAGGTCGGCTATTGCGGCAACAAGGTGTTCCAGTACGATCCGCGCAACTACCTGCTGATGACGGTGCCGCTGCCGTTCGAGTGCGAAACCTTCGCCAGCCCGGAACTGCCGCTGGTTGGATTGGCGGTCAATATCGATACCCAAATGCTGCAGGATTTGCTGATCGACATCGGCGACGACGACTACCTGATGCAACCGCGGGCGGAGAGCAACGGGGTGAACCTGGCCGAGCTGACGGAAGTGCTGCTGTGTGCCACCGAACGCCTGCTGGACGTGATGGCCAAGCCGCTCGACGCCCGGGTGCTGGGGCCGCAGATCGTGCGCGAGATCCTTTACTACGTGCTGCGCGGCACCTGCGGCGCGTCGCTGCAGGAGTTGGTCAATCGCCATACCCACTTCAGCCAGATCGCCAAGGCGCTGCGGCGCATCGAACATCAGTATGCCGACAACCTCAACGTCGAGCAGTTGGCCGGCGAGGTCAACATGAGCGTCTCGGCGTTCCACCACAATTTCAAGGCGGTGACCAACACCTCGCCGCTGCAATACGTGAAGTCGTACCGGCTGCATAAGGCGCGCCTGCTGATGGTGCATGACGGCCTGAAGGCCAGCACGGCGGCGATCCGCGTCGGTTACGAGAGCGCGTCGCAGTTCAGCCGTGAATTCAAGCGCCTGTTCGGCATGACGCCGAGCGATGAAGTCGCCCGGCTGCGCGAGGCCAACCCGCTGCTGCTGGAGGGCTGAGCCGCGTTTATGGGGTTAAGACGATCTTGCCGAATGGCCCGCGATCGAGGTGATCCAGCGCCTGCGGCAACTGATCGAAGCGGTATACCTGGTCGATCACCGGCTGCAGGTTGACGGCGTCCACGGCGCGCACCAGGTCTTCCAGCGCGCGGCGGTGGCCGACGCCGATGCCCTGAATCACTGCGGATTTTAATAGCAGCGGGCCGGCGGGGGCGGAAATTTCGTTGCCTTCCAGGATGCCTATTACCGAGATGCGTCCTCCCACCGCCACGGCGCGCACCGAATTGCCGAGGTTGGTGCCGCCCACGGTATCCACCACATGGTCGATGCCGCGATCCTGGGTCAGCTGATAGACCTTCTCCACCCAGTCGCCATGCAGGCGATTGATGCCGCGGTCGGCGCCCAGCGCCTTGGCGCGCGCCAATTTTTCGTCGCTGCCGGAAGTGACGTACACCTCGGCGCCGTGCGCTTTGGCGATCTGCAGCGCGAACAGCGCCACGCCGCCGGTGCCTTGCACCAATACCGAGTCGCCGGCGCGCAGTCTGCCTTGCTCCACCAGTGCGAACCAGGCGGTCAGCCCGGCGCACGGCAAGGTGCTGGCCTGAATATCGTCCAGCGACGCCGGCGCCGCCACCAGCCAATCTTCATGCACTATCACGTATTCCGCCAGCACGCCCTGATAAAAACCGCCGAGGGTGTGATAAGGCACCCGGCGCGCATCGCCGTAGGGTTTTTGCTCGCCGTCGAGCCAACCGGGGCTGAAGGTGGAAATGACGCGCGCGCCGGGCTGAAAGCGACTGACGCCGGGGCCGATGGCATCGACCTCGCCGGCCATGTCCGAGGCGGGCGTGAACGGCTGCGGCAGCGTGAGCCCCATGCCGCTTTCAATCATCAGTTTGTCACGGTAATTGAGTGAGATAGCCTTCACTTTCACTCTGATTTCGTGCGGCCCCGGCTGTGGGATGGCGCTTGCGCTCAGCTGCAGGTGCTCACGCCCCAGGGCGCTCATCGTCCAGCGTTGCATTGTATTGGTCATGATGTTCTCCAAAGTCAGCGATTAACAGACCTGCCGATAATATCGTTGATAGAGGTTCGCCAGTGGCGATAAGATTTCCGCAGATTGTTTCTTTCAGAGCGACAAATCATGAGCGATCGGTTGAGCGGCATTTCGGTATTCGTTACCGCCGTGGAGGCGGGCAGTTTTGCGTTGGCGGCCAGTCGGCTGCATCTTTCGCGTTCGGCGGTCGGCAAAACCATCGCCCGGCTGGAACAGCGGCTGGGGGTGCGGCTGTTTCATCGCACCACGCGCAGCCAGAGCCTGACCGACGACGGTGCGCTGTTTTATGAGCGCTGCCTGCGGGCGCTGGAGGAGATCCGTGGCGCGGAAACGCTGCTGGAGTCGGGGAAACGACAGGTCAGCGGCCGGCTGCGGGTGTCGATGCCGGTGCTGTTTGGCCGCATGTGCATTGCGCCGCTGCTGACCGAACTGACGCGCGAGCATCCTGGGTTGGAGCTGGAACTGTCGTTCAGCGATCGGGTGGTGGACCTGATTGAGGACGGCTTCGATATGGCGATCCGCAACGGTACGCTGGCCAACAGCAGCGGCTTGGTGGCGCGCCGCATCGGCGATCACCGCATGGCGCTGTGCGCCTCGCCGGCCTATCTGCAGCGGTGCGGCGAACCGCTCAGCATCGAGCAACTGGCGCAGCATGAGGCGGTGACCTATATGCGCGCCGGCGCGCGGCGCAGCTGGTTGGTATTGGATAGCGACGGCAAGCCGCAGGACGTAATGCCGAATAACCGGCTGCAAATGGACGACCTGCAGGCGATTGCGGATGCGGCCACGGCGGGTTTCGGCATTGCCTGGCTGCCGTGCTGGCTGGTGCGTGAGCAGTTGTTGAGCGGGGCGCTGGTGCGCTTGCTGCGCGATCGGCCGGGCGCCGCCTTTGAAGCGCATGCGGTGTGGCCGCACACGCCCCACCTGCCGCTGAAGGTGCGGCTGGCGGTGGATACGCTGGTGAACAAACTGCCTGCCAGTCTGGCGCTGGTCGAGAAGGCGCTGTAGCGCGCCGGATTTAGGAAGAGGAAGCGCGCTTTTTGCGCCAGATCACCAGCATGGCGCCCAGCAGGCCGACGAACAGCAGCAGCAGCGGCAGCAGCATTAGGCCGGTCATCACCTGGCTTTCGTAGCGTTTTACCAGAGGGATTTGACTGAAAGCGTAGCCGAGGCCCACCAGCGCACAGACCCAGATCGCCGCGCTCAGCCAGTTGAACACCTGGAAGCGCGAGCTGTTGAGCCCGGAAATGCCGGCCATGGTCGGCAGCAGCGTGCGCACGAAGCCGAGGAAGCGGCCGATCAGCAGCGCCGTCAGCCCGTGGCGATTGAACAGGTTGTGCGCGCGCTGGTGGTACTGCGCCGGCAGCTGCAGCAGCCAGCTCTTCACCAGGCCGGTGTGGCCCAGCCAGCGGCCCTGGATATAGCTCAGCCAGCAGCCGAGGCCGGCGGCGGCGGTCAGAATCAGCAGGGTGGGGGCAAAGCCCATCACGCCTTTGGCGATCAGCGCGCCCGACAGCAGCAGCAGGCTGTCGCCGGGGAGGAAGGAGGCGGGCAGCAGTCCGTTTTCCAAAAACAGGGTGGTGAAAAGTACGGCGTAAACCACCCAAATTACGCTTGGATCGGCGAGGGCGATAAAGTCCTGCTGCCAAAGCGCATGAATAATCTCTCGTAATACATCCATTTTATGTCCTGTTGCATGCCGGTTGCGCCCGGGGTCACGTTCTCCAGGATGCGGCGGTTACCGTATCTGACAGTTACCCGATTAGTGTACCGCTAATAGCTTAAGCCGACATTAAACAAGGCGAAGAAAATTACCGGAATCCGTCTTGGCGCACGCCGTTGAGGCGATCGAAGCCGGCCGCCAGATCGGCGATCAGGTCTTCGACGTTCTCCAGGCCGATGTGCAGGCGCACCAGCGTGCCGGAGAAATCGACGCCGCCCGCCGGACGGATCGCTTCCAGCTCTTCCGGCTGGTTGGCCAGGATTAGCGACTCGAAGCCGCCCCAGGAGTAGGCCATACTGAAATGGCTGAAGTTGTCCAGGTAGGCGGCCAGCTGCGCATCATCCAGCCGCTCTTTCAGCACGAAGGAGAACAGCCCGTTGCAGCCGCTGAAGTCACGGCGGTAGAACTCATGGCCCTTGCAGCTGGGCAGGGCCGGGTGATTGACCGTCGCCACCTCCGGCCGTGCCGCCAGCCAGTGGGCGACTTCGATGCTGCTGCGCTCGTGCTGCTTCAGGCGCACGCTCAGGGTGCGCAGGCCGCGGCTCGCCATGTAGGCGGTGTCGGCATCCACCATCTGCCCCATCAGGTAGGAGTACTCGCGCAGCCGATCCCAACAGCGCGCGTTGGCGACGGCGGTGCCGAGCATGTAATCGGAATGGCCGATCAGGTATTTGGTGCCGGCCTGAATCGAAATGTCGATGCCGAAATCCAGCGCCTTGAACAGCACGCCCGCCGCCCAGGTGTTGTCGATCATGATCACCACCTCCGGCGCCACGGCGCGGATGGCCTGCACCATCGCCGGGATATCCTGCACTTCCAGGGTGATGGAGCCGGGGGATTCCAGGAACACCACGCGGGTATTGGGCTGGATCAGCGTGGCGATATCGGCGCCAATTAATGGATCGAAATAGGTGGTGCTGACGTTCATGCGGCCGAGGATATGGGTGCAGAAATCCTGGGTCGGTTCGTACGCCGAGCCGGTGACCAGCAGGTGATCGCCGGCGCCGACGAACGACAGGATCGCATTGGCTACCGCCGCCGCGCCGCAGGGGTACAGCACGCAGCCGGCGCCGCCCTCCAGCTCCACCATCGCATCCTGCAGCGCGAAGTGGGTCAGGGTGCCGCGTCGGCCGTAAAACAGCTCGCCGTGGGCGCGCTGCGCGGTGGCGTGTTTTTTGGCGGCGACGGAATCGAAGACCAAAGAAGAGGCGCGTTGCGTGACGGGATTGACGGAGCCCTGGGTGTAGCGCTTGCCGCGGCCGGCGCCGATCAGCGTGGTTTCGATATGTTTTGACGTCATGGTACCTGGCTCACCTCTGGTTGCTCTGCACGTGCCCGTTTGCGATAGCCCTTACGTTAACATGAGTTAATATAGCCATCCAGACGTTTTAACTTCCAGATACAGAAACGGCTATAATTGGCTGCCGACTGCGCATTTCTCGCCTCATCCTTCTGCCGAGCGGCGAGAGAGAAGCCCATTCATCGGTCGAGATGCCGTTCGGCAGCGTGGCCTTGTTGCGCCGTTGTGGGGGAAAAGTAACGAAATAACCCCATAAAAGGGGCGTTTGGCGGTGAACGGGCGCAGATTGGCGCTTTGCCGCGGGGTTGGCTAAAATTTTCTCGTTTATTTGGTAAATAATAATGAGAACTACTATCAATCCCCGGTTGGTTTGATATGATCGCACGCTGAATTATTCCTTAATTTTGATCGGTAATGGGTGGAGGCACAGCGTGAAAACGGCTGGCAAGAATTTAAATCAAGGATCGTTCGGCCAGGGCCGGGCGCAGTGGGGCAAGGCCTTTGGCCGCAGCCTGATGGCTTCAATGGTGCTGGTCGTGGGGCTGGCCGGCAGCGCGCAGGCGGCGCCGGCGGCCAATCCGGCCGTTACCGAAAGCGTTGCGCCGACCACCGCGCCTGCACCTGCAGCCGCCGCGCCGGAGAGCATCACGCCGGTGAACCCGGCGCCAACGATCCAGCCACCGGAAACCCGCGGCATGGATCTGTCCGTTTGGGGCATGTATCAGCACGCCGACGCGGTGGTGAAAGCGGTAATGATCGGCCTGGTGCTGGCCTCGATCGTGACCTGGACCATTCTGTTCTCCAAAGGCAGTGAATTGCTGCGCGCCAAACGCCGCCTGCGCCGCGAACAGCTGGCGCTGGCCGACGCGCGCTCGCTGGATGAAGCTTCCGAGCTGGCGCAAAACTTCGGCTCGCAGAGCGTCAGCGCTGTCTTGCTGAACGACGCGCAAAATGAGCTGGAGCTGTCCGCAGAGTCCAGCGACAACAACGGCATCAAAGAGCGTACCGGCTTCCGCCTCGAACGCCGCGTGGCGGCCTACAGCCGCAACATGGGCCGCGGCAACGGTTTCCTGGCCACCATCGGCGCCATCTCGCCGTTCGTCGGCCTGTTCGGCACCGTGTGGGGCATCATGAACAGCTTCATCGGCATCGCCCATTCGCAGACCACCAACCTGGCGGTCGTGGCGCCGGGCATCGCGGAAGCGCTGCTGGCGACCGCACTGGGCCTGGTCGCGGCGATCCCTGCCGTCGTTATCTACAACATCTTTGCCCGCGTCATCAGCGGCCATCGCGCCCAGGTAGGCGACGTGGCGGCGCAGGTCTTGCTGCTGCAGGGCCGCGATCTGGATCTGGCCGCAACGGCGGAAGCCAAGCGCTCACAGCACGCACACCAACTGCGGGCGGGGTGAGTCATGGCGATGCGCTTAAATGAAGATCTGGACGACAGCGGCGAATTGCATGAAATCAACGTGACGCCGTTTATCGACGTCATGCTGGTGCTGTTGATCATCTTTATGGTGGCCGCGCCGCTGGCAACGGTAGATATCCGCGTCGATCTGCCGGCTTCTTCCGCCAAACCGCAGCCGCGGCCGGAAAAACCGGTGTTCCTGTCGGTGAAGGCCGACAAGCAGCTCTACGTTGGCGATCAGCCGGTGAATGCCGATCAGCTGACTTCGGTGCTGGATCAACGCACTCAGGCCAACAAAGAAACCACCATCTTCTTCCAGGCGGACAAGAGCGTGGACTATGAAACGCTGATGAGCGTGATGGACACCCTGCGTAAAGCCGGCTACCTGAAAGTGGGGCTGGTGGGCATGGAAGGCGCCGCCAAGTAGCGGCAGCAAAACGATAAAGGGCGCTCAGGCGCCCTTTTTTATTGATTCAGAAATATCACTCCCCGGCCAACAACGCCCGCGAACCGGCATGGCGCCAGTGGATACGGCCCGGCAGATAAAGCGCGTTCTGTTCCAGCGGCCGCTCGTCGATGAGCGCGGTGACCTGGCTGAAGCTATGCTGCGCCAGCGCCCGGCAGTCCTGCGCCACCGTGTCTATCTTCAACGTCATGCAGTCGAACAGGTAGTGATCGTCGAAGCTGCACAGGTGGATGTCGCTTTCCATCAGCTGATGTTGAGTCAGATAACGCAATACCCCTTCCAACAGGCCGCAGGCGGCGGTGAACAGCGCTTTGGGCGGACGCCCCAGCTGTGCGCACAGCTGAGCGAACATCTCGTAACCCGAGCTGGGGTGATAGCTGCCGTTGATGATCCATTCCGGTTTGCACGATACGCCGGCGCGCTCCAGGCCAAGCTGGAAACCGGCCAGCCGATCGCGAGTCGGTGAAATGCGCGGCTGCCCGCCGAGAAAATAGATCTCATCCGGATGCTGGCGCGCGACCTTCTCCACCAGGTCGGCGGTCGCATTAACCGAGTCGGTGATCACCAGCGGCAGTTCGGAACCGGCGATCAGGCGGTCCATCTGCACCACCGGCAGCCCGGCGTTGATCTTCTGGTATTCCGCGTCGTTCAGCTGGCTGGAGGCGACGATCAGGCCGTCGACCTGCCGCTGCACCAGACTGTTCACCGCCATCATCTCCTGCGCCGGGTTTTCATCGGTACAGGCGATCAACAGCTGCAGACCGGCCTCGCGGCACAGCGTTTCCAGCTCGCGCGAGATCACCGCAAAGCCGTAGTTGGTCATCTCCGGCACCACCAGCCCCAGCGTGTGGCTGCGGTTGGAGCGCAAAGAGCGGGCGTGGATGCTGGGCTGATAATGGTGTTCGTGCGCCAGCGCCAGAATGCGATCGCGGGTGTCGTCGGACACCCGGTATTCCTTGCTGCGGCCGTTCAGCACCAGGCTGGCGGTCGATTTCGACACCCCGGCCAGCGTGGCGATGTCACTGATGGTAATGCGTTTATTTTTTTTCACTGACGCCATCTGAAGTCATCGGAGGATGCGTCATTCTAGCATGCATGGCGTCAGCGGCCAGTATTCCAACGCCAGTGGCGCGCTCCCGTTCAGCCGCAGTTGCGGTTCAGCTGCCGGGAAGTAGCGCGCGCTCATCACCGCCTCGCCGTGGTTGATGAAAATCTCCACGCTGGAACGATCGAACAGCAGCTGCAGATGGGTGACCGGGCCGCGCCAGTAACGGTGCTCCGGCCTACCGTCGGCCAGGGAAGCGCGCGTCAGCTGCAGCCGTTCGCCATCCCAGCTCAGCGTCATGGCGTCGCCAAAGTCGGCGCTGAACGCGCCCTGCGGCGTCAGCTGCAGCTCCGCGGCGCCCAGCGCATAGGCGGGGGCGTCATCGGCGTGGCCTTGCCAGCCAGCCCGCTCGCCGCGCAGCTGTTGCAGCTCGCGCGCCGGGCGCTGGTAGAGGCGGCCATGCTGCAGCGACAGCTCGCGCGGGCAGGTCATGGTGTGGATCCAGCCGTAACGGCGCGTCGGGTGGGCTTCTTCATCTTGCTCGGGTACGCCCATCCAGCCGAACAGCAGGCGGCGGCCATCTTCCGCCTGCGTCGTCTGGGGCGCGTAGAACTCGAAGCCGGCGTCCAGCTCGCGAAATTCGCCGTGGCTGAAGGCCGCCTGCCGGTAATCCAGCTTGCCGAGCAGATAGCCGGCCTGATAACGGTTGAGATAGCGTTCCGGCTGCGGCGCCAGCCCCTGCGGGCAGCAGATCAACACGTCGTCGCCGTCCAGCGAGAACAGATCCGGGCACTCCCACATGTAGCCGAATTCACCCAGATCGTTCAGGCCGGAACCGGCGATCTCCTCCAGCGCTTGCCAGTCGCGCAGATCGCAGGAACGCAGCAGCAGCACCTTGCCTCGATCCTGCAAGTCACGCGCGCCGAGCACCATGTACCAGGCATCCTGATGACGCCACACTTTCGGATCGCGTACGTGGCCGCTGTAGCCCTCCGGCAGCGGCAGCACCGGCCCGAGTTTGCGGTATTCGCCCCGATCGCTTTCCTGAGCCAGGCATTGGTAAGCGGTGCGCGAGCCGTCGGGGAATTTCACGTTGCCGGTGTAGATCAGCGTGATTTTGTCTTCCGCCACCACCGCCGAGCCGGAGTAACAGCCGTGGCTGTCGTAACAGGCGCCCGGCGCCAGGGCGATCGGCTGATGTTCCCAACGCAATAAATCGGTCGATTGCCAGTGTCCCCAGCACTTGTTGCGATGATCGCAGCCCAGCGGGTTCCACTGATAGAACAGGTGATAAACGCCGTTGTGCTGGATAAAGCCGTTGGGATCGTTCAGCAAGCCAACGCTGGGCGCCAGATGCCAGGTCGGGCGGTGCGGATCGCGCAGCGCGCGTGGCTGGCCGTTCATTACCGCCCGCAGCGCCTGTTTGATTAAGCTGAGTTCTTCCATCATTGCGCGTCCGTTTTATATTTCAGCAGCAGGGAGAGCACGAAGGCGCTGCCAAAAGCGATCGCCAGGCCGATGATATAGCTGACCAGCGAACTGGCCTGCACGATCGCCATGCCGGGGATCGCCGTCAGCCCGACCGCATTCATGCCGACGTGGTTGGCCACCACCCAGGCGCCGCCGAGCGCGCCGCCCGCCAGCGCCGCCAGGAACGGTTTCACGAAGCGCAGGTTGATGCCGAACAGCGCCGCTTCGGTGATGCCGAGCATGGCGGAAAAGGCCGACGGCACCGCGATGGCTTTGATTTTGGCGTCGCGGGTTTTGAAATACACCGCCAGGCAGGCGCCGCCCTGCGCGATGTTGGCCATCGACCAGATCGGCAGCAGGAAGTTGACGCCGATATTGGGGTTGCCGAGCAGCCCGGCCTCTACCGCATGGAAACTGTGGTGAATGCCGGTGATGACGATAGCGGAATAGAGGCCGCCGAACAGCAGCCCGGCGAACCAGCCCGCATGGGCAATCAGCGTGCTGAGCACGAAGGAGATGCCGTCACCCAGCGCGCGGCCGGCGGGGCCGATAAACAGCAGGGCGACAAAGCCTGAGATGACCACCGTCAGGAACGGCGTCAGGATCAGATCGAGCGCGTTGGGGATCACCTTGCGCAGCCGCTTTTCCAGCACGCTCATGAACCACACCGTCAGCAGCACCGGGAACACGGTGCCCTGATAGCCGATCATGGCGATCTCCAGACCGAAGAAGTTCATGGTATGGAACCCCTCGGCGACGCCCCAGGCGTTGGTCAGCGCCGGATGCGTCAAAATGCCGCCGAGCGTGGCGCCCAGATAGGGGTTGCCGCCGAATTCGCGTGCGGCGGTGAAGCCGATCAGAATCGGCAGGATAATGAACGCCGCCGAGCTGAACATATCCAGCATGATGAACAGCGCGCTGTTGGCATCGGCCCAGCCGTAGGTTTTCACCATGCCGAGCAGGCCCATCAACAGGCCGGAAGCGACGATCGCCGGGATGATGGGCACGAAGATGTTCGACAGCAGGCGGGCGATGCGCTGCAGCGGGTTGAGCTTTTTCGCCGCGATATCGGCGGCTTCGGCTTTGCTGGATTCGCTGACGCCCGCCGCCTTGATGAATTCCGCATGCACCTTGTTCACCAGCCCGGTGCCGAAGATCACCTGGATTTGACCGGCGTTGCTGAAGCAGCCTTTGACGCCGTCCAGTTTGCCGATGGCCTCTTTGTCCACCTTGCTGTCGTCCACCAGCACCAGGCGCAGGCGCGTGGCGCAGTGGGCGGCGCTGGCGATATTCTCTTTACCGCCAAGCAGCGGCAACAGCGCGTTGGCGGTTGCGGTAATGTCCATGTTGTCCCCTTGCTAAATAAAAATGCCGCCGCGCCGTTTGCGGCGCAGCGCCGTGAATCGATGTCAGAAGAAATACTTGAATCTGGCGCGCATGCCGTAACGTTGATCGTTGTCGCCGTTGGCGATCTTGTTGTCGGCGTTGGCCTCCAGCAGCGACACATAGGCGCCTAAATACAGATTGAAATTCTTCATATTCATAATGTCAGGTATCTGATACGACGCGTGAACGGTGTGGATGTCGTAGTTGCCCGGTTCGCTGAGCGGGTTGTGGATATCGGCGGCGATCCCGGCGGTATTGAACTCTTTGATATTGTTATGGGCATAGATATAACCCAGTTCGAAGCGCCGCCACAGCACGTTGACGCCGGCGGTGAAGTCTTGCTCGCCTGAGGCATCCAGATAGGCGGTGCTCAGGTTGGCAACCACACCGTTGTCCGGATCGGCGGCGCTGTTGTTCCAGCTCATCGTCATGCCGTAGCCGTTGCGCTTGGACTGATCGACGAAACGGCCCTGGCTGTCCCGATAGCCGTAGGCGTTATTCACCACGTTGCTTTCCATCGCCGCCGCGATGCTGAAGGCGTCTTTTTTCCAGGCGATCACCGGCCGTAAATAGGCGACGTTTTTCTTATTGTCCAGGGCGTTGCCGTGGTAGCTGTTGTCCTGGAACAGCGAAGTGCCGTCCTCCACCAGCGTGTTCAGCTCGAAATAGACATCACCGGCGTATTTGCTCAGCATCAGGTTGCCGCCGCTGCTGCTGCGGCCGCGGCCCTCTTTCATCATGTAGATATAGCCGAAGCCGTCGGCGTACAGATCGTTGGCGGTATTGCCGGAGTATTGAATGAAGGTGTCCTGATTCAGCGGGAACATGTCGTAGGCTTCAAAGCGGCCGATTTTGGTTTGCCAGTTCTTTTCATTGCCGAAGAAGAAGGCGGCGTCGTCCAGGTTCATTTTGCCGGTCATGTCCGCCAGCGGCTGCACGCTGAAGCCGGAGAAGTTGCCGTCCGGATTGCGGCGGTAGCCGTCCAGCCCGACCAGAATGCGGCCGTTGATATCCCAACGTTCTTTGTTGCCGGGCTTCCAGTCCTTGTGGTCGCTGCCTTTCAGCGACGTTAGTTGGCCGCTGCGGCTGGCGCCGTCCAGATTGAACTCCACATCCCCGTACAGCTTCAGGTCATTGAATCCGCGCAGCTGCAGCGCGCTGGCCGGGGCAACCGGCGTTTCCGGCGTGGCGGCCTGCTGCGCAATCTGCGCGGTTTGCCGTTCGGTGTTGGCGGTGCGTTGTTCCAGCTGTTGCGCCCGACGTTCCGCCGCCGTCGCGCGGGTTTCAGCCTGTGCGGCGCGCCGTTCCGCCTGCGCCAGACGTTGTTCCAGCGCGTTGAGACGCGCCTCGATGCTGCCGCTGCCCGAGGCCGCTGCGCTGGAAGCGGAGAGGAAAAGCCCTGTTGTTATCGCCAAATAGCTGAGTTTTTTCATCATCGTATATCATCCGGGTAAGGGTTGTTATTATTGTTTGCTAAATTGCTAAACCGGTTTTTCATGGCGAAAGATAACGAGAGCGAAGCGAGCTGGCAACTCAGTTAGCTAACCCGATTCAGCTATTGTGATCGAGCGCGCAAATCGTGGGTAAAAGAGCACGGCGAACCTGCGGATCGCCGTGAATGCTGAAGATCAACGCAGGAAAGCGGCCAGCTCGTCGGCGCGGGGCAGGGCGGTCATGGCGCCTTTGGCGGTGGTGGCCAGCGCGCCGCAGGCCTGAGCCTGGGCGATAACCGCCGGCCATTGCGCTTCCTGCGGCAATTCGTGAAGGCGCGCCAGCGCCGCTAACAGCCCGGCGACGAAGGCGTCGCCGGCGCCGGTGGTATCGACCGGCACGATCGATGGCGCGTGGAAATGGCGCAGACGCTGCCCATCGTGTACGCAGACGCCGTCGCCGCCCAGCGTCACCAGCAGCAGGCGCAGCGGATAGGTTTGCATCATCCAGCGAATGGCGTTCTCCAGATCGTCAAGATGGCTGATGAAAGCCAGCTCTTCGCGCGACAGTTTCACCACGTCCGCCAGCAGCAGCGCCTTTTGCAGGCAGGGGCGCAGCGCTTCCGGCTGGCGCCAGACCTCTTCGCGGATGTTGGGATCGAAACTGACCCGGCCACCGGCCGCCCGAATGCGTTCCATCGCCGTAAAGGCCGCGCTGCGGCTGGGCTCCTGTGAGAGCGCGATGGAGCAGAGGTGCAGCCATTCGCCCCGTTGGAAAACCGGCAGATCGTCGGGCTGCAAAAACAGATCGGCGCTGGGCTGCACCATAAACGTGAATGAGCGCTCACCCTGCAGATCGAGATCCACCACGACCGTGGAGGTGTGGTGTTCGGGATCCGGCCGCATATGGCCGATATCCACCCCTTCATCGCTCAGCACCCGCTGCAAAAAGGCGCCGAAGCTGTCTTGCCCCACTCGCCCGATAAAAGCGCTGTCGCCACCGAGCCGGGCGATACCCACCGCCACGTTAGCCGGCGCGCCGCCGGGGCATTTGAGATAACCGTTGGCATTTTCCGGCACCAGGTCGATCACGGCGTCGCCCAGTACCCATACGCGATTCATCATGCTTAATCCCTGTTTTTGTCCTTGTCAGATGGGCTGCTAAAATAGAAGAACCGGTTTAGCAAGGCAATGAAATAATGCGCTGGGGCGTTGGGAGGGTGAGGAGGATCAATTTTTTTCGGGGGTCGGGGGGAAGAGAACCCGCCCCGCGAGCCGGCTCGGGGGCGAGGTAGCGGGGCGGTTTAGCCCAGTTTCGGATACACGCCCGGGCCGATTGGCAACCCAAGCGCATACCAGACCAGCAGCAGCAAAATCCACACGCTGAAGAACACCACAGGATAGGGCAGGATCAGCACGTAATAAGTGCCGAGCTGCGCGTCTTTGCGGTAGCGCTGCAGGAAGCCGAGGAACAGCGGCAGGAACGGCGACATCGGCGCCAGCGGCAGCACCGCAGAGTCGGCGATGCGAAAGATCATCTGGGCGAACGCCGGGTGGAAACCGAGCAGCATAAACATCGGCACGAAGATCGGCGCCAAAATTGACCAGATCGCCGAGCCGCTGGCGATGAACATGCACAGGAAGGCGGAGAGGAACATCAGGCCGAGAAATGCCGGCGCGCCACTCATGCCGGCGGCTTCCAGCATATCGGTCAGGCCGACGGCCATAAACTTGCCCATGTTGCTCCAGTTAAAGAACGCCACGAACTGCGACAGCGGAAACACCATCACGATAAAACCCGCCATGCTTTTCATCGGATCGAGCAAGTGGTGGGGAATGTCATCCGGCCGCCGGATCTGTTTGGTGACTACGCCATAGGTAATGGCGACGGTGAAGAAGAACAGGATGATGATCGGCACAATGCCCTTGATGAACGGGGAAGGGATCACCGAACCGGTGTTCGGGTCACGCAGCGGCGCGGCCTCCGGCACCACCAGAGCGGCGATGATGGCGATAAACACCAGCGCGGCGATGCCGCTCATCATTAGCCCCCGGTTTTGCAGCGGGGTCAGCGCTGCGATTTTGTCTTCGGCGCCGCCTTGCCACTTCGGCAGCCGGGGCTCGATAAACTTGTCGGTGAGCAGCGCGCCGGCGATGGTCAACACGATCACGGAGGTGGCCATAAAGTACCAGTTGTCGATTACGCTAACGTGAACCGCGCCATCCACCGCTTTGGTGGCTTCGGTGCTGATGCCGGAAAGCAATACGTCGGTGGTGACGATCAACAGGTTGGCGGTAAAGCCGGAGGCGACGCCGGCGATCGCCGCCAGCAGTCCGGCTATCGGGTGGCGGCCCACCGCCACAAACATCAGCGCGCCAAGGGGCGGCATCACCACCAGCGCGGCGTCCGACGATATATGGCTGAAGAAGGCGATAAACAGCACCATATAACTGGCGTAGCGGGCGCTGACGCGCGAGGCCATTTTATACATCAGCGCCTGCAGCAGGCCGACCTTTTCCGCCAGGCCGGCGCCTATCACCAGCGCCAAAATAGCCCCCAGCGGCGCAAAGCTGCTGAAGTTATGGATGATGTTGGGAAATATCCACTGCATGCCCGCCACGCTCATCAGGTTATTGACCTTGATGAGCTCGCCGGTGGCCGGATTTTTCACCGCCACGTCGAGCCAGGAAAACAGCGCGGTGGCCAGCATAAGCACCAGGATCAAATAGACGAACAGTAAAAACGGATTGGGGATCTTATTGCCGATGCGTTCCACCCAGTAAAAAACGCGTCCGGGGCTTTTATTGATTGGCGTTGTGGCCTCACTCATGATTTTACCCTCTGTGTTTGCTCTGTTGTGTGATTGTTATTATTTGATTTATTTATAATTATGCTTAGTGGCCCGGTTCTCCGGGCCCTGTCTGTTCATGCTATTTCAATGGGGAGGGTTTCACCCCCTGCGGGATTGGGCAGCGGTATGGCTGTTCGGCGCGCCGGCGTTCAAACTCGCTGCGGCAGCGCGCCAGCAGAGCGCTGTCGCTCAGCAGATCGATGGCGGTCGCCGCCATCACCTTGCCGGCCAGGCACATGCCCTTATGGGCGATAGCGGTGCGGCCCTGCGCCACCAGTTGCCAGGTGTGCAGAGGGGTGCCGAGTGCGAAACAGGGGCTAAAGCATTGGGCAGTCGGCGCCACCCAGCTTACGTCGCCAACGTCGGTAGAACCGTACAGCAGGTCGTCGGATTCCACATAAGGAGCGACCTCGTCCATCAGCACCTTATCTCCCAGCAGCTGCACCCACTCGCGCCCGGCTGCGCCGCCGGTGCGGGCAATGTTGAGTTTGGCGTTGCGCAGATCGTCGCGGCTCAGCGTCTGGCGGATTTCCTCGGCGAAGCGGCGTTCGGCGTCGCTGTACTCGGGCAGACCGAAATCACACAGGTTTTGATACATCGCGCGTTCCAGGCTGCGGTTCGGCACATAGTTGGAGCAGGCCTTGTCGAAGCGCACTTCCATCTGGGTGTCAGTCATCAGCGCTGCGCCCTTGGCGATGTTAATCACCCGTTGGTAAATGTCCTGCGCCTGGTCGAGCTGCGGCGCGCGGATCAGGTACAACACCTCGGCGTCGGCCTGCACCACGTTGGGGGAGCTGCCGCCGGTGTTGGTGACCGCGTAGTGCAGCCGCGCTTCTTGCACGATATGTTCGCGCAGGAAGTTGGCGCCGGTATTCATCAGCGTCACCGCGTCCAGCGCGCTGCGCCCCAGGTGCGGCGAGTTGGCGGCATGGGCGGCCACGCCCTTGAAGTGAAACGCCGCCTGAATGTTGGCCAGCGTACTGGTATTGAACATGCCGCTGAAGCCTTCCGGGTGCCAGGTGAGGGCGGCGTCGACGCCGTCGAACAGGCCTTCGCGCACCATAAAGGTTTTGCCGGAGCCACCTTCTTCGCCCGGGCAGCCGTAGAAGCGCAGGGTGCCGGTCAGCCGGTTTTGCTGCATCCACGCCTTGGCGGCGAAGGCGCCCGCCAGCGCCGCGGTGCCCAGCAGGTTGTGGCCACAGCCATGGCCGTTGCCGTTTTCCACCAGCGGCTGCGGCGTGGCGCGACCCGCCTGCTGGCTCAGCCCGGCCAGCGCGTCGTACTCGCCCAGCAGCGCGATGACCGGGTGGCCGCTGCCGTAGCTGGCGATAAACGCCGTCTCGATGTCGCCCACGCCGCGCTCAACCGAGAAGCCTTCCTGCTCCAGCGCATCGGCCAGTAACGTGGCGGAATAGATCTCGTTGAAGCGCGTTTCCGGGTGGTCCCAAATCGCGTCGCTCAGCGCACTGAAGCGGGGCCGGCGTTGGTCAATGTAGTCGTCGATAAATGCCTGCAGTTCTGAGTTGCTCATGCTTCGCTCCCGAATGTCGGCAGGTTCAGCGCCAGCGACGCCAGCGTTTTCACCGCCACCGCCATCACCTGCTCGTTGAAGTCGAATTTTTCGTTATGGTGCCCGGCGCTCAGCTCGGTGCCGAAAATGACGTATGAGGCCTGGCCGCCGTGGGATTTCACCCGCTCCATCATGTAGGTGGCGTCTTCTGAACCCGCAGCCTGTTCGCGGCGATCGACCACCGAGGTCAGCTCGGTTACCTGCTGTGCCTGGTGGCGGATGTAATCCACCCACGGTTGGGTCGGTTTGCTGCTCTGCGCAGCGCCCATCAGCGCGATGTCGCAGGCGACGCCGTGCATCTTGGCTGCGCCTTCGATGGCGTTCAGCGCCTGCTGATAGACGAACGCGTTGATCTCATTGGTGGCGCCGCGTGTTTCCACCTTCATAAACGCCCGATCGGCGATCACGTTGCGGCCGGTGCCGGCCTGCAGCACGCCGACATTGATGCGCGAGCTGCCTTCGCTGTGGCGCGGGATGGCGTAAAGCCCCAGCGCAGCCTGGGCCGCTGCCAGCAGAGCGTTGCGACCGTCTTCCGGCCTGGCGCCGGCGTGGGAGGCGACGCCGCGGAAGGTGACGTCCAGCTTGCTGGTGGCCATAAAGCTGTCGCTGCCGCACACCAGCTCACCGGCCGGCACGCCGGTGCCGATATGCACCGCGGTGAAGAAATCGACGTCGTCCACCACGCCGGCCTCCACCATCGATTTTGCGCCGCGGGTGCCTTCTTCCGCCGGCTGAAAGATCAGTTTGACGGTGCCGCTAAGCTGGGGCTCCAGGCTTTTGAAGACGTGCGCCAGCCCCAGGCCGATGGTGGTATGGCCGTCATGACCGCATGCATGCATCATGCCGCTGTTGCAAGAGGCGAAGCCTTCACGGAACGGCAGGTGTTCGGGTTCCAGCAACTCGTTGAGATCGAGGGCGTCCATATCCACGCGGTAGGCGATGGTTGGGCCGGGGCGGCCGGTATCGAGCGTTGCGACGATGCCGGCGAAGCCGCCGGAAAAGTGCGGCAACCATTTTTCCAACGCCCCCTGATTGCGGGCGCGCTGTTCCTGCGCTTCCAGCTCATCGGACGAAGGCAGCCCCATGCGAGACTCGGCCTTGATGACCTCGCGGCCCAGCTGCAGGCGATACCCCAGCCGATCGAGTTCTTCCGCCACCAGGGTAGCGGTGCGGAACTCAAACCAGCCGGACTCGGCATAGCGATGGAAGTCGCGGCGCCAGGCCTGCAATTGCGGGTACAAATCGGCCACCAACATCGAAAGCGAATTAGTCATAGTGATATCTCATAAGTTATCGCGCGCTGGATCGCTCCAGGCAGCAGTTATGCTCTGAACTGAAATCAGACGGTGAAGCTATTGCAAAGAAAAAGGTGTATTTGGTTACTAACTGCCGTGAATGGTGCTTATTGGCGCAGAAAATGCGCTTAATTAAGCGAAATAAGAATTTGGTTATTTATTATGTTTTTTCCGAATGTACACAATGGAATCTGGCTAAATAAGATGCCAATATCTTGCTATTGATAAATAACGGTTATCGCCTTTCGCCTATGCCAGCCTCGATAAAATTGCACCAATTACGTGCATTTGTGGACGTTAGCCGCCAGGGCAGCATCCGCGCCGCCAGCCGCACCTCACGCCTTTCCCAGCCTGCACTGACCAAGGCCATTCAGGAGCTGGAGGAGGTGCTGGGCGCCAAGCTGTTTATTCGCCGTAGCCAGGGTGTGGTCTTGACCGACTGCGGCGATAACTTTTTCCAGCATGCCAGCCTGATCCTTGAAGAGCTGCGGGTGGCGCAGGAAGATATCCAGCAGCGGCTGGGGTTGGCGGGCGGCACGGTGAATATCGGCGTCGGTGGCAGCATTGCGCGCACCGTGATGCCGCAGGTGGTCACGCAGTTTCATCGTGAGTATCCCAACGTGAAGGTGCGCATCGTCGAGGGGCAGCTGGTGTCGATGATCCCTGAACTGCGCCAGGGCGAGCTGGATTTTACCGTCAATACCTACTATCCCAGCAGCCTCGACAACGAGTTGCAGTACGAACGGCTGATGGAAAAAGAGTATCGGGTGGTGGTGCGCAAAGGGCATCCGATGGAGGGGGCGACCTCGCTGAAACAGCTGCAGCACTGCGACTGGACCATGCCGACACCGAAAGGCAGTTATTACCGGTTATTGCACGATCTGTTCGGGGACTTGGGCATGGCGCCGTCGATCAGCGTGACCTGCGAGACCTTTATGGCTTGTACCAGCCTGGTGGCGCAGAGCGATTTTGTTAGCATTCTGTCGGTGGACGTGATTTCGGATCCGATTCTGGGCAAGCATTTGGTGCCGCTCGAGCTGGAAGAGAGTCTGCCGAAAGCGACGTTTTATCTTATCCAACGCAAGGACACCACTTTGACGCCGATGGGCGCGCACCTGGCGCGCCTGTTTCGCCTTTACTGTCGGTGATACCGAGGCCCCGGCGGGGCCTCGGTATCAGAAGGCGATCGACCCCTGCACGAAGAAGGTGCGCGGTTCGCCGACGTACTTGCCGAAGTTATTGTCGTTGGAGCGGGTGAAGTAACGCTGATCGAACAGGTTTTTCACCCCGGCGCCCAGCGTCAGGTTCGACAGCTGCGGCCCGAAGTTATATTCCCCGCGCACATTCCACACCATGTAACCGGCGATATCGCCGAACTGACCATCGGCGCTTTCCTGCGTGACGTACTCCGGCCCGGTGCCCGGCGAATGCTGTTTGGACTGCGCGTAGCCGTCCAGATTCCATACCCAGCTGCCGGTGGCGTAGCGCGTGCCGACGGTATAGACCTGGCGCGAGTAGAACGGCAGGTCTTTACCGGCGAAGTCGCCCTTATCGGTGCTGGCCTTGGTGTAGGTATAGCTGGTATAGACGCTGGCGCCGTCGAGCGCCCGGTTCAGCTCGCTGAGATCGTAGCTGAGCGCCAGCTCGATACCTTTGTGCTTGGTGGCGCCCATATTGGTCCAGCCTACGTCGTTGCTGATGTATTGCAGCTGATTATCGAAGTCGATGTAGAACAGCGTGGCTTCGGCTTTGACCACGGTATCGTCGTAGCGGGTGCCGAATTCATAGGTATGCGCTTTCTCCGCCGTCAGCCCCGGCGCAGGTTGGTTGCCGTTGCCGCCTTTGGTCAGTTGGAAATACTGCATGCTGCCGAACGAGGTGTTGGCGTTGGCGAACAGCTTCCAGGCATCGGACAGGTGGTACATCACGTTCAAGGACGGCAACGGTTCGCTGTAGCTTTTCTCGCGGCTGATGTTGTTGAAGGCATCGTCCACGTGGGTGCGGATGCTTTCATAACGCAGGCCCGGCGTGACCGTCCAGTTGCCGACGTTGATGGTGTCGTCGATATAGAACGCGTTGGCCGCGGTGCCGCCGGAGGTGTGCTGGTAATAGTCCGGGGTCTCCGGCGTCGAGCCGATATCCGCCGGATTATACCAGGCCGAACGCGACGCCTTTTCGTCCATGGTTTCATTCAGGTAACGGTAACCGAGGGTGATCTCGTGCGCCATATCCCAGAAGCGGAAGACCTGCGAATAGCTTGGTTCGATAGCCCAGGTTGAATAGTGACGCGGATAGGAGACCATGCGCCGCTGGCCCGCGTTTTTGCCGGTGCCTTCCGATTCGATGTTGCTGCCGCGGTAGCTGTCGGTGAAGTAGGTCAACACTTCGAACTGTTTGTCGTCTTCCTGATGTTTGTACTTGAACGACATATCCTTGCGGCGGCCTTCGAACTGGTCCCACGGCCGCGTGGATTGGAACGGGTTTTGCGCGTATTGCGCGGCACTCAGCCCGCCCGGCATGCCGGCTTTGGCGTCGTAGTAGTGGAAATTGGCCAGCAGCTCGTCGCGATCGCTGAACGCATAACGCGTTTTCAGCATGAAATCGTCGATGTCGGTGTTGTCGTTGTTGTCGCGGTAGCCCTGACCGTGCAGGCCGGAGTAGAGCAGCTCGGCGCCGAGGCCGTTGTCTGCGGTGCCGCCCACGGAGGCGCTGGTCAGGGTCTTCAGGCCGCCGTGGCTGGCACCCTGGGTTTGTACGCTGGCGGTGCCGCCAAACGTTTTGGGAATGTCTCGGGTAACGAAGTTGATCACGCCGCCGACGTTCTGCGGCCCGTAGCGCACCGCGCCGCCGCCGCGCACCACGTCCACCGATTGCAGATTACCGATAGACAGCGGGGCCATCGACAGCTGCGGCTGGCCGTAAGGCGCGACCGCCAGCGGGACGCCGTCCATCAAAATGGTGGAGCGCGGAGAAAGACGCGAAGTCAGGCCGCGCACGCCGACGTTGAGCGAGATGTCGCTGCCGCCGGTGCCGTTGCTGTCGCGCACCTGCACGCCGGGTACGCCGCGCAGGCTGTCGGCGATGGTTTGGTCGCCCTGTTCGTGCATCTGCTGCTGGGTGACGATGGAACGCGCGCCCGGATGGTTGAGCAGCACCGAACTGGTATCAGGGTTGTCCAGCCAGTTGCCGACGACGGTCACAGTGTCGGTATCGTTCTGAGATGAATTATCAGTAGCAAGGACAGGGAACGCGACGGCGATGGCAGCCGTCAGCAGGGAAAGCCGAAAAAGAGGTGACATAATAATGCCTTAAGAGTTTCAGACCCGGATGTGTTTTTTTAGAAAAGACAATCTTAATGATAATTATTGGCAAGTAAATAGAATTGTTACGGGATAGTTAAGTGGGTAACTAAATAATGAATGCGGGAAACAGAGCCCGGCTGGCGGGCCCTGGCGGGGGTTATTGCGGCGTAAGCCAGAAGACGCCGCTGTAATCCAGCGCGGTGAATTTCTGATGCACCATTTCGATATCCGCTTGCGGATCAATATCTTTAAACAGCGCCGGGTGCAGGAATTTGGCGATCGCCTCAACGGCGATAAAGTTGAGCGGCGTGTCGTAAAATTGATGGTAAATCGCCATCACGCGTTTTTCTTTCACCGCTTTCAGCACGTTAATGCCGGTGCGATCCAGCAGATGCGCCAGTTTCTTTTGGCTGGTGGCCATATCGGTAGCGTAACCCAGCGGCACCGCCAGCGTGCCGCGATGCCCGCGGCTCCAGTCGGCGCCGGTCAGCAGATAGAAATCCGGGTTGCTGCTGATCACCTGCTCGACGTTCACTTCACCGCCCATGTCTGAAAACAGCTTGCTGCCGATATTGTTGCCGCCAGCGGTATCGATGAACTGCCCGAAGCTGCCTTTGCCGAAGGTGTTGCAGCACTGATCGCCTTTGATGCCGGCGCTGCGCTCGATGAAGACGCTGGGGCGCTGCTCCGGTTTCAGCGTGGCGACGCGCTGGCGCACCAGCTCGAGGCGCTGCTGATAGAGGCGAATAAAGGCGTCGGCGTTGGGCTGCTCGTCAAACACTTTACCCAACAGCGCCATGCTGGCGACGGTGTTGGTCAGCGGCTGCTGGCGAAAATCGATGATCAGCACCGGGATGCCGACTTTTTCCAGCTGGGTCAGTACGCCGCTGTCTTTCAATTTGCTCAGCAGACCGATGTCGAAAATGATCAGGTCCGGTTGGCGCACCACCGCGCTTTCCACGCTGAAATCACTGGTGTAGGGGTTGTCGAAGGTAGGGATTTGCATGACCTGCGGAAATTTTTTCGCATAGGCCTCAACCAGATCCGGTGCTTTGACCTTCAGCGAGTTGTCCCAGGCGATGATGTTTTTCAGCGGCTGCTGCGGGTGCAGAATATTCAGCGCCAGCAGCGCGCGGGCATCGGCCAGAATAACGCGTTTGGCCGGTTGCGGCAGGGTGACCTGACGGCCGGCGACATCGGTGACGACGATAGGCGCGGCTTGAGCGGCGCCGGCCAACAGCAAAACGCAGGCGGCCAACCAGCGGCCGGCTTTGGCGATAAGAACAGCGGGCATGAAGATCCTTGGGTAATCGGCTGGGAACGAGAACGCAATGATAAGCGATATCCTTTCGCTTTTTGAACTCCCTTGATGCCGATCGATTACCCCTGGCCCATCAGCGGGTCGCTGACGCTGTGTTCGCCATCCTCCAGCCGCCCCGCCAGGCGGCGCAGCCAGCCGTCGGTGCCTTGCAGCGTAAGGTCATACCAACCGCCGCTGGCGCGGGCGTCAAACGCTTGCTGGTGGCTGCCGCCCGCCGGCAGCGTGATAGGCCACGGCCCTTGCTGCGTGTAGGGGCAGCGTTCGAGGGTGACCGCTATCGCTTCGGTGCCCGGATTGTTCAGCTGCAGCAGCAGGCTGCGGCCTGTCGGGCGTAAACGCACCTCCGGCTGTGGCCGGCTCAGGGTGCCGCGCAGCTCGCGATGAAAGCCGTTGGGGCCGAGCAACCACAGATGGTACTCATTCTCCGCCAGCCAGTCGTCGCTGACCGCCTTACCCGCCTCGACGGTAAAACGGCGCGGGATCTGCGTCAGATCCCGCCGATCGTAGACGTGAAACACCGCTCCCTGCTCGCCGGTATTGAACAGGTTCAGCGTCACGCGGCGCTGCTCGGCCGCGACGGTGGCTTCGACGTGCAGCTGGTAGGGCAACGCGCGGGAAGGGCGTGCCAGGCGGCGTTGATGGGGCAAGCGCTGGTGGGCGGGGGATGGCAGCGGCACCTGCGGCAGCTGTTCCTGACGCAGGCGCAGGCCGTCGGCGGCGTGGCGGCTGGTGGCGGGCAGGCTCGGCAGCGCTTCGCCGTTAGGATCGACAAAGTTGAACGCCGAGGTGAGATCGCCGCACACCGCGCGGCGCCAGGCGCTGATGTTGGGTTCATGCACCTGAAAGCGCTTTTCCAAAAATTGCAGCACCGAGGTGTGATCGAAGACCTGCGAGTTGACCCAGCCGCCGCGGCTCCAGGGCGACAGCACCAGCATCGGCACCCGTGGGCCGGGGCCGTAGATGCGGCCGTCCGGCGGCGGTTGATCCTGCGAACCGGGCGGGGCCACGTGCTGGAAGATCTCGGTGTCGAACGGCACGGTCGATTTACCGGCGAAGCTGCCGTCTTCGCGCAGCGACGGCGCGGAAGGCGAAGGCATATGGTCAAAAAAGCCGTCGTTTTCGTCGTAGTTGACCAGCAGGACGGTTTTACTCCACACCTCCGGGTTGTCGGTCAGCGCGTTGAGGATCTCTTGGGTGAACCAGCCGCCCTGCACCGGGCTGGAGGGATCGGGGTGTTCCGAATAGGCCGCCGGCGCGATGATCCAGCTGACCTGCGGCAGTTTGCCCTGCTGCACGTCGGCGCGGAATCCGGCCAGCATGGCGTCCAGATCGTTGCCGTCGGCGGCCGGCAGGGTGTTGCCGTTGCCCTTGTACAGCGGCGCGGCCTCGTTGAGCGCATCGCTGTAGGTCACGAAGGCGTTGAAGTCTTTCGGCGGCCGCGCCGGATTGCCCACCTGAATGCTGGCGGCGCGGTATTGGCGAAAACCCGCCAGCGGGTTGTCGGTAAAGTTGTCCGGCAGGAATTGATACACCTTCCAGCTGACGCCGCTTGCCTCCAGCCGTTCCGGATAGGTTGTCCACTGGTAGCCAATCTCCGCCGGGCCGGGGCTGTCCCACTCGTTGACCACCACCGCCACGTCGGCGGCGGACGGGCCGTTGGTGCCGGTCCAATGGAACAGCCGGTTGGTGTTGGTACCGGCGTGAATGGAGCAGTGATAGGCGTCGCACAGGGTAAAGGCGTTGGCCAGCGCGAACTGGAACGGCAGCTCCTGCTGGCGGTAGTAGCCCATCGAGGCCGGCGTTTTGTAGGTGGGCCAGGCGCTCATGCGGCCGTGATCCCAGGCGGTTTGCTCATCCACCCACGAGTGCGGCGTGCCGGTGACGCGCTGGGCGTTGCCGCGTTGGCTGTCCAGGTGGTAGGGCAGCACCAGCCGCTCGGCTCCCTGCTGCTGCCAGACGTGGCGATCGCCGGGCAGTGGAATGGTGAAGCGATCGCTGAAGCCGCGCACGCCAGGCAGGGTGCCGAAGTAGTGGTCGAAAGAGCGATTCTCCTGCATCAGGATCACCACGTGTTCGACGTCGCGCAGGGTGCCGGTGCGGTTATTGGCGGGAATGGCCAGCGCTTTGCGAATCGAGGCGGGCAACAGTGAGAAAGCCGATCCGATGGCGGCAGCCCGCAGGATGTCTCTGCGTGAAAGGTCAGGCATGCGTCGTTAATCTCCGTCAGTGTGCTTTGAAGATAGCCGCTGACGACGATAATGGCGAAAAATAACAGGGAGATGAATGCGAGGGAAACAATGCTCCCCGGCGGGAGCATTGGGGGATAACGCTTACTGTCTGATCAGGCGGCCGAGCGCCGGCGCCGTTTCGAAATCGCTGCGGAAGGGGTTGATGTCCAGGCCGCCGCGGCGGGTGTAGCGCGCGAACACGCTGAGTTTTTCCGGGCGGCAGCTCTGCTTGATGTCGTTGAAAATGCGCTCGACGCACTGCTCGTGGAATTCGTTGTGCTGGCGGAAGGAGATCAGGTAGCGCAGCAGGCTTTCGCGATCGATTTTGCGGCCTTCATAGCGGATCACCACGCTGCCCCAGTCCGGCTGGTTGGTGACCAGGCAGTTGGATTTCAGCAGGTTGGAAGAGAGCGTCTCCGATACCGGTTCCCCTCTCTCGGCCGCGCCGCTCAGGTATTCCGGTTTGAAGGCGAAGTCGTCGACCGCGATATCCAGATCGTCGATATTGATGCCCGGCAGGCGATCGATCTGCGCCGGGTAACCTTCCAGCCCCGGATAGAGTTTGACGGTGACCTGGCCGTTGGCCGCCTGCGACAGATCTTGCTGCATGGCGGCGCTCACCTGTTCCACGCTGTCGAAGCGCGTTTGGTTAAAGCTGTTGAGATACAGCTTGAACGACTTGGATTCGATCAGGTTCGACGAGGAGTGCGGGAAGGTAAATTCGCCGATGCCTACCACTGGCTTACCCTTGGCGTTGAGCCAGGACAGCTCGAAGGCGGTCCACAGATCAAAGCCGCTGAACGGCAGCTGCCGCTCGTCCACGCCGATCAGATCGCGGCCGCGCGCGCGCGGCAAGGCTTCGAGCAATGCGGGAGCATATTGATCCGGATAATCGGAGTTGGCGCCAAGATGGGTGATCTTATCTTGCTTTTGGATATGCATATTCATTGCCCTTTGCTTGTTCGGTATTGATGTAGCGGTTAAACAGACTGCGGGTGGCGTAGATCGGCCCGACGCCCAGCAGGGCGTAAACCACCTTGATCAGGAACTGCGACAGGATCATGGTTTTGATGATGTCCCAGCTCAGCACGTTGTAGAACGCCAGCGTACAGAACACCACGCTGTCGATGGCCGAAGCCACTACGGTACTGGTGATCACGCGCACAAACAGGTAGCGGGAGTTGGTCAACTCTTTGATTTTGCAGAGCAGGTAGGAGTTGACGTTCTCGGAGATCAGATAGGCCGCCGACGAGGCCACCAGCACCGCCATGATGCTGTGTACGATGCCGTTGTAGGTCTCGCTGTACTCCCATTGCGGAATGCTCGGCACCAGCGTCGTTACCCAAACTCCCAGGACGAAGGTCAGGTTGGCGATAAACGAGATGATGATGGTGCGCCTGGCCAGCCGCAACCCGTAGAATTCGTTGAGAATGTCCACCAGAATGAACGTGAGCGGGTAGATGAAGATCGCCGGCGGCGTGATGAGATTCAGCACCGGGATTTGGATCGGCTTGACGCCGCACAGCGTTGAGAAAATATAAATCACGCTGAGCGCCACGGTAATAATCAGGTAGGCGTACCAGGATCGTTCATGGCGATCGCTGAGCTCGTAGGCGGTTTTTTGTTGGTTGTCGCCATAGAGTTTGCGGTACAGCGCCTGCAGCTCGTGCCGGCTCAGATCTTCCGATATTTCGCTGTCGGCCAGCTCATTCAGCCCCATGGTAATGGTTTTGCCGGTGGCCAATACCATGACATTGGCCGCGATGGTGCCATGCCGGGTGAAGCCCAACAGCTTGAACTTCTGATTCGGTTCCATTTATAACCTTTCTCCAACGATGTAACCCAGGAATTGCACGGTGTCCTGAGGGCGTTTGTCCATGCTTTCGCTGTCTTTGTCGTCAACCACAAAGAAGCCGCTTTTTCCCGAGTGATACAGCAAAGGCGAATCGCAAATCAGTACCGGCGGACGTTTTATGATGATGATCTCGCCGGGAATAAATGACCCTTTAATTTCGGTCTCTATTTTCATTGCCAACATGTTCGACTCATCGCCGAAGAAATAAGTCAGAGGAAACTCGGTGACCAGTTGCCCGATCTTGCGCTGCGAGACGGCCAGATAGCGCGACTGCGGGATCACCGGAATGGCGGAAGGGTTCTTGTTGCCCTCGGTGGACAGCGTCTCGTTGAGCAGCTCCAGCTTTTCCAGATCGTAGTCTTCGATCTCTTCACAGGAGACACCGAAGAAATCGGAGATCCGATTCACGGTGGATTGCTGAACGTTGTTCACTCTTCCGTCAAGAATTTTGTAGAGAGTCGTGCGCGTCAGGCCGCTGCGATTGGAAAAGGAAGCCTTGGTTTCACCGCGGGTACGCATCAGATATTCAATATTTTTAATGATGTTGATTTTGCGCTGTGCGTTGGTGGTTTTCATTGGCTGTCCTTACAAACATTACGCAGGCTTCACTATATCCTACGCACTGGCGTTGTCCAGATAAAAAGGCGCGGACGCGCGGGTAATAGGCTGATTATTGGCGGTAATTATTGTTTCTCGTCAGCCGTTTAGCGCAGTGATGTCAGCGGGGATGGCCTGCTTTCTCTGCGCGAAAGATAAAGCCGTGTAAATCAATTGATTAGGTTTTTCTTATGGAAAAGTGAACACAAAAGCCGGTTTTATGTTTACTTTTATGTTGACCAAAACCGATTTCATGGGCTACTGTTCATGCAAGCTGAAGTTTTTCTTTATGATCAAACACGGAAGCCAACAATTTTTATAATAAAAAGCCCAGAGGGGGCGTTGCCACACTCTGAGCATAATGGATAGCTTGCTACCGACACCAGGGACCCTAACTACCACGGCCGTTTGTCTGCGCAATCGGCCTATTCTTTTGCACTGAATCTCCCTTTTCGAGCATCAAGCACTCCCCCGTTACCGGAGGAGTGCATTAACGCGTGCGCGAAAATCAGAGCGATTTCTGTGAGGCCAGCGGTTTTTGCGCCCGGCTGAAGGCCAGTTTGAGCACCCAATACAGCAGGCTGGCGGCCACCAGAGAGTTGATGGTCGGCACGCCCCATTCGGTCGCCAGGCCAACGGCGCCGCCGACGATGCTGGCGACGATCGCCGCCCAGCCGATGGTCGGCGTTTCGCTCGGCAGCTGGCCGGTACGGCGGCTCTCGTCCAGGATCTTGCGGTGGCTGCGCAGCAGGTAATAGTCCACCAGCATGATGCCGATAATCGGCGGGAAGACCACGCCAAGCACCGTCAGGAAGTCGACAAAGCGGTCAAGAATGCCCAGCACCGACAGCGTGGTGCCAAGAATGCCGATCACCAACGTGGTGTAGGTGTACTTCAGCTTTTTGCCGGTGATGCCTTCCACCGCGTTGACGATGCCCAGCGAAGAAGAGTACAGGTTGAGATCGTTGACGCGCAGGGTGGAGAACACCACCACCAGCAAACCGGCGCCGCCGGCCGCTTGTGACATGATGGTGACCACATCGGCGGTGCCCAGGGTTTTGGCGATCAGGATCGCCAGGCCGTTCACCACGAACTCGCCGGCGATGATGGTGAAGAGCGTGACGCCGAGCACGTGCTTGCCGTTTTTGGAGTAACGGGTCAGATCGGGGGTCATCAGGCTGGCCACGATGGCGCCGCCGACGACGATGGTGATGCCGGCGCTGATGGTCAGCGGTTCACCCGGCGGCGCCAGCTGGATGATCTCCTGCAGGTTATGGCCGGAAAGCGCGGTCACCGAAATATAGGCCACCAGCATGATGAACATCGGCACCGCGATACGGGCGGCGATGCGCAGCGCCTTGAAGCCGAATGCCACCAGGATGGTTAACAGCGTGCCCGAGAGCCCGGCGGCCAGACCGAAGCCCAGCTTATTGCCGAGCGCGAAGTCGAGCGACTTGGCGAAAATGGCGTTCTGAATGCCGAACCAACCCAGCAGGCTGACGGCCACCACCACGCCGATCAGCACCGAGCCCAGACGGCCAAAGCCGCACCAGCGCGCCAGCAGGCTGCCGGAAATGCCTTCGCGCATGCCCGCCAGCCCCAGGCCGTAGGTCACCACGCCGAAGATCAGGCTGCCGACGAAAATGGCGGTGAAGGCGTCAATCAGCGTCATGGAGTTGCCGAGTACGGCGCCGAGCATGAACTGGTCCAGCGCGGTCAACATGCCCATATGCACGATGGCCACGCTTAAAAACGAAACTCGTTTATCCTGCGGCACCCGGGTGAGCGGATAATCTTCGATCTTTATCACGGTGAGATCTTCCTTGCGGTTCAAATAAACTGAATGCCTTTGGTTATCAGGCGATCGGGAATGTAGTTATCCAGGTTGGCGTATTTGCAGTATTCCTCAAATTGCTGCTGAGTATGCACGTTGGCCTTCTGGTAAATGTTATAAATGCGGTTTTCGATGGTCTTATTGCTTACGTTATAGATTTTGGCGATCTCTTTCACCGTAAATCGTTGCAGCATAAGGAAAATGACATCGAGTTCGGCACGGGTGAACAGCTCGTTATTGACTTCGGTGGTCAACACGCTGGGTTTTTGCTGATTGATGTATTTCAGCGGCGACAGGCTGTTCATCGGCTTGGCGTTCCAGATCACGCCAATCACCTGTTTGTCATCGTTGTACACCGGCAGCTTTTCGCTGATAAACGGCGTCAGGCTGTCTTTGCCGTACCAGTAGTGTGTTTCTATGACCGTGACCCGATCGCGCGCCGCTTCGGTCATCTTGTCATGCTCGATAAAGTCGGCGGCGGAGTCGGCCCAGTCGGCGGGGAACTCGTGGTCATATTTACCGGCGACGTCGAAATTCAGCGGCGTATTGGTATAGAGATAAGCGGCGCGGTTCATATAGAGGTGGCGGGACAGCTGATCTTTGATGCCCCAGGGTTCGCTCAGGTGCTCCATCATGGTGATGAGGCCCTTAAAATAAGATTCATTATTTTTATGCGATGAACCCATACCCACCTCTGTGCCGCTCAGGCTGCGTTACAGGCTTTTAGCCAGGTAATGGCGGGTGTGGCGATGCGCATAGTCGCCCAGCTCGCCGTAGACCCGGTAGCCCAGTTTTTCGTAGAAGCCTCTGGCCTGGAAATCGAAGGTATCGACGTAGGCCATATGGCAACCGCGCTTGCGGGCTTCTTCTTCGGCCAGCTCCATCAATTGGCGGCCGTATCCGCTTTTGCGGCATTGATCGCCGACCCACAGATACTGCACTTCCAGGCCGCCCCACCAGGTGCGCGCGACCAGGCCGCCGACGATCTGCTGGTTGTCGTCGGTGACGGTCAGGAACAGCGGGTGAATGTCTACGGGCTGGGTTTTATGGTTGTGCGCCCAGAGGCTGTCGATAACGAACTCTTCATCCTGCGGGTTGGGTTTGTCGGTGATGTTAATATTCATTTTTAATATAATTCCCTGATTTAATTATTCAAATCTGAACTAGACGCTTTCGCCCCAACCGCTTCTATTATCACTTTTATTAATGTATTTCAAGGGTGGTTTTCACCCTTTTCCGCCCGGTGAGCGGACGCTTATAGTAGGCGTCACAGGGAGAAGAAAATAGTGAACAGGCGGTATTAAAACGCTGAAATGCCCTGCCAACACCATCTTTTCCTACTTGCGCCTCACCAGGGCCCCACCGGGAAAACTGCAGTACTGTATGGCTCCACCGGATAGAGCAAGCTCACTTGCCGACGGGGGAGCCACTTTGTTTTTTGACGCCCCCATCCGCGACCACCCTTCACCGTCTCAGATAGTAAACACTCTTCTCATCAGAAGATATGTGCCGCAGATGAAAATGTGGCCGATACCTTCCAATCCGCGGATTCAATCCTCTGCGATGACGCTGCTCAGCGCCGGCTCGATGGCCGCGCCCAGCATGGCGCCGTGCCCTAAGGCGGGCCACTCCCGATAGCCGACGGTGAGACCGCCGAGCTGCGCCAGCTGTTCGGCCAGCAAATGCGTTGCATCCGCCGGCAGAGTGGGGCTCTTCACGCCGGGCGGAGCCGCGCGATCGCGTTCTGCCAGGCCAACCCACAGTTGCAGCCTTGTCGCCGGCACCGCACGTCGTTCCGTCATCTGCTGCGCTTCTTGCAGGATCATGCCGTTGCCCCACCACAGTGAGGGTTCCACGGCGATGTAGCGCTGGAAGGCGGCGGGATGGGTGAACAGCGTGTGCAGAACGAAGAGCCCGCCGTAGGAGTGGCCCCACAGCGTTTGCCGCTGCGGATCGACCGCCAGTTTGGCGGCGATCGCCGGTTTGATCCGAGTTTCAATCAATTGCAGGAACGCATCCGCGCCCCCGCCGGCCCGCGGCGCTTTCTTCATGCCTGCCGGCAGAGGGAGCGTATAGTCGTAGGCGCGGCCGGCGGCATCGATGCGCAGATCGTTGTCATAACCGATCATCACCAGCACCGGCGGCCGTTTCGCCGCTGCCAATTTGGCCAGTAAGGCGGCGTTCAACTCCATCAGCACCGCATTGCCGTCGAGGAAATAAACCGTTGGATAGCCGTCAGGCGCAGGCGCCCGACGCGGCTGGGCGATGCGCACACGGTAATGCCGTTGACCATCGGCGGAGGTGAAGCGCAGATCGCTGAAACGATAATCCGCAGAATCGCTATCGGCTACGGTAGTGCCGATCTTGCGTTCCAAATCGGGCTTGGCCAGCACGGAGCCCGGCAGCCAAAGGCCGATGGCGAGCGCCAGAAGCGCGGAGATAAAATGCCGGTTGGACAAGAACATGCGGATCAACATCCTCGAAAAAGGCCGATAGTAGCATCCGTTCGCGTCAGGCAAAAACCTACCTTTAGGGTGGACATTCCGGCCACGAAACCCGGAAGCGCGCCGCCAGTTGCTTTGCCGGGTTAATAGCAACTCATTGTTATTATTGGTAAGTCAGGAATAAGAAGGATTAGCATTAATTAGAAATAGTTATGATTTTTATGGGGGGAGAAACGGCGAGGGCGGATGAAAACACACGGTTATCAACGATTTTGAGCAAAAAAAGCCCTATAAAATAGGGCAAAGACACACAACAACACCAGGGAAACTTTCCGGTATCTTATATTATAGCTTCCTATACATATAGAACATTTTATTATAAATATGTAAGTGATTCTTATTAATCGCTTAATGCCATTATTTTTCAAATGGTTATGTGGTCTGGCTGAGGTATTGTTCTTGGGCCGGGCGTGGGCTGCCAGGGATTGCCGGCAGGGGTTTTGCTGTAACGGCGGCATGAACCGGCGAGATCGGCGGCCCGATACCCCTCAGGGCAATACCGGCCGGCAGGCCGCGAACATGCCGGCCGGTATTGCCGATCTTCACCGTGGGGCCAGGTGAAAATCAGTGCTGTTGCAGCGTCAGCATCTCGCCAAGCAAAACATCGGTCGGCGGCAGGATATCCGTATCCAGCCCGGCGGAAGGGGTAAAGGTCAGCTCGCCAAAAATGATTCGGCCTTGCGAGATGTAGAAATCAACTCGAACAAACTCGAAGGGCGCGGACAAGCGTGAGGCGTACTCAAACAGCTCATCGTAACCCTCTGGCTTCACGAAGGCGTCTATTTCTTCCTGGCTCAAGGCCAGACAGTCATCGCTGTAGCACAGAAACTTGAAATCTTTGTCAAAGAAGTAATACTTCGGTGATCCGGTATCCCTGCCGACACACAGTAAGGTGCAGTAAGGCACACCGCGGAAGCAATAGATCTTATAGTCTTCAGGCCCGTGACCATTGGCCGATTCGATATACTTCTCGCCAATGATCTTTTTTTGTATCCCTTTGTAGTTGAGTTCTACATAGGTTTTCCAATAATCGTCTTTCATCCAGCCGTCGATCAATTTTTTGGCGCTCGTGATATTCAGCATTTTTTTATTCTGGCAAATCAGGTTATATCCGGAGCCGTGATTCCCTTTGATCACAAATTTGTCCGGCAACGTGTCCCACGGAATATCGTTTACTGAATCGCAGGCAAAGTACAATTCATTCAGGATCTCTTCGCACCCCTTTTCTTTGATGTACTCTCTCACCGCATATTTATCTGCGCATTGCTTTACCAACGCATTGTGACTATAGCCATTCAACTTCAGGTGATTGATCTTTTCATTCCAGGTGGACGGCGCCTGCAAGTTTAACGGTTTGCCAAACGCTTTTTTGTAGAGCAATCTGGCCTTGAATTCGGGGGCCAATACGGCCAGTTGCTTTATAATAAATTTAATAATTTGTCTTTTCATATACTTCATTCCATCATAGCGCTGTGATAATGATTAAGGCGTGCTCGCGGTTAAAACGTGGGAGAGACACCTTCACTTCGCCATTGAATTGCACTCGGCGTTGTACTCAGATCAAACGGCTGTTGTTCTAAAGCGCGATTAAGAATACGGGCCGATCGCCACGCCATCAGGCTCAACTGCGGATCGGCAATGCCGTGATTATGCATACTGGCGTTCATGGCGAATAAGCAGTTCTCCGCAGGGCCTTCCCACTCAAAGGTAAAGTCGGGGGCGATGCGGTATTCGCCATCCGCAGTGGTCAGCAAACGGTGGGCCAAAGGCTCAAGGAACTCTGGCGTTGCCGATTGGTAACCGGTGGCAAAGATCACCACGTCCGCCTTGAAGGCTTCTTCGCCGTGATCGAGATGATGGCGCGTTTCGAGTTGGTAGGCGTTATCCAGCGTGTGTTTCACGGCCGTCAGCGAACGGCTGGGCAGCAGGCGCACCCATAATTTCTCGCGCAGGACGTCGAAGCGGTGGTACATGGCGCGATAAATCGCCAGCAGCGACTCACTGGTGATGCCGTCTGAGGTCATCTTCTGCTCGGCCAGCATATGCCGCTTGGCCGCGCTATCCAGCGAGTAAAAGCTCTCGACGTAATCGGGCGTGAAATATTCGTTGGCAAAGGCCGCTTCATCGAGCGCGTTGTAATTGTTGCGGCGCGATATCCAGTCGAGCTGTTCCGGTTGCCCCCATTCCCCTTTAAAAATATTCAGGAACAGATCGGCCCCGCTCTGGCCGCCGCCGACGATCGCCACGCGTTTGCCTGTCAGATCGGGGTTGCGCAGCATCATTTCGCTGGCATGGAAACAGCGATCGCTTTGCGCCGTCACGCAATCAGGCAACTTTATTTTCTTGCCAATCCCAATGCTGACGTGCCTGGCGTGGAAGACCTTATTCGAGGTGGTCACCACGAACTGACGCTGCCGATCGTCAAACTCGACCCGTTGAACGTCTTGATTAAATGCTAATGAGCGCATGCCGCCGGCGGCCCAGGAGAGGTAATCGGCGAACTCTTCACGCGATGCGGTGCGCTGTTCCGTGGTCAGGAAACGGTAGAACTTCCTGTTTTTTACCAGATAGTTGAGAAAGCTGTACCGGTTGGTTGGGGCAACCGCGCTCACCAGGTCTTTTAAAAAGTTGGTCTGCATGCTGCAATCCGCCAGGATCATCCCTGGGTGCCAGGAGAAATGGGGTTTGCGTTCCAGGAATTGCCCCGTAAATCCCTCTATTTCACTCCCTAAGGCCGCCAGGCTAAGATTCGACGGGCCAAGGCCAATACCGATGATATCCAAATGCTGATTCATTAATAAGCTCCAGTATAATGAGAATAATACCCAGAAATACGGCTGCAGAAGGGCGGCTTATAGCAACCAGGCTGCCTTTTTCTTATAAGTAAGCTTCACGAATTAAATGTAATTAAAAGGTGTGTGGGCCAAAAATACCGCATTATTTAAATACCCGTTTAGAATTCGGTAGCACATCAGGTAAAGGCTACGGGCGTATTTCTTTCCATGAAAGTCCCAATGAGAGCTTGCGTGTGTTTATAATTAACTCGTTTAGGTATAAATCCGATAAAGTCTTATTTTTCATTCCATAAAAACGCCAACCCAGGGAAAAGAAAAGCCGTTGGGTTTTCATCAGTTGTTCTCGTGTCGACGCTGGTCTGCGTTCGTCTTATGTCTCTGGGATCAAGTATTCGTTGCTTAGAATAGCCCTAAAATGCGTCCTGGGAAGGTGAAATAACATGATATTAGAAGCAGAGGGCGTTTTGAAAATATGAAATTAAAAGTGAAATTATGAAATCAGCCTGTTGTGATTTGTTTTTTGTTATATAATTCAACGTGTTGAATTGTTACTTGTAATGGCGTGGCGAGCCAGTGAGCAGGGGTTTTTCCTGCTGCAGTGAGCCTCTTCCTTCGCTGTATCCCTCCTGAACCCAAAGCATTCCCTCTCTGCGGGCACTCATCGGCTGAGCAAAGATTGCTCATACTGCATGCAAAATGCGCTGTTCGTTTAGTGGACACCGGCTCAATGCCGGCGGAAGGTCAGAGAGGCTGGCCGTCACGCTCGACGTGGTTACGTTGTGAGAAAGACTTGTCTAACCGCGCGGCGGTTAATTGTTCGTGTGATAGGAAGATTCTTATGTTTCAGCTATAATCCGCGCCAGGAGTAGGTCTAAGAGAGCGATTATGAGGTTCTTAATCAATAACCGAATTATCTTCGATGAGGATAACTCGACGCTGGCGTTGGCGGAGGAGAACCTCGAACCGGTGACGCTCACCACGATAGCCAATCGTCTGCTCGCGCTGTTGGTAAAAAATAACGGCATCTTGATTAGCCGGGACTTTATTTTTTCCACCGTCTGGGACGATCATGGCAAAACGGCCTCGAACAGTAACCTGAACAACTATATCGCCAGCCTGCGCCGTACATTTGCCGGCTTGGGAGAGAGCGAAATTCTGGTTACCGTGCCGAGGCAGGGATTTATGTTTACCGCCGCCAGCATTCATTCCGTGGCGGACAATATGACGCAGGACGAAAGCGTTCCTGCCGCGCCTTTACCCGTCCGGCGCCGTTGCGATGCCATTTTACCTAAGGTAACGCTGCTGTTTATCGGGATTGCGTTGGTATTGGCGGGCGTTTACTTTTTTACCGAACGTTACGACACCGCTTATCAGACCCAGATCGCCAGCTACAAATCTTGCCGCGTGGAGACGCTGAACGCCAGCGAGCGGATCGACGAGCGGTATATTGCCGACGCCCTGGAAAGGCTCAAAAGCCGTGGTTTTGATTGTGATGTACCGGCAACGGTTTATTACTCTCGATTGACATACCATTATACGAACTACAAAAAGCTGATTGATTTCATCTCGTATTGCCCGAAACACCGCGTTAAGAATATGGATGCGCACTGTGAAGATGAGTTTGAGGTGATCAATGAAGGTTAGCTCGCGCCGTGCTTTCTACCTGGCATTATCTGCTGCTATTTCCCTTGTTATTGTTATATTGATTTATTTATTGACCGCCTCGCGCGATTTCCCTGAGTGCAATGCGTCTTTATCGACGACGCGCATGACGCCGAATGGGACGGTAACCAGCGGTCTGTACGTGAACATCGTGCGTTCGGGATGGCGCCGCGCGACCATTACGCTTAACGGTTTAGCCTATCGGGATGGAAAGAAGCAGGTGATAGCCCGCGTGCTCGAAACGAAGTATCACTATCATCGTGGGTACTACTATGTCGCCATTGAAAAGAAAATCCTTCAATCCATGGATAACTTCACCTACTCCGATGCGCAGACCTTTCTGTTGGGTGAGGAAAAACATTACTATGTTTTAAAAATTGCCAAATTGAATGATGACAATTTTATTATGTACTACGGCAGGCAGCCTGAGCTGCTGTGTTCCGTAACCAGAAAATGATGGAAACATCCCATAATGAGACGATTATGGGATGTGGTTGGTGATGGCGTGTATAGCAAATAACGGCAGGTTGAACGTGTCCGTGAACGGACATCTTGCTGTTTTTGTATCACTGGTAGTGAAAAACGTTACTCAATTATGGAATATAAACCACTTCGCAAGGTTGGCGGCCTGCATTTTCTCGGCAGGATACGAGCATTTTCTCTTCAAACTGCCTGTTATCCTGCGTGATTTTGTTATAGTAATAAACTTTAGTCTTTTTCTGGCAATTGACATAGGCCTTTACCATGTCGGTTACCGTTTCCTCCTCTGGGTAATCCCAACCCATGTTGTAGATTTGGCAACCCGCGAACTGAGTGCCGCTGAATAGGTTGTTACGCACGGAGTACTGATGGCTGGCCATGATCAATGCAGCGATGCTGATGAATAGGATGAGATTAACCCATTTATTCCAACTCTGAAACTGCCGCCAGGCCGATAATAATTTTCCGCTACCACGCCCTCTGGGGGCGGCTTGCCCCGGCGGTTGCGTGGGAACAGCGGTTACCTCCATTATGTTTTGTTCTTTTTCCGGTTCGGCAGTGGCGTGTCGGCTAATTTTTTTTGCAACGAACTTAAAGCCTTGCCTAGGGTAGGTGATTATCAACTCCGTCTCGCCAAGTTGCGCCAGATGGCGGCGCAATAGTGAGATATAGTTATTCAAGTTGCTGTTTGTTCCTTTTAGTCCTCGTTCTTCCCAGACCTCTTCAAGTAATTGTTGACGCTTAATCAACATTTCATTGTTCCTGACGAAAATAGAAAGCAAACGGCAAGCCGCGGCCGCTAGCGGCTGCATATTTTGCGGGGCATTGACGCTCTCCAGGGTTCCTTCGTATTCATTGAACTTAACCCTTCCGTTTATAATGAAAATCATAGGAATCCTCTCATTTTTTGTTTCGGGAAGGGATTTTGCGCTGAGAGGTTATATTTTTCAATAACCCTGATTCTCTGTGTTTTCCAATAATATTGATATCTGTCACTAAGTGATAATTTATCCATAATGAATTTTTTATGGAGATCTAATTATTGAACTAAAAGATGTCATTTTTAGATTCTATGTGTAATTTAATGTTGTTTATTAGATTTTAATCTCGTATTTATCGTGTTTGATGAAATAATATTTCAAGATTGCAGCAGGGGCGCTAAAGTGGCTTCACCCCGGCGATGGAGGATTTCATCGGTTGGGAAAACAGGATGAGTAATTGGTTTATTCCTTGAATAGTATGTGGCTGACCTATTAACCATGGTTATCCACTACATCAGTAATAGCCGCGTGAAAAGGCGGCTTGGTTTTTTAAAGCATCAGGCCAGGCCGTTGATACACATTACTCATTGTTAAGAAAATACCTTATGTATTAATACGATTAAGGATAATTGGTTATATGAAACTGAATAAAATCATGCTGGCTGCCGTTATGGCGTTTGGTGTTTCTTCTCTGGCACACGCCGCCGATCAGGGGCACGGTAAAGTGACCTTCAGCGGCTCGATCATCGACGCACCTTGCTCTATCGCGCCTGAGTCTCTGGATCAGACCGTTGAGCTGGGCGCCATCTCCAACGTGGCGCTGAAAAACGGCGGTAAATCCACGCCGCGTAACTTCCAGATCAAGTTGGAAAACTGCGAGCTGACCACCGTCGCGCCAGGCAAAAACAACACCGTTTCGCTGACTTTCTCCGGTTCAGCGTCGGAAGCGGACAGCAAGCTGCTGGGCATCACCGGTACCGCTAAAGGGGCTGGCATCGCCATCACCGACGGCGCCGGCACCAACATCGAACTGGGCAAGGCTTCTAAAGCACGTGATCTGCAGAACGGCGCCAACACCCTGAGTTTTGCCGCTTACCTGCAGGGCAGCAGCGCGTCCAATGCGACGATCGTTCCGGGTGAATTCCAGTCTGTTGCCGACTTTACCCTGGCTTACCAGTAATTCGTTAGCCTAACGAAATACGCATGATTATTGGCATGTGGGGCAACCCGCATGCCATTTATAGGGAATCGTTATTTCACGGGAAGAGATAATGAAGCATCAGATAACAAAGTTAGGGGCGTTTTGCCTATTGTCGGTGCCGTTGTTCTTTGTATCGCAGGCTATTTCTGCTTCACAGGGCGAGGGGCGCGTCAATATGCAAGGGGCCATTAATGATGCAGCCTGTGCGATCGCTATGGAAAGCCGTGAACAGATTATCGATATGGAGGTGATTCCTGTCTCCGATATTGCTCGCGATGGGCAGGGGAAAAACGTCTCTTTCAGTATCAAGTTAGTGAATTGCATCTTGGAGAGAGCAGATAAAAAATTACCGGGTTGGAAGCAATTTCAGGTGACTTTTGATGGCCATGCCGATGGTGAAATGTTTGGCATTCGCGGAGAAGCCTCCGGTGTGGCGTTAAAAATAAGCGATGATGACGGCAATATCGCCAGGCCGGGCATGCCGTTGCCGTTAATGAATATTCCTCTGGGGAGTTATCGGTTGAATTACGTCATAAACCTCATGGCGAATCGTCAACCATTAACGGCGGGAAGTTATTTTTCATCGGTTAGATTCAAAATGGATTATTACTGAATCGATCGACTATTTCAGGGAAGTTAACAGATAGAAGGTTTGGAACATGATGTTTTTGCCTGCCGGAAAGTCATTTCGTTTATCTATTCTGAGTGCCTGGGTGGCGTTGTGCTGCTTTGGTTTCACCTCTGCTACCGGCGCTCAGGAAGAAATCCAGTTCAATATTGATGTACTGGACGTAAACGATCGCAAAAACATCGATCTGAGCCAGTTCGCTCGCAGCGGCTACATTATGCCGGGCACTTACGGTATGGCGGTGCACGTCAATAAAAGTGATTTGCCGGAACAGCAAATCGCTTTCTATGCGCCGGATGATGATCCTAACGGCAGCCGCGCCTGCGTTTCCCGCCCTCTGATGGAACAGCTGGGACTGAAAACGGCGCTGTACCAAGACCTGCTCTGGTGGCATCAGGGGGAGTGCCTGGATGAGGCTAGCCTGAAGGGGATGGAGATACGTGGTGACTTGGCCACCTCATCGCTGTATCTCAGCATTCCGCAGGCCTATATGGACTATGTTTCGGAGGATTGGGATCCGCCGTCGCGCTGGGATGAAGGCATTCCCGGGCTGTTGTTTGATTACAATCTCAATGCGCAAACCCAGCATCAAATACAGGCGGGTACGCGTGGTTATAGCATGAGCGGTAACGGCACGGCGGGGGCTAACCTGGGGGCCTGGCGGTTGCGGGCAGATTGGCAGGCGCAGCTAAATCACCAGACGGGTTCGGGGCAGCCGACTGACAAACGTTTGGACTGGAGCCGTTACTACGCTTATCGGGCCGTGCCGGCGTTGCGATCAAAACTGACGCTTGGTGAAGGGTATCTTGATTCCGGGCTGTTCGACAGCTTCCGCTTCGGCGGCCTGAGCCTGCGCTCTGACGACAACATGTTGCCGCCTAACCTGCGCGGTTATGCGCCGGAGGTGACGGGGGTGGCGAAAAGCAACGCCAAGGTAATCATCAGTCAGCAAGGACGGGTACTGTACGAAACCACGGTAGCGGCGGGGCCGTTCCGCATCCAGGATCTGAATGATGCGGTGTCTGGCGATCTGGACGTGCGGGTGGAAGAGCAAGACGGCAGCGTGCAGGCGTTCACGATGAGCACCGCCAGCATTCCGTATCTTACGCGGCCGGGATCGCTGCGCTACAAGCTGGCTTTGGGTAAACCCTCCGATCTCGATCACCGCTATCGCGGGCCGCTGTTCGGCACCGGTGAGTTTTCCTGGGGGGTGAGCAACGGCTGGTCGTTGTACGGCGGCGGGTTGTTCGGGGGAGATTATAACGCTGCGGCGCTGGGCATCGGCCGCGATCTGATGATGCTGGGGGCGCTGTCGTTTGACGCCACCCAGTCGCGAGCCAGGTTGCCGTATAACGGCGAAACGCTGAGCGGCGGTTCATACCGCCTCAGCTATTCGAAGAGTTTCGATGAGCTGGACAGCCAGGTGACCTTTGCCGGCTACCGCTTCTCGGAGCAGAATTTTATGAGCATGAGCGAATATCTGGATGCGCGCGAGTACGGCAGGCGTTTCGGCAACAGTAAAGAGATGTACACCATTACCTATAACCAACAGCTGCGGGACCTGGGGGTGAGCGCTTATCTCAACTACAGCCATCAGACTTATTGGGATAAACCGGCCAACGATCGTTATAACCTGACGCTGTCGCGCTATTTCGACGTCGGCCGTTTCAAAAATCTGGCGCTGTCGCTGTCGGCGTATCGTAACCGTTACAACGAGCGCAACGACGACGGCATGTATCTGTCGCTGTCGCTGCCGTGGGGCAATGGCGCCAGCGTCAGCTATAACGCCACGCTTAACCGCAGCGACAACACCCATCGGGTGAGCTATTACGATCGCCTCGACGAGCGCAGCAACTACCAGCTCAGCGCCGGCGGCTCGCGCAGCGGCACCAATCTGAGCGGTTATTACACCCGCGATAGCGATATGGCGCGCGTAACCGCTAACGCCAGCTATCAGCAGGACAGGTACAGCGCGATCGGCCTGTCGGCGCAGGGGGGCATGACGCTGACCGCCGAAGGCGGCGCGTTGCACCGTAGCAACCTGCCGGGCGGCACCCGCTTGCTGCTGGATACTGAAGGAGTGGGCGGGGTGCCGGTGCGCGGCTATGGCAGCGTTGCGGCGACCAACCGCTGGGGCAAAGCGGTGGTGGCGGATGTCAACAGCTACTACCGCAACAAGGCCAGTATCGATCTGGACGAGCTGGGCGATGGCGCCGAGGCGATCAAATCGGTGGTGCAGGCGACGCTGACCGAAGGCGCCATCGGTTACCGCAAGTTTGAAGTGATTGCCGGGGAGAAAGCGATGGCGGTGATCAAGCTGGCGGACGGCGGCGAGCCGCCGTTCGGCGCCACGGTGCGGAACGCGCGGAAACAGGAAACCGGCATCGTCAACGACGGCGGCAGCGTGTATCTGAGCGGTATCAAAGCCGGAGAAAATATGACCGTGCACTGGGGGGGCACAGCACAGTGCGAAGTGCAAATGCCGATGTTATTGCCGCCAGAAATGCTGGTGAATAATTTACTGCTTCCTTGCCGGGTATTAGCGGGAACGGAGGGATTGAAAAGTGGAGCGTAAATTGAAAAAGCTAATTGCCCTTATATTTGCTTTACCCATCTGTTTTTATAGCACAATGGCACAAGCAACGTACGTAGAGGGTTGGTACTCCGATTGGCGCTGGCTTGATCCGCCTAGCGATAATGATTATCCGAGGTTAGGGGAGTTAGATTTTAATTTTTCCAAAGTTGTTTTTCACGCTGGCGACGAGGCATTTAATGGGATTGGTAAGGGTAAGCTAGACTGTTACGGTTTTTGTCGGCTTGAGTTTCGCACCTACGATGCATTTGGGTACGGTGTATATTCTGAAGGTATTAATTTTGCATATGGAAGCGTCAAGTTTAGTGTTGACGAGGCAAATGCAGTGATGAGAAATATTTTGCCTTTAGCGGAAATAGTTAAATATAGACGCTCGGAGAAGCGACCTCCGCGCTGTTTAGAATTACTACTAAGAACGGGATATACCTCTTTCGTATTAGGTTCCGACTGCTCTGGTTTATTGCCGCCTCTGCCGCCAACCAGGCCGCGCCCACCGGAGCCGCTTTCTTGCGCGGTGACATGGCAAAGCAGCGGCGAGATTGATTTTGGCGTGATGACGCCGGGTGAAAACAAAGTGAAGGGCATTGCCGCCAAACTGGCCTGCCAGGGCGGGACTTCGGGAAAAGCCCGCCTCAGATTTACCGATGTCAATCAGGTGGGCGCAAATACGGTAACGCTGCGTAAGAGCGGCACGAGTGATGAAATAAAAGCGAAGCTGTCGATTGGCGATCCAAATTCGTCTAATGAGCAGGTGATTGACGTCTCGCCAGGTTTTAATGCGACCTATGCCTTTGTGGCCAAATTGGACGGCGCGCAGTTGAGTGGTATTGAAGGCGGCACTTTTTCTGGCAATGCGCTGATTGTATTTGAAGTCATTTAGCAGTTTTAAATTTTATGCCGATATTTAATTCGGTGGCTGAGGTTTTTATTGAGCTGCCGGGAGGAAGGTTATTTATGAATATATCTATGCAATATAATGTCGCGCGAGCCGTACCGGCAATAGCATTAATTGGCAGTGTCTTTTTGTCGATGTCGTCGCAGGCGGCCATTGCCTTGGATCGCACCCGCGTTATTTTCGATGGTGGGCTGCAGTCAGTGAGCCTGAGCGTCAGCAACCAAAATAAGCAGCTGCCTTATTTAGCGCAGGGCTGGCTGGAAGACGAGCAGGGCAACAAGATTCAAAGCCCGTTGACGGTGCTGCCGCCGGTGCAGCGCATTGAGCCGGGCAAGCCAAGCCAGGTGAAGATCCAGGCGTTGCCGGCGGCCAAACAGCTGCCGCAGGACAGGGAAACGCTGTACTACTTTAACCTGCGCGAGATCCCGCCGAAGAGCAACAAGCCGAATTCGCTGCAGATCGCGCTGCAGACGCGCATCAAGCTGTTTTATCGCCCGGCGGCGATAGCCCCCGAGCGCAACGCTGCGCCGTGGCAGGAGCAATTAACGCTGACCAGGCAAGGCGATAAATACATCGTCAATAACCCGACGCCGTATTACGTCACCCTTATCGATGCGGCCAGCCATAAAGGCGCTGCGGGCGCGCAAAACTTCGAACCGTTTATGGTGCCGCCGAAGGGCAGCGCGCCATTGTCGGTGAGCGCCGCGACCTTGGGCGGCAATCCAGTGCTGACCTATATCAACGACTATGGCGGCCGGCCGCAGCTGGCGTTCAATTGTCAGGCGGGTAAATGCAGCGTCGTACCGGAGAAGAAAAGCTCGTGAGATAACCGGAGGCCGTAGTTAAAGGAGAAAACGAATGGCACGTAGGCATGCAATACCGGAAATCTGGCGCTATGGGGTGAACGGATGGCGTTACGGATTGACGTTGGCGGGGCTGGCGCTGATGGCGCCGCTCAGCGTGGCGATGATGCTGTGGCTGCTGCCTGCAACACGGGCGGCGGATAACTGGCAGGTGGAGGGTTCCAATGGCGTGCTGCATATCAGGGGGGCGCTGGCCGAGAGTGCTTGCCGGTTGGAGATGGCTTCTGCTCGCCAGGATATATGGCTGGGAGAAATGGCGACCGGAAGGCTTGAACAGGTGGGGGCTCGCGGTACGCCGGTGGCGGTTGAGTTGCGCCTGCGCGATTGCTTGCGTACTCGGTCGGCCAGCCGGGATGAGCGTACGGGAGCTTTAAGCTGGGCACCGGATCAACCGGCGGTCAGAGTGAGCTTCAGCGCGCGGGCCGATCGGGATAACCCGCAGCTGATAAAAGCGCAGGGGGTGAGCGGCATGGGATTGCGAATGCTGGATGAGCACGGCCGCAACGTGCGCTTGGGCAGCCGAGGTGAGCCGCTGTGGCTGACGCCGGGGAGCAATGCGCTGGCTTACTGGATTATGGCTGAGCGTACCGCGCAGCCTCTGGTGGCGGGCAGCTATCGTGCCGTGGTGGATTTTCATCTGAGCTATGACTGAGGGGTAACGGGTGAAAATGGTAACCAGAGTACGACAAACCGCTGCGGCGTTGCTTCTGTGCGGCAGTAGCGTAATGGCCTTCGCACAGGCGGCGACAGTGAAAGTCAGTGTGACGGTGATGCAGCCTTTGCCCTGCACCATCAACGGCGGACGGCCGATTGAGGTGGATTTTGGCGATGAGGTGATGACAACACGCATTAACGGTAACTTTTACCGTATGCCGATAGATTTTTCGTTCACCTGTAATAATCCCTATAAAAACGCCATGCGGTTGCAGGTGCAGGGCGGCACCGCCAATTTCGGCCAGGGGCTGCTCGGCACCAGTCGGGATGGTTTGGCTATCCTCATCTTGCAAAGGCAAGGTGGGGATCAACTGCCGCTGAATTCCTGGCACAATTTTTCCTATCCCAATCCGGTTAAATTGGATGCCGTGCCGGTAAAGCGGAGCGGCGTCAATCTGGAAACGGGAGAATTCACCGCATCCGCAACGTTGCGGGTCGACTATCAATAACCCTTGGAGTGAATGCATGAAGCCGTGTCTTGTCTTTCCTGTAGTGTGTTTGGCTCTATGTTTCCAGGGGGCTGCGCTGGCTGCAGAGGAGGTTGCGATGCAATTTCGTGGCGGCTTGATTGCCCCGCCTCCTTGCACGATTAACGCCGGGGCGAAAATAGATGTCGATTTTGGCTCGCGCGTTGGGATCAAAAAAGTGGATGGCGTTAACTACCGCCAGGCGATCGATTACCACCTTGATTGTGAACCGGGGGCGCGTCCTTGGGAGCTAAGGTTAACCCTGAAGGGGAATGGCACCGCGTTTGATGGGGCCGCGCTACAGAGCAATAAAGCAGATCTGGGGATTCGCGTTTATCAAAATGACGAGCCTTTTGTGATCTACAGCTCCATTTCTATCGATCCCAGTAGCCCGCCGCGGCTGGAGGCGGTGCCGGTGAGCAGACCGGGGGCCACGTTGACGGAAGGCGCTTTTTTTGCGACCGCGACTTTGCTGGCTGAATTTTTCTAGGAGCTTGATATGAAAGTTTTTCCGTTTTTTTCTGCAGCGATGGCGTTATTGATTGTTTTCACTCCACACGCCCGGGCAGAGGATAACCTGTATTTTCATGGCGAGCTGGTGGCGGAGCCCTGCGTGATCCCGCCTGGCAGTGAAATTATCCCGCTCGATTTTGGCACCGTGATAGATAAATACCTTTATAGCTATCAACGTACGTTACCCGTTCCATTGGCCATTCAGCTGGCGGAGTGCGATCTGAGTCTGGGGCAATCCCTGACGGTAACTTTTGTCGGTAGCGAAAACGGCAGCTTACCAGGCTATTTAGCGTTGGATACCGGCAGCCAGGCCAGAGGCGTTGCAATCGGCTTAGAGAGTATGGAAGGTAAATCGCTGCCGCTGAATAAACGGGGCGAAAAGCTCTCACTGGTAAGCGGTAATAATCAGATCCGTCTTCAGGCCTATATTCGAGGTGAGCCGCTTGCTCTACAAAGCAGAACCATTGTTCGTGGGGATTTTAGTGCTGCTGTCACCTTTAACCTGGAATATGAATAGATAGGTATGGGAGGTTTGGTTAAGGAATTGCATTCTGCCATCGCGGTTATTTTACGGTGTAATCCATTCCTTATGCTTTTCCTCTGCCTGGGCCAATAAATTCGGTTGCTGCCAGTCTATCCGCATTGTTTAAGAGGTGAATAATGGAACGAATCAATATCGTTATTGATGATGAAAATGCTTATTTCGTGGCGGGATTACGTTTCAGCATTACGGAATATGCGGAAAAAAATCATAAGACGGTAAGTTTTTTGTCGCCTGATGATGGCGTACAGGCTGATATGGTGATTGCAGCATCGATGTGGCGCGCACAACGATGGCGTAAAATGAATCCTTGCGAAGCTGTATCGGCTATCATGACCATTAAAGAAAAAAGAGTAGGGCGCGTTAATGAGAGTGAGAGTGTCCTTTATCGAACCGATAACCGGAGCAGACTATTTGAGTTGTTGGCGAAGAGCTTGGTTAAAAATCCTGCTGAAAAACAGCTTCTCGGTTATGTTCTGACGAGTAGGGAAAAACAGGTAATCGGTTATCTAAAAAGAGGTTTTGATCAATCACAAACAGCCAAACTCCTAGGGATAAACGTAAAAACGGTACATAGCCATAAACGGTCGGTGATGAAAAAACTGATGCTGAATCGCCATCGAGAATTTATGTATTGGTTAATATCGCAAGATGACTAATCTTTTTTTGAAAATGATGGCTTCCTATTTTAGCAGTTTTAGAGCTTTCTTTTTCTGACAAAAGGAACTTAAGTGTTTTTTTTGCTTTCTGCAGCAATACTATTTTTATTTAGCCTGTTGTCTTTTTATATGCATATTAAATTAGTCAGGAAAAAACGGCTGATTATTAGCCGTCATAAAATTTTATGGTAGGAGACAACGCGTTAAATTTTAATAAACGGCGAAGCCGGTTTATTCATCTTGGGCACAGGTAAGAAGCGCCGGGGTATTGCTCATTCACACCTGGAAAAGGCATTTCCTCGCCGGCGGCCACTTGCTGATTAACCAACAGAATAGGCTAACCAGAGTGTTTTCCGCCTGATACGAGCCCAAGCTGGTATGCTACACAACAACCTTTCTGCCATTGATGATTGCCTGGCTGTAACCGACCCCGATCACTATCGCTTAACGCATGGCGTACCTGACAAATAATCGAACGCAGTTCGATGGAGAGTCCGTACCCCAGAAAGCGAAAAACCCGCCATAGGCGGGTTCTTCTGAATATGGTGCCCGGACTCGGACAACCGGCGCTGGCGCCGCGTTGAACAGCGCTTTAGCGCTGGCCCGCAGGGTGAGGCCTTCAGGCCGAATAATCGAACGCAGTTCGATGGAGAGTCCGTACCCCAGAAAGCGAAAAACCCGCCATAGGCGGGTTCTTCTGAATATGGTGCCCGGACTCGGAATCGAACCAAGGACACGGGGATTTTCAATCCCCTGCTCTACCGACTGAGCTATCCGGGCAACGGGGCGCATTAAACCGTATTGGCCGGATGGCGTCAATCGCTTTCTGTCACAAAGCCGATCGGTTGCTCTATTTTCAGGCAGCGAACCCGGCGGGATGGGGGGCGGGGGGATATCGCCTTTCAATAAATATGCATATAAAACGTGTATTTATACCGATGACGCGAGCGTGGGTTATTATTTTTTAATTAAATAACAATGCATTATGATTTAATCAACGAGCGTTCAATCAAGGCGATTCTTGCTTGAACCCCGCAACGAATCATGCAATCATTGCGCAAATTTTAGCACTATCCGTTCCCTGACGGTGTTCCCGCTTCTTATAAGCCAGAGGGTTATTGGCATGACTGGTTTTGTTGCTCAAGCGCTGCTGCGCACCAGACATCTGACGCCGCCACCGTTCCGCCGTTGTTTCCTCCGTACGCCATCCGCCCGAATACGCCTGCCGGCCATGCGGTAAGGCCGCCTGATGCTCGCTGTTAGGCATGCGTAAAGCCAGCGCTGCGGCCCTGATTTTACTGATGCCTGTCGGACGCTGCCAAGACCAGTTTTCCCGATAGCCGCCTGATGATCGCCGATCATTAGCCGGTCACGCACGCCGCTTATGCTGCCGTGCCCGGGTATCGCTTTACCGGGATAACCGCGTTATCTCATTACCGTGCCGGTGGCACACCCTCATCCTTCACCGTTTGAGAGTCAGCATGATGAAAGAATTGAAAATCGCGACCAGCGCCAGCCTGGTCGCTACCATTGAGACGCTGCGTCAGATCGTGCGCGTAGAGCAGACGGACTACACCGACGTGGCGGCGGTGGTGGTGTCGGTCGCCGACGTGAACGCCGGCATTCTGGCGCGCTTGCAGGCGACGGGGTTCAACATCCCGACCTTCGTGGCGGTGGAAGGGGATGAGCATCTCTCGCCGGACTATCTGCCGTTCGTCAGTGGGGTCTTCGCGCTGCTGGCCGGCGCCAGCAAGCCGTTCTACATGGCGCAGTTGGAGGCCGCCGCCGATGCCTACGAGCAGGCGCTGCTGCCGCCGTTCTTCAAAACGCTGAAGACCTACGTCGAGATGGAAAACTCGACCTTCGCCTGCCCGGGGCATCAGGGCGGCGAGTTCTTCCGCAAGCACCCGGCCGGCCGGCAGTTCTTCGATTTCTACGGTGAAACCCTGTTCCGTTCTGATATGTGCAACGCCGACGTCAAGCTGGGCGACCTGCTGATCCACGAGGGGTCGGCCAAGGATGCGCAAAAGCACGCGGCGCGGGTGTTCAACGCCGATAAAACCTATTTCGTGCTCAACGGTACCTCGGCGGCCAACAAGGTGGTGACCAACGCGCTGCTGACCCGTGGCGATCTGGTGCTGTTCGATCGCAACAACCACAAATCCAACCACCACGGGGCGCTGATCCAGGCCGGCGCCACGCCGGTCTATCTGGAAACCGCCCGCAACCCGTTCGGCTTTATCGGCGGCATCGACGCGCGCTGCTTCGACGAGCGCTACCTGCGTGAGCAGATCCGCGAAGTGGCGCCTGAGAAGGCCGCGGCGGCGCGGCCGTTCAGGTTGGCGATCATTCAGCTCGGCACCTACGACGGCACGATTTACAACGCTCGCCAGGTGATCGACACCATCGGCCACCTGTGCGACTACATCCTGTTCGACTCCGCCTGGGTGGGTTACGAAGGCTTTATTCCGATGCTGAAAGAGTGTTCGCCGCTGCTGCTGGAGCTGGACGAACACGACCCGGGCATTTTCGTCACCCAGTCGGTGCATAAACAGCAGGCGGGGTTCTCGCAGACCTCGCAGATCCACAAGAAAGACGATCATATCAAAGGGCAAAAGCGCCACTGCAACCACAAGCACCTGAACAACGCGTTCATGCTGCATGCGTCGACCAGCCCGTTCTATCCGCTGTTCGCTGCGCTGGACGTCAACGCCAAGATGCACGCCGGCCCCGCCGGGCGCCGCATGTGGATGGACTGCGTCAAGCTGGGCATCGAGACGCGCAAACAGCTGCTCAAGCGTTGTTCGCAGCTGAAGCCGTTTATTCCGCTGCAGGTGGCGGGCAAAGACTGGCAGGATCACGATACTGACCTTATCGCCAACGACGCGCGCTTCTTCACCTTCGTGCCGGGGGAGACGTGGCACGGCTTCGAAGGCTATGCCCAGGATCAGTATTTGGTCGATCCGTGCAAGCTGCTGCTGACCACGCCAGGGATTGACGCCGCGACCGGCCAATACACCGAGTTCGGCGTTCCGGCCACCATTCTGGCCAACTTCCTGCGCGAGAACGGCATCGTGCCGGAGAAGTGCGATCTCAACTCGATCCTGTTCCTGCTGACCCCGGCGGAGAACCCGGCCAAGATGGAACAGCTGGTGGAGATGCTGGCGCAGTTCGAGCGCTATGTTGCAGAGGACGCGCCGCTGAGCGTGGTGCTGCCGACGGTGTACCGCAAGAACGAGCAGCGCTACCGCGGTTACAGCATTCGCCGGCTGTGCCAGGAGATGCACGATCTGTACGTCAGCTTCGACGTCAAACAGCTGCAAAAGGAGATGTTCCGCCAGGATCATTTCCCGCCGGTGGTGATGAACCCGCAGGACGCCAACGTGGAGTTTATCCGCGATAACGTCGAGCTGGTGCCGATCGGCCAGGCGGAAGGGCGCATCGCGGCGGAAGGGGCCTTGCCGTACCCGCCGGGCGTGCTGTGCGTGGTGCCGGGCGAAGTGTGGGGCGGCGCGGTGCAGCGTTACTTCCTGGCGCTGGAAGAGGGCATCAACCGCCTGCCGGGCTTCTCGCCGGAGCTGCAGGGGGTCTACATCGAGAAAAAAGATCACGGCTGGAAGCGCATCTTCGGCTATATGATCAAGCCATAGAAAAAGGGCCGGTTCGCACCGGCCCTTCTCATTTATCCACGCGGAACGCGTTACTTCCTGCGGTAGCTCTTCTGCGCGGTATTCACTTTCACCAGATAGCGGCGCGACTCGGCGGCCGGGTGCTTGGTGGTCAGCGTCTGGTACACGTCGCCCGGCTGCATGGCGTTGATGATGCCCACCGCGCGCGTTCTGTCGCTGGAGAACACCCGCAGCACGCTGCCGGCGCCGCCGTTGTAGGCGGTGATCACCGCATAGCGGCGCGAGGTCGGGTTCTGAATGCCGCCCAGGTAGTTGTTCTGCAGGATCGCCAGGTAGGCGGTGCCGGTGTCGATGTTGTTCTCCGGATCGAACAGGTAGCTGCGGCTCGGGGTGCCCCATTTGCCGCGCATCTGGAACACATCCTTACCGGCGGTATGCTGCACCACCTGCATCAGGCCCAGCGCGTCCGAACCGCTCACCGCATACGGGTTGAAGCTCGATTCGGTCTGCATGATAGCCAGGATCAGCGACTCGTCCACGCCGTATTTTTCCGACGCCTTGCGCACCATCGGCAGGTATTTGTGCGCACGTTTGTCCAGGTGGTTCGGCACCAGCTGGATGGTGACCGAGTAGATCACGTGCAGGCCGGAGGTGCGTTTTTGCAGCTTGGTCTGCAGCAGGTAATCGGCGAAGTGCGCCGCGCGCCATTCCCAGCGGATCGGCGCGCCCTTGTTATCCAGCACCTGGCCGTACAGGAACGGCTCTTTGCTGATCTGGATATCGTTGGCGTCGGAATAGAGATCGATGGAGCCCGGATCGTCACCCATCAGCAGCGTGCTGATGATCGCCTGGCGCAGGTGCGCGGCCGGATCGGTGGTGGCGATGGTCTCGATGGTAATGGCGCCGGTGTCGAAGTTGATGTGGCTGCGGGTTTGGTATTGGTCGGTATATTTGACGTAGTCTTTCGGCCCGGCGATCAGAACCTCGTTTAGACCCCAGATGTTCTCGATGTTGTGGGCGAATTGGCCCATCAGAATGTCGAAGCCGTTGGTATCTTTAATCCAGGCTTCGTTGATTTCTTCACTTTTTTTGCCGGAACAGGAGATCAGCAAAGGCGCTATTACGAGCAAAGCTAAAATTTTCTTCATCTTAAAGCCGTTTGGAAGAAGTATAAGAGGATTGAAGCGGGCCAGCGCCTGGCCCCAACAGCGTTATTCGCTCGGCGGCGTATAGCCTTCGATGTGCACGTCGTGCCCTTCGAACAGGAACTTGATCATTTCCTCTTCCAGCAGCTTCCGGTCGTCCACGTTCATCATGTTCAGCTTTTTCTCGTTGATCAGCATGGTCTGCTTCTTCATCCACTCGCCCCAGGCTTCCTTGGAGATCTCGTTGTAGATGCGCTTGCCGACGTCGCCGGGATAAAGCTGGAAGTCCTGGCCTTCGGCGTCGCGCTGCAGGAAAGTACAAAAAATGGTGCGGCTCATGCTAATTCCTCATCGATGGCGCTATCGCCATATAAGTTTTGTTGGATCGGGGGCTGCTTGGCCAACTGTTGCAACAAACGGTCTACCGGCGCCGCCAGCCCGACCGACGGCGGCTGCGCTAAGTTATACCAGAGACCCGCGCCCTCATCCATGCCGCTGCCCGCCGCGTCGAGCGACAGCCACATCGGCACGATATCGAGGTGGAAATGGCTGAACGTGTGGCGAAACGCGGTCAGCTGTTCCAGGCGCTTGCCTTTCAGACCGCGCTGCTGCAGCCAGAGTTCCAAATCGACGCGCGCGCTGAACTGCGGGAAGCAGAACAGGCCGCCCCACAGGCCTACCGCCGGGCGCTGTTCCAGCCACACGCGCTCGCCGTGCTGCAGTAATAAGAAGTAGGCGGTTTTTTCCGGCAGGATCTGTTTGGGTTTCTTGCCGGGGTAGTTGGCCCAGCTGTGATTGGCGTAAGACAGGCAGCCGACGTTGAGCGGGCAGAGTTCACACTTGGGCTTGGAGCGGGTGCAGACCATGGCGCCCAGATCCATCATCGCCTGGTTGAACTGGCCGACGCCCTGCGCCGGGGTGACCTCTTCGCTGATTTTCCACAGCCGGTTTTCGACCTCTTTCTTGCCCGGCCAGCCCTCCACCGCGTAGCAGCGGGCCAGCACGCGCTTCACGTTGCCGTCGAGGATCGGATAGTGTTGGCCCAGCGCCAACGACAGCACCGCGCCGGCGGTGGAACGGCCGACGCCCGGTAAATCGGCGATTTCTGCGAAGGTTGTCGGGAACTCGCCGCCGTGCTGTGCGACAATGGTCTGCGCCGCCTTGTGCAGGTTGCGGGCGCGGGCGTAATAGCCGAGGCCGGTCCACAGATGCAGCACTTCGTCCAGCGGGGCCTCCGCCAGCGCGCGCACGTTGGGAAAACGGGCCATAAAGCGCTGAAAATAAGGAATGACGGTGGCAACCTGGGTCTGTTGCAACATCACCTCGGAGAGCCATACTTGATAGGCGGTTTTCTCCAGCTGCCACGGCAGGGTCTTGCGGCCGTAGCGCTGATACCAGTCAAGCACCACCTGTGCGAATTGTTGTGCTTGCATCATGAGCAGCGTCGTTATCCGGCAGAAAATGAAGCGAGATTGCAGCATAGAGTCATGGTGCTGTAAACCGGAACTTTCCGACGCCGCACGGCGGGTACAGAAGATGAACACTTGCTAAACCAATGTATCTTTGCATAATGCGCGTTTCCCTAATTGGCAGCCAAACAGACAGAAAGCACTATGATTAATGACGTCATCTCCCCGGAATTTGATGAGAACGGCCGCGCGATGCGCCGTATCCGCAGTTTTGTCCGCCGCCAGGGGCGGCTGACCAAAGGCCAGCAGCACGCGCTGGAGAACTATTGGCCGGTGATGGGCGTGGAGTATCAGGCTGACGCTGTCGATCTCGCCGCGCTGTTCGGCCGCGACGCGCCGACGGTGCTGGAGATCGGTTTTGGCATGGGCGCCTCGCTGGTGACCATGGCGGGCAACAACCCGCAGCAGAACTTTTTAGGGATTGAGGTGCACTCGCCGGGCGTGGGCGCCTGCCTGGCCGACGCCCACGAGGCGAAGCTGAGCAACCTGCGCGTGATGTGCCACGACGCGGTTGAGGTGCTGGAAAACATGATCCCGGATGGCTCGCTGGACATGGTGCAGCTGTTCTTCCCCGATCCGTGGCACAAGGCGCGCCACAATAAGCGCCGCATCGTGCAAACGCCGTTTGTCGAACTGGTGCTGCGCAAGCTGAAGACCGGCGGCGTCTTCCACATGGCCACCGATTGGCAACCTTATGCGGAACATATGTTAGAGGTTATGAACGGGGTCGCAGGCTACCGTAATCTTTCCAGCGATAATGATTACGTGCCGCGTCCGGATTCGCGCCCACTGACGAAATTTGAATTACGCGGCCAGCGCCTGGGACATGGCGTTTGGGACTTGATGTTTGAGAGGAAAGAATAATGGCTAAGAACCGCAGTCGTCGTTTACGTAAAAAGTTGCACATTGAAGAATTTCAGGAGCTGGGTTTCTCCGTAGCCTGGCGCTTCGCCGAAGGCACGTCGGTGGAAGACATCGACAGCACGCTGGATACCTTCATCGATGAAGTGATCGAGCCGAACGGCCTGGCGTTTGACGGCAGCGGCTACCTGCAGTGGGAAGGTCTGATCTGCCTGCAGAAGATCGGCCACTGCACCGACGAGCATCGCGAGCTGGTGAAAAACTGGCTGGAAGCGCGCAAACTGAGCGACGTTAAGGTCAGCGATCTGTTCGATATCTGGTGGGATTGATCGCGCTTGCCCGATGAGCGCGGCTTCGCGCCGCGCCGTTTTATTGATTTAAGGTGCCTTAACGGCGCCTTTGTTTTGCCCGGAGTGTGACCGAGGTGGTAACAACATTGGATAACGCGTTGCTGGAGGAGATCCTGCAACAGGTGCGCCCGCTGATTGGCCAGGGGAAAGTGGCCGACTACATCCCGGCGTTGGCGGAAGTGCCCGCCGATCGGCTGGCGATCGCCGTCTGCACGGTGGACGGCGAACTGTTCCAGGCCGGCGACGCCGCGGAGCGCTTCTCCATTCAGTCGATCTCCAAGGTGCTGAGCCTGACGCTGGCGTTGACGCGCTATCAGGAGCCTGAGATCTGGCGGCGCGTCGGCAAAGAGCCTTCCGGCCTGCCGTTCAACTCGCTGCTGCAGCTGGAGATGGAACAGGGCAAACCGCGCAATCCGTTTATCAACCCCGGCGCGCTGGTGGTGTGCGACATGCTGCAAACCCGGCTCAGCGCCCCCAAACAGCGGATGCTGGAGGTGGTGCGCCAGTTGGCCGGCGAAGACGACCTGGCCTATGACCTGCGGGTGGCGCGCTCCGAGTTCGAACACTCCGATCGCAATGCGGCCATCGCCTACCTGATGAAGTCGTTCGGCAACTTCGAGAACGACGTGATCACCGTCCTGCAAACCTATTTCCACTACTGCGCGCTGCGCATGAGCTGCGTGGAGCTGGCGCGCAGCTTCGTGTATCTGGCCAATCGCGGCCGCGATCTCAGCGGCGAGGCGGTGATCAGCCCGCTGCAGGCCCGGCAGATCAATGCTCTGATGATGACCAGCGGCATGTACGACGGCGCCGGCGAATTCGCCTATCGGGTGGGGATGCCGGGCAAGTCCGGCGTGGGCGGCGGCATCGTGGCCATCGTACCGGATGAGTTGTCGATCGTCGTCTGGTCGCCGGAGCTGGATGCTTCTGGCAACTCGCTGGCGGGAACTGCGGCGCTGGAACTGTTGTCTCAACGTATCGGTCGTTCGATTTTTTAATCCCAATCTGGATGGGAGTCAGGAGAAGCTATGTTGAAGAAAACCGGGTTAGCCTTACTGCTGCTGGCGGCGACTGCCGCGCAGGCCCACGCCGAGTACCAATGCAGCGTTAAACCCCAGGATGATGTGATCATCAGCCCGCAGAGCGTGCAGGTGAAAGGCGCCAGCGGCGACCTGCAAATTTCGCCGGATGGCGACGTGATCCGCAACGGCCAGGCGCTGAGCCTGAACGACAGCCAGCGGCAGAAAGCCTTCAGCTACCAGAGCGCGCTGCGCAAGCAGCTGCCGTGGATCGACGACGGCGCGCAGCAGCACCTGGAGAAAGCCCGTTCGGCGCTGGATAAGGTGATCGTCAAAGAGTTGGGCAGCAACAGCAACGTGCGCAACCGGCTGACCACCCTGAACGGCCAGCTGAAGCAGCAGATGAACCGCATCATCGAACACCGCAGCGACGGCCTGACCTTCCACCACAAGGCGATTGACCAGGTGGAACAGGACGGCCGCAACATCGTGCAGCAGAGCATGGGCGGGGTGCTGCAGGACAGCCTGAACGAGATGGGCGTCAAACAGGCCGCCAACAGCGGCGGCAACCCGCTGCAGGCGATCATGGGCAATCTGGGCGGCTTGCAGAAGGCGATCCAGAACGAATGGAACAACCAGGAGCAGGACTTCCAGAACTTCGGCCGCGACGTTTGCAACCGCGTCACCGCACTGGAAACCCAGCGCAAGGATCTGCTGAAGGCGTTGAAGTAAGTTAAGAATTTCCTCGGGAGAACGTTTTTTGACCTTCTGAAGCTTATCTGACAGACTGGTCAAACTACGTACAGATTTAGGGATGTTTACGGAGGACGCTATGAGCCATACACGTTACGAAACCGATGTTGTCGCCTGGGCAAATGAACAGGCAGCTCTTTTGCGCTCCGGAAAATTGTCTGAGATCGATATTGAAAAGATCGCCGAGGAGATTGAGGACGTGGGGAAGAGCGAGCAAAGGGAACTTGCTAGCCGGATGACGGTGCTGATTGCACATTTGCTTAAATGGAAATATCAGCCGGCCAGGCGCGGAACCAGTTGGGAGAGAACGATTAAAGCGCAGCGCAAAGAGGTGCTTTACAGCTTGAAAGAGTCTCCCAGCCTAAAAGGTAAACTGGGCGATGCTGATTGGCTGGATGTCGTCTGGTCGAAGGCCGTTGCGCTCGCCACGGCCGAAACCGGGCTGGATGTGTATCCGGAAAACGGCATCTGGGAAACTCAGCAGATTCTGTCTCAGACGTTTTACCCGGATTAACACCAATAAAAAAGCGCTGATTATTCAGCGCTTTTTTTTACTCGTCGTCTGCCAGGAACAGTTCCAGCAGCGAGTTGAGGAACAGTTTGCCCTTCTCGGTGATCTGCCAGTGCTCCGCGGTTTCTTCCAGATAGCCTTTGGCCAGCGCTTCGTCCAGCTGCGGGCGAATGACGCTTTCCGCCAGCCCGGTGTAGTTGACGAAGTCGGCGCGCGGCGCGGCTTCCAACAGGCGGAAGCGGTTCATGAAGAACTCGAACGGCCGATCCGCCGCCGCCACCTCATGCTGCTTGTCCATGTAGTCGCCGCGCATAAAGCCGCGCGGGTGCTTGGTCTTGGCGGTGCGCAGGATGCGCCCGTCGCTGAAGGTCACCTTGCCGTGCGCGCCGCAGCCGATCCCCAGATAGTCGCCGAAGCGCCAGTAGTTGAGGTTGTGCTGGCATTGGTAGCCCGGTTTGGCGTAGGCCGAGGTTTCATACTGCTGATAGCCGGCGGCGCTCAGCAACTGGTGGCCGCGTTCGAAGATATCCCACAGCGCGTCGTCGTCCGGCAATACCGGCGGGCGCGAGCTGAACAGGGTGTTCGGCTCGATGGTCAGCTGATACCACGACAGGTGCGGCGGATTGAGGGCGATAGCCTGGCGCAGATCGTCCAGCGCCTCTTCCAGCGACTGATCCGGCAGGCCGTGCATCAGATCGAGGTTGAAGCTGCGCAGGCCGAGGCCGGTCGCCAGCGTCGCCGCGCGCTTGGCCTCTTCCGGGCCGTGGATGCGCCCCAGGCGGGTCAGCTTCTCGGCGCTGAAGCTTTGCACCCCGATGGAGATGCGGTTGACGCCGGCGCGCTGGTAACCGCTGAAGCGATCGGCCTCCACGGTGCCGGGGTTGGCCTCCATGGTGATTTCGGCGTCGTCGGCGACGCGTATGCGCGCCCGCACGCCGTCCAGCAAGGCTTGCATCGCCTCGGCGCTCAGCAGGCTGGGGGTGCCGCCGCCGATGAAGATGGTGCTTATCTCCCGGCCGCCGGCCAGCGGCAGGTCGGCATCCAGATCCGCCAACAGATGATCGACATACTCCTGATGCGGCACGTCACCCTTCAGCGCATGGGAGTTGAAGTCGCAGTACGGGCATTTCTGCACGCACCACGGGATGTGGATGTAGAGACTCAGCGGGGGCAGCTTAAGCATTGCGCATGGCTTCCAACATCAGCTTCAGCGCCTTGCCACGGTGCGAAATCGCTCGCTTCTCGTCGCGGCTCAGCTCGGCGGCGGTGCGGCCCAGCTCCGGCACGTAGAAGACAGGATCGTAACCGAAACCGCCTTCGCCGGCGGCCTGCTCGGTGATTTCGCCGGCCCAGCTGCCGTGGAACACCAGCGGCGTCGGATCTTGCGCATGGCGCAGATAGACCAGCACGCAGTGGAATTGCGCGCCGCGCCGGCCCGGCGCCACGTCTTTCAGCGCCGCCAGCAGCTTGTCGAGGTTCTGCCGATCGTCGGCGTCTTCACCGGCGTAGCGTGCGGAGTAGATGCCCGGTGCGCCTCCCAGCGCGTCGACCGCCAGGCCGGAGTCGTCGGCGATCGCCGGCAGGCCGGTGATCTGTGCCGCATGGCGCGCTTTCAGGATGGCGTTTTCGATAAACGTCAGGCCGGTCTCTTCGGCGGATTCCACGCCCAGATCGGTTTGCGCGACCACGTCCAGGCCGAAATCGGCCAACAGGTCGGCGAGTTCGCGCACTTTGCCCGGGTTACCGGTGGCAAGAACGACTTTTTGCATAATGACTACCTTGAAAATTATTCGATGAGCGCCGCGACTACGGCGGGGATCTGTTGCGGATTCACGATGCGTAACTGTTTATGCCGCCCCAGTTCGCCTTTCTCGATGGTGACGTTGCTTTTCGCCACTTTGAACTGCTTGGCGATAAACTTGATCAGATGGGCGTTGGCTTGGCCGTCGACCGGCGGGGCGGTGATGGCGACTTTCAGTTCGTCGCCATGCAAGCCGATAATTTGGTCGCGGCTGGCTTTCGGCTGAATATATAGCCTGATCGCCAGCCCGTCCAGCACCGGAGTGACTGCACTCACAGCAGGAACCAGATCTCGCCGAACAGATCCATGCCCAGGTAGTTGATCAGATAGAGGATCAGGATCACCACCATGGCGGAAAAGTCGATGCCGCCCATCGCCGGGATGATGCGACGGATCGGCGCCATCAAGGGTTCGGTCAGCTGGTACATTACATAGTCGATCGGGCTGCGGCCCTGGCTTATCCAGCTCATCAGCGCACGAATGATCATCACCCAGAAGATCAGGTAGCCGGCAGACTTCACCAGCGAGATCAGGCCGAACAGCAGGTTATAGGGGCTGAGCGACATCGCGCCGCCCTGAATCAGCAGCAGCAGCGGGTACTTGATGGTCATCAGCAGGAACGCCAGCAGCAGTGAAGCACTGTCGATGGGCCCCAGCGACGGGATGATGCGGCGCAGCGGGCCGACCACCGGCTGGGTGATCTTCACCACAAACTGCGAGAACGGGTTGTAAAAATCGGTGCGTGTCCATTGCATCCAAATGCGCAGCAACAGCACCATCACGTACAGATCAATAACGGTCTTGACCAGGAAAGTCAGCGTTAGCATGAAGTGGTCCTTCTCCTTAACTCATGGTTATTTAAAATAATTTTTCCATCTCTTGCGCACGGGAAACGGCGGCCTGCATCGCTTGCGCCACGGTTTCCGGCAGCTGGCGTTCATTGAACACCCGCAGCGCTTCGGCGGTGGTGCCGCCTTTGGAGGTCACCTGCTCGCGCAGCGTGCCCAGCGGCGTATCCGGGTTGGCTTCCACCAGCGCGGCGGCGCCGGAAGCGGCCTGCTGCACCAGATCGCGCGCGGTCTGGCTGTCGAAGCCCATACGTTCGGCCTCTTGTTGCATCGCCTCCATAAACAGGAAGAAATAGGCCGGGGCGCTGCCCGCGGCGGCGATCACGCCGTTGATGCCATTTTCGTCATCGACCCAGCAAACTTTACCGACCGACGCCATTAAATCGCCGGTGTAGTCGCGATCCTGCTGGCTGACCTGCGCCGGCGCGTACAACCCGCTCATGCCCTTGCCGACCAACGACGGGGTGTTGGGCATGATGCGCACGATGTCCAGCTTGTCGCCGAGCAGCTGATAGAAACGGCTGACCTGAATACCGGCGGCGATCGACAGCACCAGTTTGCCGCTGAAATCGACCTGCTCGCGCAGCGGTTGGCAAACGTCGGCCATCATCTGCGGTTTGACCGCCAGCACCACTACTTCGGCCGCGCGCGCGCAGGCGACGTTGTCGCCGCTGCTGACGATGCCATAGTCCGCCGCCAGCGCATCGCGGTTTTTCGCCGAAGGGGCGCAGACGCTGATGGATTTGGCCGGATAGCCGCCCGCCACCAGGCCGGCGATGATTGCACGCGCCATGTTGCCGGCGCCGATAAAGGTAATCTTGCGATGTTGCATCAAATCCCTCGTCTGTTTGTCAGGCCTGCGAGTAGTCGCGGGCGCCAAAAATTGCGGTGCCGATGCGCACCAGGGTGCTGCCTGCGGCAATCGCTGCCGCCATATCGTCCGTCATGCCCATAGATAGCGTATCGGCCTGCGGATAACGCTGACGCAGGGCGAGAAATGCGTCGTTCATCTGGTTGAATACCGCCAGCTGCCGCTGATAATCCGCTTCTGGCGCCGGGATGGCCATCAGGCCGCGCAGCGTCAGGTTCGGCAGCGCAGCGATCGCTTCGGCCAGCGCTGGCAGTTCGCTTAACGCGATGCCGGATTTGCTTTGCTCGTCGCTGATGTTGATTTGAATCAGCACGTTGAGCGGCGGCATGCCGGCCGGGCGCTGATCGCTCAGGCGCTGGGCGATGCGCAGCCGATCTACGGTATGGCACCAGGCGAAGTGTTCCGCCACCAGCCGACTCTTATTGGATTGCAGCGGGCCGATAAAGTGCCACACCAGCTCGCCGCCCTGCGGCGACTCGGCGAAATGCCGGATCTTGTCTACCCCTTCCTGCACGTAGTTCTCGCCGAAGGCGCGCTGGCCGGCGGCGATGGCTTCTTCGATCGCCGCCACAGGTTTGGTTTTGCTGACTGCAAGCAGGGCAACTTCTTCTGGCGCCCGCGCGCAGTTTTGCGCGGCGGCCGCGATGCGGTTTCTGACATCCTGCAGGTTCTGTTGGATAGTGCTCATTATTGACCCGGGAGAGTGATATGGATATCGATGAATTCGTGGCCCTTAGTGTAAAGCATAATGCTTCCGATCTGCACCTTTGTGCCGGTCATCCGCCGATGTTGCGCATCGACGGTGAACTGCAGCCGCTGGCGGCGGCGCCAACGCTGACGGCGCAAGGCGTGCAGGCCCTCTGCGACGGATTGCTGAATGCGCAGCAGCGCGAGAGCCTGCGGCGGCTGGGGCAGATCGATCTGGCGCTGCACAGGCCGGGCGGGGAGCGGCTGCGGGCCAACGTTTTTCAGCAAAGCGCGGGGATGTCTCTCGCGTTGCGGCGCATCGCCGGGCAGGCGCCTTCGCTTGCCGAGCTGGCGGCGCCGGCCATCGTCCCGGCGCTGCTGCGGCGCGACGACGGGCTTCTCCTGGTCACCGGCGCCACCGGCAGCGGCAAGTCCACCACGCTGGCGGCGATGATCGACGAGATCAACCGGCACCAGCCGCGGCACATTTTGACGCTGGAGGATCCGATCGAATTCCTGCACCGCAGCCGGCGTTCGCTGATCCAGCAGCGGGAGATCGGGCGCGACAGTCACAGCTTCGATGCGGCGTTGCGCGCCGCGCTGCGCGAAGATCCGGATGTGATCCTGTTGGGCGAACTGCGCGATATCGCCACCATCCGGCTGGCGCTCACCGCGGCGGAGACCGGCCATCTGGTGCTGGCGACGCTGCACACCCGCAGCGCGCCGCAGGCGGTGGAACGGCTGGTGGACGTGTTTCCGGCGGAAGAGAAACCCTATGTGCGCGCCCAGTTGGCCGGCAGCCTGCAGGCGGTGATCGCGCAAAAGCTGATGAGGCGGCCCGGCGGTGGGCGAGTGGCGATCTTTGAGGTGCTGACGGCGACGGCGGCGGTCAGCAACCTGATCCGCGAAGGGAAAACCCATCAGTTGGCGAGCGTGCTGCAAACCGGCGCGCAGTCCGGCATGCAAACCTTTGAGCAAGGTTTGCAGCAGCGGATCGACGCCGGCGTGTTGGGGGAGAGTGCGGAGGAGGGAACGGAGGGTTAGCCCAGCTGCCGTTCGAACCAGCTTTCGAGGATCACCACCGCAGAGGCGGAATCCACGCTGCCTTTGTCGAGCGCGCGGAAGCCGCCGCGATCGAACAGGTTGGCGCGCGCTTCCACGGTGCTCAGGCGCTCGTCATGCAGATCGATCTGGATGCCGAAGCGGCCGTGCAGGCGGTTGGCGAACTTGCGCGCCTGGGCGGTCACGGGTTGTTCGGTGCCGTCCATGTTCAGCGGCAGGCCGACCACCACCAGATCCGGCTGCCACTCCTTCATCAGCTTTTCGATTTTCAGCCAGTCCGGCGAGCCGTCCTGCGCTTTGAAGGCGGGCAGGGCGCGGGCGCTGCCGGTCAACTCCTGGCCGACGGCCGCGCCGATGCTTTTGGTGCCGAAGTCGAAGGCGATAATGGTGCGGTTGCTCATCAGGCGTGTCCTGCGTGGTTGGCGATGCTGCGAATGTCGATACCCAGAAGGTTCCCCGCCTCGCGCCAACGGCTGGCGATCGGCGTGCGGAACAGAATGTCGGTGTTGGCCTCGATGGTCAGCCAGGCGTTCTCCAACACCTCCTGCTCCAGCTGGCCCTTTTCCCAGCCCGCATAACCCAGCGCCACCAGCACGTCGTCCGGTTGTTCCGGGGTGCCGAGCGTTTCCAGCACGTCTTTCGAGGTGGTGATCATGGTGTTGGGGGAGATTTGAATGCTGGCGCCGAAGCCGTGGCGCGGCGTATGTAGGATAAACCCGCGATCGTCCGCCAGCGGGCCGCCGGCGAACACCGGTTTGTCCAGGCTGATGGCCGGATCGCGCGCAGGCGGCATGATCTTCAGCTTGCTCAGTACCGTGGCTACCGTGAACTGCTCCACCGGTTTATTGATCACCAAACCCATGGCGCCTTCTTCGTTATGCTCGCAGACGTAAATCACCGAGCGCTTGAAGCGAGGATCCTGCAGGGTGGGCATGGCGATCAGAAAATGGTGCTGTAAATTCATGGCGTTAGTATAAGGTAATCAATGGGTGAGAAAATAAACAGCCGCCAGTATGCGGCTATACCCGCCGCCTTTCAAGCCGCGAAAAGGCGGCTTTGGCGGGCGCGATGCTGGATAGCGGACGGCAGGCCGCCCGCATGCGCATTACTTCGCCGCCAGGCGCTTTTCAATCGCGTCCATCAGCATGCCGGTAATCGAGATGGGGAATGCCGCCTCAATTTCGCGTGCGCAGGTTGGGCTGGTCACGTTGATTTCGGTCAGGCGATCGCCGATCACGTCCAGGCCGACGAAGATCAGCCCTTTCTCTTTCAGCGTCGGGGCGACGGTGCGGGCGATTTTCCAGTCGCTCTCGCTCAGCGGGCGCGCTTCGCCACGGCCGCCGGCCGCCAGGTTGCCGCGGGTCTCGCCCTGCGCCGGAATGCGTGCCAGGCAGTAAGGCACCGGCTCGCCGTCGACGACCAGGATGCGTTTGTCGCCGTCCTTGATCGCCGGCAGGAAGTTCTGCGCCATGCAGAAACGGCTGCCGTGTTCGGTCAGGGTTTCGATGATCACCGATAGGTTAGGATCGTCCTGCTTCACGCGGAAGATAGACGCGCCGCCCATGCCGTCCAGCGGCTTCAGGATGATGTCGCCGTGCTGCTGGTGGAATTTGCGGATGTGCGCGGCGCTGCGGCTGACCAGCGTGTCCGGCGTCAGCTCAGGGAACCAGGCGGTGAACAGCTTCTCGTTGCAGTCGCGCAGGCTTTGCGGCTTGTTGACCACCAGCGTGCCTTTGACCTCGGCGCGCTCCAGAATGTAGGTCGCGTAGATGTATTCGGTATCGAACGGCGGATCCTTGCGCATCAGGATCACGTCCAGATCGTGCAGCGCCAGATCCTGCTCGCTGCCGAAGCTGAACCAGTTCTCCTTGTCTTCCTTCACGCTCAGCAGGCGGGTACGGGCGCGCCCGTCACCGGCGTGCAGATAGAGATCGTTCATCTCCATGTAGTGCAATTCGTAACCGCGGCGCTGCGCTTCGAGCAGCATGGCGAAGCTGGTGTCTTTCTTGATGTTGATGGAGTCGATAGGGTCCATCACGATGCCGAGCTTAATCATCTTTTCTCCTTTAACCCAGGTCGCCGAAGCGGACCTGCAGAGCGGTAATGGCGGTGAGCGCTGTGGTTTCGGTACGCAGAACGCGTGGTCCCAACAGAATATCAGTAAATCCGTGGTCGGTGGTCATGGCGATTTCGTCGGCGGACAAACCGCCTTCCGGGCCGATCAGCAGGCGGACGCGGTCTACCGGCTGCGGCAGGGTGTTGATGCTGTGGCTGGCGCGCGGATGCAGGTTGAGCTTCAGGCTGCCGTCTTGTTCGGCGCACCAGGCTTCCAGCGACATCGCCTCGCGGATTTCGGGAATGCGGTTGCGGCCGCACTGTTCGCAGGCGGCGATGGCGATCTTTTGCCATTGCTGGATTTTCTTCGCCAGACGCTCGCCGTCCAGTTTGACGCCGCAGCGCTCGGAAAACAGCGGGGTAATGACGTTGACGCCCAGCTCGATGGATTTCTGGATGGTGAACTCCATCTTCTCGCCGCGCGAGATCACCTGGCCCAGATGCAGGTTGAGCGGCGATTCGATGTCGTCCACGCGGCCGTCGCTGAGGCGCACCAGCACGCTCTTTTTGTCCACCCGGACTATCTCGGCGTCGAACACCTGGTTGCTGCCGTCGAACAGCTGCAGCGCCTGGCCGGCGCTCATGCGCAGCACGCGGCCGACGTGGTTGGCGGCGTCCTCGCTGAGGGCGATCTCCGCCCGATCGGTCAACGGCTGCGGATGGTAAATGCGGGGTATGCGCATGGGTAGTCTGATCCTGACGAAACGGCGCCGCGGGTTGGCGGCGCCATGAAAGATAAAGGCTATAGTAGGTTAGCTTTTCCGCTGCTGACAAGCCTGTTGAATATAGGGGTTGTGGTTGCCCTGCACCTTGGCGATACGTGCTTCACGCTGACATTCCCATTGGCTCACCGGATATTGCCGGTTCCACACCTCGAACAGCTGGGTTTGCTGGCGTGACAGCCGCAGCTGGTAGCGATCGCGCATGTAGAAGTAGGTGCGGGCGATGGCGCCGCGGGCGCGGGCGGGCGGCTCCGCCTGTTTATTCTTGAAGTCCACCTTCATCGGGCATTGCCCGTACTGGCCGGCGCCGCCGTTCCATTGGCTGTACATGAAGTTGTTGCGGTCGCCGTTCACTTCGCCGATCGCCGGCTGCAGGTTATGCAGATCGGTTTCTATCTGGCGATAGGTGGCGTCCTTGTTGCAGTTCTTGCGCCCGCCGTCCTGCCAGCACTGCAGCTGGTGGCCGAACTGCCAGGCCGGCACCACGTGTTCCCACTCGATACGCTGCGCGCGTTGGGCGTTTTTACGCACCTGATAGCCGCAGCCGGCGAGATCCGGGATGCCCTTCTTGCCTTGCCAGTCGATGCGGCAGCCGCAGTAAAAGCTGCCCGGCGCATCCTGGTTAATCTTGGCCGCCGCCGCCTTGGCCTGAGAAAAATTATTGATGCCGTGCGCCTGTACGGCGCCTGCGGCGAAAACCGCCATAAACAAAATTCTGCGAAGCATATTCCAAAACAGCTCAAAATTGGAAAAGCAGGCAGGGTAACGGAACTTGCCGGCAGTGGCAAATGGCGATATTTGCTTGTTTTAACGTATAAATCGTTTAACTAAAGGTTCTCGCTAGCGAGAAATTTCAGTTTTTCGCCGCACCGGCGGCAGCGGTATTCGCTTTCGCCGCGCAGCACGCGATTATGGCGGCGAATGGTGAGCTGGTGCTGCCCGCAGCCGCAGCGATAGGGGAAGGTTTTGCTTTGCACCGAGGCGGTTTCGAAGCGGTGGGTGCGGCTGGCGGGGGTCAGCAGCACGCTTTCCATCATCCAGCGCCATTCGCGGCCGTGCGGCGCCACCCGGCCGAATTGGCGAAACACCAGCAGGTGCGCCAACTCGTGCGGCACCACTTCATCGATAAACGGCTGTTGGTTTTCCAGCAGCAGCACCGGATTCAGGCGGATTTCCCAGCTTTGCAGCCAGGCGGTGCCCGCGCTGGTGCCGCGTTGCTGATAGACGATGCTGGGTTCGGGGAACTCGACGGCAAAATGCCGGCGGGCCAACTGCAGCTTTTCTCGCAGGCAGCGCATCACCGCTTGTTGCAGCGCGATGGGGATTCTTGGTTTGTTCATTGCGGCCTAGCTTAAGCAATGGCGCGGCGGCTGACAATATACCCCGGCGTAAATCCGCATACCCCGGCGTAAATCCGCATCCGACGCTTTCTTGGCGCTGCGCGCCGGTTTTTCGCCACATTGATAAGGCGATCGCCGCCGATGGATTGTAATCAATGTGTTAACTGCGGGATAATAAAGCGTGCATGATGAGCCTGTACCCGCAGTTCTCACCGAGCAAGGTTGAAACGCCGCCTGTGGTAATCCCTTACGCAAAGAGCGGTTATTTTGCGATTTGGCGCAATAACTGACTGATTAAAAATACGTAAGGTGGAGGCAGTTTTTTGACAAGGCGCCGAGCCGTGCGCCGCAAGTGTGAATTTAACGCAGCTGATGTTGCAAGTGAGAGATCAATGTCGAATAAACCGTTCCACTATCAAGATCCGTTCCCGCTGAAGAAAGACGATACCGAATACTACCTGCTGAGCCGCGACCACGTTTCCGTGAGCGAATTTGAAGGCCAGGAAATTCTGAAAGTTGCCCCTGAAGCGTTAACCCTGCTTGCCCAGCATGCGTTCCACGACGCCTCGTTCATGCTGCGCCCGGCGCACCAACAGCAGGTGGCCGATATCCTCGACGATCCGGACGCCAGCGAAAACGACAAGTACGTTGCGCTGCAATTTCTGCGTAACTCAGAAATCGCCGCCAAGGGTATTTTACCGACCTGCCAGGACACCGGCACGGCGATCATCGTCGGCAAAAAGGGCCAGCGCGTCTGGACCGGCGGCGGCGATGAAGCCGCGTTGTCGCGCGGGGTGTACAACACCTACATCGAAGAGAACCTGCGCTATTCGCAGAACGCCGCGCTGGATATGTATAAAGAGGTCAATACCGGCAGCAACCTGCCGGCGCAGATCGATCTCTACAGCGTGGACGGTGAAGAGTACAAGTTCCTGTGCATCGCCAAGGGCGGCGGTTCCGCCAACAAAACCTATCTGTATCAGGAAACCAAGGCGCTGCTGTCGCCGGGCAAACTGAAAAATTACCTGGTCGACAAGATGCGCACGCTGGGCACCGCGGCTTGCCCGCCGTACCACGTGGCGTTCGTCATCGGCGGCACCTCGGCGGAAGCGACGCTGAAAACCGTCAAGCTGGCTTCGACCAAGTATTACGATGGTCTGCCGACCGAAGGCAACGAGCATGGCCAGGCGTTCCGCGATCTGGAACTCGAAGCGGAACTGCTGCAAGAAGCGCAGAACCTGGGGCTGGGCGCGCAGTTCGGCGGCAAATACTTCGCGCACGATATCCGCGTGGTGCGCCTGCCGCGCCACGGCGCGTCGTGCCCGGTCGGCATGGGCGTCTCCTGCTCGGCGGACCGCAACATCAAAGGCAAGATCAACCGCGACGGCATCTGGCTGGAAAAACTGGAGCACAATCCGGGGAAATTCATTCCTCAGGAGCTGCGCCAGGCCGGGGAGGGAGAGGCGATCAAGGTCGATCTCAACCGTCCGATGGCCGAGATCCTCAAACAGCTGTCGCAGTACCCGGTTTCCACCCGCCTGTCGCTGAGCGGCACCATCATCGTCGGCCGTGATATCGCGCACGCCAAGCTGAAAGAGCGCCTGGATCGCGGTGAAGGCCTGCCGCAGTACGTCAAGGATCACCCGATCTACTACGCCGGCCCGGCCAAAACGCCGGAGGGCTACGCGTCCGGTTCGCTGGGGCCAACCACCGCCGGGCGTATGGACTCCTACGTCGATCTGCTGCAATCCCACGGCGGCAGCATGATCATGCTGGCGAAAGGCAACCGCAGCCAGCAGGTAACGGATGCCTGCCACAAGCACGGCGGTTTCTATCTCGGCAGCATCGGCGGCCCGGCGGCGGTGCTGGCGCAGCAGAGCATCAAGAGCCTGGAGTGCGTGGAGTACCCTGAGCTGGGCATGGAAGCGATCTGGAAAATCGAGGTGGAAGATTTCCCGGCGTTTATCCTGGTGGATGACAAAGGCAATGACTTCTTCCAGAAGATCCAGGCCGGTCAGTGCTCCAGCTGCCTGAAATAAGCGCGGCCCCCTTCGCCGCCTGCGGGCGGTGAAGGGGATTGTGTAAAGTCCTGTAGCCTGCTGGACGGCGAGTTTTAACCTGTATACCCTACGCGGACAGCACTAAAATTCGACTAATGGAATATCGGCAACAGAAGGCTCGGCAAGCACATGAGTACGCAGGAAAGTCATATCAAGGAATTGCTGGTCTGGATTGAGGATAATCTGACCAATCCGCTGTCGTTGGATATCGTTTCCGCCAAGTCAGGCTATACGAAATGGTATCTGCAGCGCATGTTCAAGAAGCAGACCGGATTATCGTTAGCTTCGTATATCCGCGCTCGCCGCCTCTATCTCGCTGCCTTCGCCTTGCGTTTCACGCAGAAGAGCATCCTCGATATCTCGGTCGAATACCAATTCGATAACCAGCAGACGTTCTCGCGCTGTTTCAAGAAACACTTCGCCGAATCGCCCAGCGTCTATCGCCATGCCCGCAAGCAGGACTTCAGCAATCTGGTGCGTTCGCTGGCGGCCAGCCAGCCGGGTGATATTCAGGTTGAACGCGTCAGCATCGCCAGCGGGCAATACGCCTTTCACGGCAAGCAGTACGCTTATCACCTGGATATCGAGAAGCTGGACAAGTCGCACCTGCCGCAGCGCAGCGCGCTGCGGGCGCAGTTCTATACCTTATTGGGCGAGCGCCCGATGCAAACCTATTCGTTTACCCAGCTGGTGCCGGACGGCGAGCGGGTCAGGGTCGATTATACCCTAGGCGTGACGACGGAATACCCGCTGCGCGAAGGCGTGGTGCTGGAGCCGCTGCCGGAGATCCACGGCGAGTTTTGCCGTTTTCGCTATTCCGGCAAGCCGGTGGCGCTCAACGATCACATCATTAAAATTTACACGCAGGTGCTGCCCGAAATGGGGCTGGCCCGCGGTGACGGGCCGGACATGACGGTGTTCAGCTATTCGCTGAGCGGGAAAGAGGAGCTGCATCTGGAGCTGCAGCATCTGGTGCCGGTGGTGCCGCTGCATTGAGCCCGTCGGCGGCCGGCAGCCGGTTTTTTTGCTGCACGATCGCCGCCATCACCGCCAGGGCGATCTCCGCCGGGGTTTTGCTGCCCAGCGGCAGGCCGATCGGCGCATGGATGCGTTCCAGCTCCTGCGGGGTGAATTCGGCAATCTGCTGCAAACGCTGGCGCCGCCGCGCGCTGTTTCTGAGCGAGCCCATGGCGCCGATGTAAAACGCCGGGGTGTGGATCGCTTCCATCAGCGTCAGGTCGTCCATGCGTGGATCGTGGGTCAGCGCCACGACGGCGGTATTGGCGTGGCAACCCCCTTCCTCAATGAATTTGGCCGGAAACTGACGCAGCAACGTCACACCCGGTTTCAGCTCGGCGGCAAAGTTATCCAGCGCCTCCGGGCGGTTCTCGCACACCAGCACCTCAAACCCCAGCGCCACGGCGAAATCGGCGCAGTACAGCGCCACGCTGGACAGCCCGGCGATCAGCAGGCGCGGCGCGGCCGCGATGTGCAGGGTGATCTGCTCGAGCCGGCGTTCGACCTGCGTGGCGCTGGTGAAGTGGCTCTGCTCGAGGCTGTGGCAGGCGTTGGGCAGCGTCAGGCGTTTGATCAACGCATGATGCCCTTCCAGCGCGCCGGCGATGCGTCGCAGGTAAGCGATGCTGTCTTCACCCGCCGGCAGGTATTCGATCAGCACGTCCAGCACGCCGCCGCAGGGCAGCGCCACGTTGGGCGTCATGCCGCCTTCGCCGTAACGGATCACCTGGCTGGCCGCCTGGTACTCCCCGGCGGCCACGCGGCGCAAAAAATCCTCCTCCACGCAGCCGCCCGACAGCGAACCGCTGTAGCGGCCGTCGCGGGTCGCCGCCATCAGCGCGCCCGGCGACCGCGGCGAAGAGCCGTAGGTGCTGAGCACGGTGCATAACCAGACCGGCTGTTGCTGCAGCCAGCTTATCGCCTGGCTGACCACGGTGACATCAAGATGTTGCATAGGTGAATTTACTCGCTAGCCGGGAGTTGCGATGGAAGATCAATATCCTGCACGACGTCGGGGTGCTCAAGCGGCAGCAGGTGCACTGCCGCGCCTTGCAGCAGTTCACGTGCGCCATTATCGCCGCGCAGTTGGCAAAGTGGTTTGCGCAATAGGGCGGAAAAGCCGACCGGGTGGCCGGGCTGTTGCGCATAGCAGGGGCGCACGATCGCGTGCTGCCGTAAGGCATCCGCCACCTGCCGGAAAACATCGGCGCCGACGAACGGCATATCGGCCAGGTGGATCAGCCAGCCCTGCCAGTGCGGCGTGGCCGCAACGCCCGCGGCGATCGAGTCGCCGAGGCCCGCGCTGGCGAGCAGGGTGACCGGCACCTGATTGGCGGCGCAGGCTGCCAGCACCGGCAGATTATCCGGCCGGGTCACCACCTGTACCGGCAGGTCGGAGGCCAATGCCTGGCGCAGGGTGTGTTCGAACAGCGATCGCCGCTCGCCCGCTGCATCGGCAAACCCGGCGTTCAATTTGTTGCCCTGGCCGCCGGCCTGAATAAAGCGCTCCCCGCGTCCGGCGGCGGTAATGACAATGCCCGTGGTCATGGTTGAAGTCCGCGTTTGCGCAAATTATTTATTAGCCTACAAACTACCTGTGTTTTGTAAATGTTTTTTTGTTGAAAACAGCCTGTTAATCATCACATAATTTTAGTTATAAGCATATGCTTATGACGTCTACGGCAAGGTCGTCAGCGTTTGCGCAACAACACCGCGAACAAAAACCAATTACAAGAAAGACGTGAAGGACTTATTTATGAGCAATTTCAACCCGTCGCGGCGCCGCTTTATCAAAGGCGCCGTGATTGCGGGGGTGTCTGTGTACCTCGCGCCCCTGTACAGCCGCGCCTACGCCGCGCTGTTCGAGCAAAAAATCCTCCAGTCACCCAACTGGGATCCGCAGACCAAACGCGTCCGTTTCCGTATCGATGGCCGCGCCAAGGTCATGGGGCAGAAGGTGTTCGCGCGCGATATCCGCGCGGTGGACATGCCGCACTGGCCGCAGAAACAGGCGCACGCCTTCATTCTGCGCGTCACTAAAGCCGACCGGCTGTTCGAGGGCGTCGATCTGACGCTGCTGGGGGACGACCTGCAGCCGGATCGCCTGGTGACGGCGGAAGATCTGGCGCGCGACGGCCTGGCCTTCCCGGCGTTCTACGGCGACGACATGCTGCTGCCGAGCGGCAAAACCCCGACCTACCTCGGCCAGGCGGTGGCGATGCTGATCTATCACGACTTCGCGCGTTTCCGCTTCGCCAAGGACAAGCTGAAATTCCGTGAGGAAACCATCAAATACGGCGCGGTCACCGGCCCGCTGGAGCGCGATCCCTGGGGCAGCTTCCGCTATGTGCGGGTGGGGGGCGATCAACCGTTCGACGACGATCGCTTCTCCAGCCTGAAGGACACGCCGATCTTCCCGGTGTCGATGAAAAAACACCTGCCGGTGTGGCCGGAAGGGCGCGAGGGCGGCAAGCTGGATCAGGAAGGCATGCGCTATGCAGGCCTGATCGCCGACGAGATGACCAATCCGCCGGCCGATTGGCTGGTGATGTCGCGCCGCTACACCACGCAGTCGATCGACACCTCGGCGCTGGAGCCGGACAACGCCAACGGCTGGTTCGACGCCGAGACGCAAACGCTGCATCTGGTGGTGCCGACCCAGTCGCCGCAGGAAGTGGCCGACGAGATGCCGCGCATGCTGGCCAAGCGCAATCCACCGGTGAAACAGCTGATCCTGCACCCGTGCTACACCGTGGGCTACGGCTCGAAAGATCACTACAACTTCCCGTATTATGGCGCGGTGGCGGCGATGTACGGCGACGGCCACCCGGTGCGCCTGGCCAACGATCGCTTCGAGCAGTTCCAAACGGCGCTGAAGCGCCACGCGTTCGATATGAATTACCGCATCGCGGTGAATCGCCAGACCGGCGTTATGCAGTCGTTCCTCGGCGACATGACCGCGGACGGCGGCGGCCGCAGCAACTTTACCCCTTCGGTGGTGATGGTCGGCGCGACCGCCGCCCAGTCGATTTACTACTTCCCGAAAAGCGATCTGTCCTCGGTCGGGCTGGCCTCGCGTGCCATCGACGCCGGCTCGGCGCGCGGTTACGGCACGCTGCAGAGCATGGCCGCCACCGAGATGATGGTGGATGAACTGGCCGCCGAACTGAAGATCGACCCGATCGAATTCCGCCTGCGCAACGTGTTGAAATCCGGCATGAAAAATACCCAGGGGGCGATCCCGGCCGGTGCGATCCGCGCCGATGAAGTGCTGGAGAAGGCGGCGAAGCATGAGATGTGGCTCAAGCGCGCCGAACGCAAGGCCGAGTTTGAGAGCCGCCATCCCGGCAAGCGCTATGGCGTTGGCTTCGGCTGCGTGCAGAAAGACTTCGGCACCGGCGCGGAAACCTCGTTCGCCCGGGTGGAGCTGAGCGAAGACGGCCGCATCACGCTGCACCACAGCGGCGCGGAGATGGGCACCGGCATGTCGACCTCGCAGTCGGTGCTGTGTGCGCAGTGGCTGGGCAAACCGGCCGACGAAGCGCATTTCTCGGTCACCGACTGGTCGGTGCTGCCGATGGTCACCAGCGGCGATCCCTACCTGATGTCGCAGGAGGAGCAGGACAAGCTGCAAACCAACCCTAACTGGACGCCGAGCTACTGTTCGCCGTCCAGCGCCAGCAACTCGGCCTATTACTTCTCGCACAGCACCCGCGAAGCGGCGCGCCTGATCTTCGATCACGGCATCTGGCCGGCGGCGATGGCGCTGTGGCAGGCCGGCATCGGCGGCGGCCAGGCGGCGCCGCTGGTGGTGCGGCGTGAAGATGCGCGTTGGGTCGAGGGTGGCCTGACGGCGGCGGGCATGTCGGTGCTGAGCCTCGAACTGCTGGCCAAGACGGCTTATCAGATGGGCGGCGTCACCGGCGCGGCGGTGCACGTCTTCAACCGCTGGCAGTGGGCGGAGGCCGATTTCACGCTGAGCGGCAAAAGCGAACGCCTGCCGATCGACGGCATGGCGCTGCGCAACGCCGGCGGCGAATTCAAACCGCTGGCGCGTGGGCAGGTCTACTACCCGCCAACCCAGCGTAACAATGCGGCGGTGACCTACTACAGCGCCGTTGGCACGCTGGCGGAAGTGGCGATAGATATCGCCACCGGCCAGGTGGAATTGCTGAATCACCATTCGATCATGGAGTGCGGCAACCTGATCGTGCCGGAACTGGTTTCCGGCCAGCTGCAGGGCGGGCTGGCGATGGGGATCGGCCATGCGCTGCACGAATATTTACCGCTGTACGAAGACGGGCCGGGCAACGGCACCTGGAACTTCAACCGTTACCACCTGCCGCGCGCCAGCGACGTGGCGGTGTGGAAGCAGAGCGGCGACATCTTGCCGGCGTTGTCGGAAACCGATCCGCCGAAAGGCATGGCGGAGGTGGTGATGATCCCGATCGTGGCCGCGCTGGTCAACGCCATCGCCGACGCCACCGGCCACCGTTTCCGTGATTTGCCCGTTCGTGCAGAAAATATTCGTGAGGTATTACAATGAGCATTAAAACCCAGCCGATCTCCCTGACCATTAACCAGAAGCAATACGGCCCAATCGAGGTGCCGGAAGGCCTGATGATGATCGATTTCCTGCACGAATACCTTGACCTGACCGGCTCGCGCCTCGGCTGCGGGCAGGGCATTTGCCACGCCTGCGTGGCGATCGTCGATCACCCGAGCGGCACCAGCGAAGAGGTGCGCACCTGCATCACCGGCGCGCATTTCTTCAACGGCAAGAAAGTGCGTACCGTCGAAGGCCACGCCAGGGTGGACGAGCAGGGCGAGGTGGTTGAACTGTCGCCGATCCAGCAGGCGTTTCTGGAGCACTACAGCTTCCAGTGCGGCTACTGCACGCCGGGCTTTGTCAATGCCGCCACCATTTTCGTGGAAAAGCTCAAGCGTGAGCCTATCGCTCGCGAGCAGTTGGAAAGCGCCATCGAGCAGGCGCTGGACAGCCACATCTGCCGCTGCACCGGCTACGTACGCTACTACGAAGCGGTGCGCGACGTGGTGCTGAAAACGCCGGGCCTGCTCAAGGAGACGGCGCAATGAAAAAACGTCTCGCAGTATTGATTTTGCTGGTGGCGATCGTGGTGATTGCGCTGCTGTGGTGGCGGGAAAACCGCCGTTACGACGGCCCGGTGCAGCAGGTGACCGCCGGCGCCGAACAGATCGCCCGTGGCCGCTATCTGGCGCAGGCCGCCGACTGCGCCGCCTGCCATACCGCCAGCGGCGGGGCGCCGTTGGCCGGCGGCTATCCGCTGGAAACGCCGTTCGGCACGATTTACGGCAGCAATCTGACGCCGTCGGCCGACCACGGCATCGGGCGCTGGACCAAGGACGACTTCTTCCTGGCGCTGACGCAGGGCGTGGCGCCGGGCGGGCGGCACCTGTACCCGGCGATGCCATATACCTCGTACAAGGGCATGTCGCGTCAGGACGCCGACGACATCTACGCTTACCTGATGACGCGCCCGGCGGTGGACGTGGCCATTCCGGCCAACGAGATGCCGTTCCCGTTCAACCAGCGCATGGCGCTGATCGGCTGGAACCTGCTGTTCCGCAGCCAGGATCCGCTGCCGGCCAGTTCGCAGGGCAGCTCGCCGCAATGGCAGCGCGGCCGCTATCTGGCCGACGTGCTGGGCCACTGTGGCGAATGCCACACGCCGCGCGGCGCGCTGGGGCAGATGGATCTCGCCAAGCCGATGCAGGGCGGCGATCTCGGCCGCTTCATGGCGCCGGACATTACGCCGCACGGCCTGGCGCAGCGCGGCTGGACGCCGCAGGACGTCAGCCGCTTCCTCAGCACCGGCCTCGCGCCGCAGGGTTCCGCCTTCAGCGAGATGCACATGGTGGTGGATCTCAGCACCCGGCATTTAACGCCGGAAGACCATCAGGCGCTGGCGCTGTATCTGATGGGCGAGCAGCCGCCGGCGGCTGTGCAGGTGAAAATGGGCCAGGGCAGCGATGCCGGGCGCATGGCCTATCTGGATCAGTGCGCCGGCTGCCACGCGCGCGAAGGCGAGGGCAAACCGCACGTCGCACCGGCGATGCGCGATAACGCCACGCTGCGCCAGGTGGACGGCAAGAACCTGATCGTGTCGGTGTTGGACGGCCTGCCGGCTCAGCAGTTCCCGAACGGCGAAAGCATGCAGAGCATGCCGGGCTTCGGCGAACGGCTGAGCGATGCCGACGTGGCGGAGCTGGTGAATTATCTGCGCGTGACCTGGGGCGGCTTGCCGGCGGACATCACCGCCGAACAGGTGAAAGCGCTGCGCAAGTAAGCGGCGTTCAGGCGAAAAAAATGGCCCGCATCAGCGGGCCATTTTACTGTGCGGTCACGGGGTTCAACGGCTGGTGACGCCGTCGACGCGTTGGCTGCGCTGTTTGATGGCGTAACCGACGGCCAGGATCGCCACCCACACCGGGATCAGCAGCACCGAGATTTGAATGCCCGGCGTCAGGTACATGATCACCAGGATGCCGGCCATGAACAGCAGGCACAGGTAGTTGCTGAACGGGTACCAGAACGCTTTGAACTTCGGCACCACACCTTCGCGATTTTTAGCGGCGCGGAACTTCAGGTGCGCCAGGCTGATCATCGCCCAGTTGATCACCAGCGCCGATACCACCAACGCCATCAACAGTTCGAAGGCGCGGCCCGGGATCAGGTAGTTAATCAGCACGCACAGCGCGGTGGCGAGGGCGGAAATGCCGATGGCCACCACCGGCACGCCGCGGCCGTCGACCTTCAACAGGCTTTTCGGGCCGTTGCCCTGCTGCGCCAGGCCGTACAGCATGCGGCTGTTACAGTAGACGCAGCTGTTGTACACCGACAGCGCGGCGGTAAGCACCACGATGTTCAGCACGGTCGCCACCAGGTTGCTGTTCAGCGCGTGGAAGATCAGCACGAACGGGCTGCCGCCTTCGACCACTTTGCCCCAAGGGTACAGCGACAGCAGAATGGCCAGCGAACCGATATAGAAGATCAGAATGCGGTAGATCACCTGATTGGTGGCTTTCGGAATGCTCTTTTGCGGGTCGTCGGCTTCGGCGGCGGTGATGCCGACCAGCTCGAGGCCGCCGAAGGAGAACATGATCACCGCCATCGCCATCACCAGGCCCATGACGCCGTTCGGGAAGAACCCGCCCTGCGCCCACAGGTTGGTGACGGTGGCTTCCGGGCCGCCCATGCCGCTGAACAGCAGGTAGGCGCCGAACACGATCATGCCGATAATTGCCACCACCTTGATGATGGCAAACCAGAACTCCATCTCGCCGTAAACTTTCACGTTGGCCAGGTTGATGGCGTTGATCGCCAGGAAGAATACCGCGGCGGAAACCCAGGTGGGGATCTCCGGCCACCAGTACTGCACGTAGATGCCGACCGCGGTCAGTTCCGCCATCGCCACCAGGACATACAGCACCCAGTAGTTCCAGCCGGAGGCGAAGCCGGCGAAGTTGCCCCAGTATTTGTAGGCGAAGTGGCTGAAGGAACCGGCAACCGGCTCTTCCACCACCATCTCCCCCAGCTGGCGCATGATCAGAAACGCGATGAAGCCGCCGATGGCGTAGCCGAGAAGCACTGACGGGCCGGCCATTTTTATTGTTTGAGCGATACCGAGAAATAACCCGGTGCCGATTGCGCCACCTAAGGCGATGAGCTGAATATGGCGGTTTTTCAGGCCGCGTTTCAGCTGGTCACCATGCTGTTGACCATCCATCAATCAAACCCTCTGTCGTTGTGAATGCCCACATGCCTGTAAAGCAGTGGTTACGATGTGTGTTTTGTTTTATTTACGGCGTTATAGCTATTAATTCCACGGCGCCGCTACCGTTTGGCAGAGAATAATGTTATGTGCGTCGATTTGCACCTGCTTTGTCGTGTGAGTGATTAAGATTGCAGCAGTTTAGGAAACAAAATGCGGGTTGTGTGACGGCGGGGGGGATTCAGTGCATGAAATAAGCAACAAATCACATAATGCGCAAAAATAACGTAGATCCGAGCGGCGGCGCGCGTTCAAATAATGAACGAATCACCGTGGCGCTGCTCGCCAAATAGCCATTCATTAAAGCGTCATAACCATGCAATAAAACTTGGGCAAAAAGTTTGCACTCTTCCTTGCGTAAGGTTTGGTAAAAGTTAAATCCCCAACCCGGCGCGTAAATGGTAATACCATCACGGCGTTACCGGTTTGCAGCGGGGTTTTCAGCGGGGTGTTAAAATGTGCGGGTAACCTGATTTCGATCAAGGCCCGTATGGACAGGAGGTGAATACTTTGTTACTTTACCGTCACGTTTTTGAAATTGGTATTACCAATTGACTCCGCGCCATTCGCAGAGAAGAATTCACTCATGGCCTACAGCAAAATCCGCCAACCCAAGTTGTCAGATGTTATCGAGCAACAGCTCGAATATCTGATCCTCGAGGGGACACTGCGCCCAGGCGAAAAACTGCCTCCGGAGCGCGAGCTGGCGAAACAATTTGATGTCTCCCGTCCTTCTCTGAGAGAGGCCATTCAGCGCCTGGAAGCGAAAGGGCTGCTCCTGCGTCGTCAGGGCGGCGGCACCTTCGTGCAAACTAATCTGTGGCAGAGCTTCAGCGATCCGCTGGCCGAGCTGCTGGCCGACCATCCCGAATCACAGTTCGATCTGCTGGAAACCCGTCACGCGCTGGAAGGCATTGCCGCCTATTACGCGGCGCTGCGCGGCACCGATGAAGATCTGGCGCGCATCCGCGACTGCCACATCGTGATTCAACAGGCTCAAGACAGCGGCGATCTCGACGCCGAAGCCGATGCGGTCATGCAGTATCAAATCGCCGTGACCGAAGCTGCCCACAACGTTGTGTTACTTCACCTGCTACGCTGCATGGGGCCGATGCTGGAACAGAACGTGCGTCAGAACTTTGAATTGCTCTACTCGCGCCGTGAGATGTTGGCAAAAGTGAGCAGCCACCGCGCCGGAATTTTTGAGGCGATTGTGGCACGCGAGCCGGAAAAGGCCCGTGAAGCCTCGCATCGCCACTTGGCGTTTATCGAGGAAATCTTGCTGGATCTCAGCCGGGAGCATACTCGGCGCGAGAGATCGCTACGGCGTCTCCAGCAACGCAAGGATTAAGAGCTGTCCTCTTCAGGGTACACCAGCCTGCGGGGGTTAAGTTCGAGGTACTTAGTTAAGTACTTAAGCGGCAACTAAACTGATGGGCCTGTCTTCGTGTGTTTTTGCACAGAGCACAGGAAGACAGGCTCCAAACAAACCATTAGACAGATAAGGAATACCACCATGTCAGAACGTTTAAACAATGACGTGGATCCGATCGAAACCCGCGACTGGCTGCAGGCGATCGAATCGGTCATCCGTGAAGAGGGTGTTGAGCGAGCTCAGTTTCTGATTGATCAGGTATTGGGAGAAGCCCGCAAAGGCGGTGTTAACGTTGCGGCCGGTGCTGCAGCGCACAACTACGTCAACACCATCGCGGTAGAAGACGAACCGGCCTACCCAGGCAACCTGGATCTGGAACGCCGCATTCGCTCTGCGATCCGTTGGAACGCGATCATGACCGTTCTGCGCGCATCCAAAAAAGACCTGGAGCTGGGCGGCCACATGGCTTCCTTCCAGTCTTCCGCGACCTTCTATGAAGTCTGCTTTAACCACTTCTTCCGCGCACGCAACGAGAAAGACGGCGGCGACCTGGTGTACTTCCAGGGCCACATTTCTCCGGGCGTTTACGCGCGTGCCTTCCTTGAAGGCCGCCTGACCGAAGAACAAATGAACAACTTCCGTCAGGAAGTGCACGGCAACGGCCTGTCCTCTTACCCGCATCCTAAGCTGATGCCGGAATTCTGGCAGTTCCCGACCGTATCCATGGGCCTGGGCCCAATCAGCGCCATCTATCAGGCGAAGTTCCTGAAATACCTGGAACACCGCGGCCTGAAAGACACCTCTGAGCAGACCGTTTACGCCTTCCTGGGCGACGGCGAGATGGATGAGCCGGAATCCAAAGGCGCCATCACCATCGCGACCCGCGAGAAGCTGGACAACCTGGTGTTCGTCATCAACTGCAACCTGCAGCGCCTGGACGGCCCGGTCACCGGCAACGGCAAGATCATCAACGAACTGGAAGGCATCTTCTCCGGCGCAGGCTGGCAGGTGCTGAAAGTGATCTGGGGCGGCCGTTGGGACGAACTGCTGCGTAAAGACACCAGCGGTAAACTGGTTCAGCTGATGAACGAGACCCTGGACGGCGACTACCAGACCTTCAAATCCAAAGACGGCGCTTACGTGCGCGAGCACTTCTTCGGCCGTTATCCGGAAACCGCGGCGCTGGTCAAAGACATGACCGACGACGAAATCTGGGCGCTGAACCGTGGTGGTCACGATCCGAAGAAAATCTTCGCTGCACTGAAAAAAGCGCAGGACACCAAAGGCAAACCGACCGTTATCCTGGCCCACACCATCAAAGGTTACGGCATGGGTGAAACCGCGGAAGGTAAAAACATCGCTCACCAGGTGAAGAAAATGAACATGGAAGGGGTTCACCACTTCCGCGATCGTTTCAACGTGCCGGTTGCCGATGCTGACATCGAAAAACTGCCGTACATCACCTTCGAGAAAGATTCCGAAGAGTACAAATACCTGCACGAACGTCGCCAGGCGCTGAAAGGCTACGTGCCGACGCGTCTGCCGGAGTTCACCCAGAAGCTGGAAATGCCGGCGCTGGAAGATTTCAGCTCGCTGCTGGAAGAGCAGAACAAAGAGATCTCCACCACTATCGCCTTCGTGCGTGCCCTGAACGTGATGCTGAAGAACAAGTCGATCAAAGATCGCCTGGTGCCAATCATCGCCGACGAAGCGCGTACCTTCGGTATGGAAGGTCTGTTCCGTCAGATCGGTATCTACAGCCCGAACGGCCAGCAGTACACCCCGCAGGACCGTGAGCAGGTGGCTTACTACAAAGAAGACGAGAAAGGCCAAATCCTGCAGGAAGGCATCAACGAACTGGGCGCAGCCTCTTCCTGGCTGGCCGCAGCGACTTCCTACAGCACCAACGATCTGCCGATGATTCCGTTCTACATCTACTACTCGATGTTCGGTTTCCAACGTATCGGCGACCTGTGCTGGGCAGCGGGCGACCAACAGGCGCGCGGCTTCCTGATCGGTGGGACCTCGGGCCGTACTACCCTGAACGGCGAAGGTCTGCAGCACGAAGATGGCCACAGCCACATTCAGTCTCTGACCATCCCTAACTGCATCTCTTACGATCCGGCTTACGCGTACGAAGTAGCGGTGATCATGCACGACGGTCTGGTGCGCATGTATGGCGACAACCCGGAAAACGTGTACTACTACCTGACCACGCTGAACGAAAACTACCACATGCCTGCGATGCCGCAGGGTGCGGAAGAAGGTATCCGCAAGGGTATCTACAAGCTGGAAACGCTGGAAGGCAGCAAAGGCAAGGTACAGCTGCTGGGCTCCGGCGCCATCCTGCGCCACGTGCGCGAAGCTGCGCAGATCCTGGCGAAGGACTACGGCGTGGGTTCCGACACCTACAGCGTGACCTCGTTCACCGAGCTGGCGCGCGACGGCCAGGACTGCGAGCGCTGGAACATGCTGCACCCAACCGAAACGCCACGCGTGCCTTACATCGCTCAGGTGATGAGCGACGCGCCGGCGGTAGCTTCTACCGACTACATGAAACTGTTCGCCGAACAGGTTCGTACTTATGTGCCGGCCAGCGACTATCGCGTACTGGGCACCGACGGCTTCGGTCGTTCGGACAGCCGCGAAAACCTGCGTCACCACTTCGAAGTCGATGCATCCTACGTGGTGGTTGCTGCTCTGGGTGAACTGGCTAAACGCGGTGAGATCGAAGCTTCTGTGGTTGCCGATGCAATCAAGAAATTCGACATCAACCCGGAAAAAGTTAACCCGCGTCTGGCCTAAGAGGTACTGAATAATGTCTATCGAAATCAACGTACCGGACATCGGTGCAGATGAAGTCGAAATCACCGAGATTCTGGTGAAGGTCGGCGATAAAGTTGAAGCGGAACAATCGCTGATCACCGTGGAAGGCGACAAGGCTTCCATGGAAGTGCCATCCCCGCAGGCGGGCGTGGTGAAAGAGATCAAAGTGGCGGTCGGCGATAAAACCGAAACCGGCAAACTGATCATGATCTTCGAAGCGGCAGGCGCAGCGGAAGCTGCACCGGCGGCGAAAGCGGAAGAAAAACCGGCGGCAGCAGCAGCTGCCCCGGCCGCCGCTGCGGCCAAAGACGTTGCCGTGCCGGACATCGGCGCCGACGAAGTCGAAGTGACCGAGATCCTGGTGAAAGTGGGCGACAAGGTGGAAGCCGAGCAGTCCCTGATCACCGTGGAAGGCGACAAGGCTTCCATGGAAGTCCCTGCGCCGTTCGCGGGTACCGTGAAAGAGATCAAGATCGCGACCGGCGACAAAGTGAAAACCGGTTCCCTGATCATGGTGTTCGAAGTGGCCGGCGCCGCTTCCGCTGCGGCCCCGGCTACGGCTGAAGCACCGGCTGCCGCTGCAGCGCCTGCGGCCTCTGCGGCCAAAGACGTCGCCGTGCCGGATATTGGCGGCGACGAAGTCGAAGTGACCGAAGTGATGGTTAAGGTGGGCGACAAGGTTGCCGCCGAGCAGTCTCTGATCACCGTGGAAGGCGACAAGGCCTCCATGGAAGTGCCTGCACCGTTCGCGGGTACCGTGAAAGAGATCAAGATCGCGACCGGCGACAAAGTGAAAACCGGCTCCCTGATCATGGTGTTCGAAGTGGAAGGCGCTGCGCCTGCCGCTGCCGCCGTTCCAGCCGCTAAAGCGGAAGCTGCGCCGGCGCCGGCCGCCGCGAAAGCCGCCGCTCCGGCTGCGAAAGCTGACGACAAAGGCGAGTTCGCCGAGAACGCGGCATACGTGCACGCGACCCCGGTCATTCGTCGTCTGGCGCGTGAATTCGGCGTTAACCTGGCGAAAGTGAAAGGCACCGGTCGTAAAGGTCGCATCCTGCGCGAAGACGTTCAGGCTTACGTGAAAGACGCGGTGAAACGCGCTGAAGCGGCCCCGGCCGCTGCCGGCGGCGGTCTGCCAGGCATGCTGCCATGGCCGAAAGTGGACTTCAGCAAGTTCGGCGAGATCGAAGAAGTCGAAATGGGCCGCATCCAGAAGATCTCTGGCGCGAACCTGAGCCGCAACTGGGTGATGATCCCGCACGTGACTCACTTCGACAAAACCGACATCACCGATCTGGAAGCGTTCCGCAAACAGCAGAACGAAGAAGCGGCCAAGCGCAAGCTGGACGTGAAGTTCACGCCTGTCGTGTTCATCATGAAAGCCGTTGCTGCCGCTCTGGAGCAGATGCCGCGCTTCAACAGCTCGCTGTCCGAAGACGGTCAGAAGCTGACGCTGAAGAAATACATCAACATCGGCGTGGCGGTAGATACCCCGAACGGCCTGGTGGTTCCGGTGTTCAAGGACGTGAACAAGAAGAGCATCACCGAGCTGTCTCGCGAACTGATGACCATCTCCAAGAAAGCGCGCGACGGCAAGCTGACCGCGGGCGAGATGCAGGGCGGCTGCTTCACCATCTCCAGCCTGGGTGGCATCGGGACGACTCACTTCGCGCCGATCGTCAACGCGCCGGAAGTGGCTATCCTGGGCGTCTCCAAGTCTGCGATGGAGCCGGTCTGGAACGGTAAAGAGTTCATGCCGCGCCTGATGATGCCGATGTCGCTGTCCTTCGACCACCGCGTTATCGACGGTGCCGATGGTGCGCGCTTCATCACCATCATCAACAACATGTTGTCCGACATTCGCCGTCTGGTGATGTAATGCAAAAGGGGCGCAGCATGCTGCGCCCCTGACGATTCTGTAGCAGTTTTGTCGGATTTTGCATAACTCGACAAAATTGTTGAGACACGGGTCACTCGAACACGCTTTGCAGATTATTAACAATTCTGTAAACTGCTCGCGGTGTAAGCGTCCCGGTGGATGAAGGGCGTTATGAGATCGATTAGCAATAAAAATGACGTCTGACCCGCCGGACAATCAATTAAGAGGTCATGATGAGTACTGAAATTAAAACTCAGGTCGTGGTACTTGGGGCGGGCCCGGCAGGTTACTCTGCAGCCTTTCGTTGCGCTGACTTAGGTCTTGAAACCGTTCTGGTTGAACGTTATTCCACTCTGGGCGGGGTTTGCCTGAACGTGGGATGTATCCCTTCCAAAGCACTGCTGCACGTTGCCAAAGTGATCGAAGAAGCCAAAGCGCTGGCCGAACACGGCATCGTTTTCGGCGAGCCGAAAACCGACATCGACAAAGTGCGCGTCTGGAAAGAAAAAGTCATCACTCAGCTGACCGGCGGTCTGGCTGGCATGGCGAAAGGCCGTAAAGTGAAAGTGGTCAACGGCCTGGGCAAGTTCACCGGCGCTAACACCCTGGTTGTTGAAGGCGAAAACGGCCCAACCACCATCAACTTCGACAACGCCATCATCGCTGCAGGTTCTCGTCCGATCCAACTGCCATTCATTCCTCATGAAGATCCACGCGTGTGGGATTCCACCGATGCGCTGGAGCTGAAAACCGTCCCAGAGCGTCTGCTGGTTATGGGCGGCGGCATCATCGGCCTGGAAATGGGCACCGTATACCATGCGCTGGGTTCACAGATCGACGTCGTTGAGATGTTCGATCAGGTTATCCCGGCGGCAGATAAAGACGTGGTGAAAGTCTTCACCAAACGTATCAGCAAGCAGTTCAACCTGATGCTGGAAACCAAAGTGACCGCGGTAGAAGCCAAAGAAGACGGCATCTACGTCACGATGGAAGGTAAAAAAGCGCCGGCAGAACCACAGCGTTACGACGCGGTGCTGGTGGCGATCGGCCGCGTGCCGAACGGCAAACTGCTGGATGCCGGCAAAGCCGGTGTTGAAGTTGACGAGCGTGGCTTCATCAACGTCGACAAACAGCTGCGCACCAACGTGCCGCACATCTTCGCTATCGGCGACATCGTCGGTCAGCCGATGCTGGCGCACAAAGGCGTGCACGAAGGCCACGTTGCCGCAGAAGTTATCGCCGGCATGAAGCACTACTTCGATCCGAAAGTGATCCCATCCATCGCTTACACCGAGCCGGAAGTGGCATGGGTGGGTCTGACCGAGAAAGAAGCGAAAGAGAAAGGTATCAGCTACGAAACCTCCACCTTCCCGTGGGCGGCTTCCGGCCGTGCGATCGCTTCCGACTGTGCAGACGGCATGACCAAACTGATCTTCGACAAAGAAACTCACCGCATCATCGGTGGCGCGATTGTCGGCACCAACGGCGGCGAACTGCTGGGTGAAATCGGTCTGGCTATCGAGATGGGCTGCGACGCGGAAGACATCGCGCTGACCATCCACGCTCACCCGACCTTGCACGAATCCGTGGGCCTGGCGGCGGAGATCTACGAAGGCAGCATCACCGACCTGCCTAACCCGAAAGCCAAGAAGAAGTAATTCTGCTGGTTTGACCGGTTAACAAGCGGCTCCTGACAAGGAGCCGTTTTTTTTTGCTCAAACTCAGAAAGCGGTATTTTTGTGGCCGCCGCGCCAAATTCCGATCCCTCTGCTTATATCCATTCTAATTATATGGATATAATGCCCTGCTAGTCCGGCAGCCGATTACGCTGCGCTCAACGATTCAGCAAAGATTTAATGTTGCTTTTATGTGAACGAATTAACAACCGTTTCAAATCCTGATATGCTGGCTGAGCGGAACCGGGCACTGTACCTTACAGTCCAGGACATCGACAGCAGTGCCCCGTCAGGATAGATGGCATCAATATCGCCGTGCGCTCTACCCATCAGTCTTTCATGCTGTAACGCTGTTTGACCGTGTCTGTTTGCCCCAATCACCGTTTCGGGGCCTTTACGGGCCGATCGCCTAGCCACAGAGTGAAACCCCAAGGGTATAAACCCGGTTTGCATATACGCCAGGCACAATAAATGACAATGAGAGCGAGGAGAACGTCGTGCTAGAAGAATACCGTAAGCACGTAGCCGAGCGTGCTGCTGAGGGCATCGCCCCTAAGCCGCTAGACGCCACCCAAATGGCCGCGCTGGTCGAACTACTGAAGAATCCGCCAAAAGGCGAAGAAGAATTCCTGTTAGACCTGCTGATTAACCGTGTTCCACCGGGCGTCGACGAAGCCGCCTACGTCAAAGCAGGTTTCCTGGCGGCCATCGCCAAAGGTGAAGCGACATCCCCCCTGGTTACCCCCGAGAAAGCCATTGAACTGTTAGGCACCATGCAGGGCGGCTATAACATTCACCCGCTGATCGAAGCGCTGGATAACGAAACGCTGGCGCCTATCGCCGCGAAAGCGCTGTCCCACACGCTGCTGATGTTCGACAACTTCTACGACGTGGAAGAGAAGGCCAAGGCCGGTAACCCGCACGCCAAGCAGATCATGCAGTCCTGGGCCGACGCCGAATGGTACCTGTCGCGCCCTGAGCTGGCGGAAAAGATCACCGTCACCGTGTTCAAAGTCACCGGCGAAACCAACACCGATGACCTTTCTCCGGCGCCGGACGCCTGGTCGCGCCCGGACATCCCGCTGCACGCGCTGGCGATGCTGAAAAACGAACGTGAAGGCATCGTGCCGGATCAGCCGGGCAGCGTCGGCCCGATCAAACAGATCGAGCTGCTGAACAAAAAAGGCTTCCCGCTGGCCTACGTCGGCGACGTGGTCGGCACCGGTTCTTCCCGTAAATCCGCCACCAACTCCGTGCTGTGGTTTATGGGCGACGACATCCCGCACGTGCCGAACAAGCGCGGCGGCGGCGTGGTGCTGGGCGGCAAGATTGCGCCTATCTTCTTCAACACCATGGAAGATGCCGGCGCCTTGCCGATCGAAGTGGACGTGTCCGAGCTGAACATGGGCGACGTGATCGACGTTTACCCATACAAAGGTGAAGTGCGCAACCACGAAACCGGCGCGCTGATCGCCAACTTCGAGCTGAAAACCGACGTGCTGCTGGATGAAGTGCGCGCCGGCGGCCGTATCCCGCTGATCATCGGCCGCGGCCTGACCACCAAGGCGCGCGAAGCGCTGGGTCTGCCGCACAGCGATGTGTTCCGTATCGCCAAACCGGTCGCCGCCAGCAGCAAAGGCTTCTCGCTGGCGCAGAAAATGGTCGGCCGCGCCTGCGGCGTCGCCGGCATTCGCCCTGGCGAATACTGCGAACCGAAGATGACCTCCGTCGGTTCTCAGGACACCACCGGCCCGATGACCCGTGATGAGCTGAAAGACCTGGCCTGCCTCGGCTTCTCCGCCGATCTGGTCATGCAGTCATTCTGCCACACCGCCGCGTACCCGAAACCGGTCGACGTGACCACGCACCACACGCTGCCTGACTTCATCATGAACCGCGGCGGCGTCTCGCTGCGTCCGGGCGACGGCGTGATCCACTCCTGGCTGAACCGCATGCTGCTGCCTGACACCGTCGGCACCGGCGGCGATTCCCACACCCGCTTCCCGATCGGCATCTCCTTCCCGGCCGGTTCCGGCCTGGTGGCGTTTGCCGCCGCGACCGGCGTAATGCCGCTGGATATGCCTGAGTCGGTGCTGGTGCGCTTCAAAGGCAAAATGCAGCCGGGCATCACCCTGCGCGATCTGGTGCACGCCATCCCTTACTACGCGATCCAGCAAGGCTTGCTGACCGTCGAGAAGAAGGGCAAGAAAAACATCTTCTCCGGCCGCATCCTGGAGATCGAAGGCCTGCCGGATCTGAAGGTCGAGCAGGCGTTTGAGCTGACCGATGCGTCCGCCGAACGTTCCGCCGCCGGTTGTACCATCAAGCTGGACAAGGCGCCGATCGAAGAGTACCTGAACTCCAACATCGTGCTGCTGAAGTGGATGATCTCCGAAGGCTACGGCGACCGCCGTACGCTGGAGCGCCGTATTCAGGGCATGGAAAAATGGCTGGCGGATCCGCAACTGCTGGAAGGCGATGCGGATGCGGAATACGCGGCGGTGATCGACATCGATCTGAACGAGATCAAAGAGCCGATCCTGTGCGCGCCGAACGATCCTGACGATGCGCGCCTGCTGTCCGACGTGGCCAACAGCAAAATCGATGAAGTGTTCATCGGGTCTTGCATGACCAACATCGGCCACTTCCGCGCGGCCGGCAAGCTGCTGGATCAGCACAAGGGCCAGCTGCCAACCCGTCTGTGGGTGGCGCCGCCAACCAAGATGGACGCGGCTCAGCTGACCGAAGAAGGCTACTACAGCGTCTTCGGCAAAAGCGGCGCGCGTATCGAGATCCCGGGCTGCTCGCTGTGCATGGGCAACCAGGCGCGCGTGGCGGACGGTGCGACGGTGGTCTCCACCTCGACCCGTAACTTCCCGAACCGTCTGGGTACCGGCGCCAACGTCTATCTGGCGTCTGCCGAACTGGCTGCGGTTGCGTCCCTGCTGGGCCGCCTGCCGACGCCGGACGAGTACCAGACCTATATGGCGCAGGTCGACAAGACGGCGGCGGATACTTACCGCTACCTGAACTTTGACCAGCTGGGGCAGTACACCGAAAAAGCCGACGGCGTGATCTTCCAAACCGCCGTGTAAGCCGCTATATTGCGCAACTGTTTAACGGGAGGCCTTGGCCTCCCGTTTTATTTTGCTCAGTTGCCAACTTTGCGAGCGCTCACTGAGTTAGTCCGCCATTTATGTTTACACTAAGAAAAAGGGCTCAGGAGGGCATGCTATGGATTACGAATTTCTGCGTGACGTCACCGGTCAGGTGATCGTCAGATTTTCGATGGGGCATGAAGCGATTGGCCACTGGATCAACGAAGAAGTCAAAGGCGATTTCAACCTGCTGGACCGGATTGAAGCCGGTGCGGCCGAGGTCAAAGGCAGTGAACGTCAATGGCAGCTGGAAGGCCATGAATATACGCTGCTGATGGATGGTGAAGAAGTGATGATCCGCGCCAATCAGCTGGAGTTCGAGGGCGATGAAATGGAAGAGGGGATGAATTACTACGACGAAGAAAGCCTCTCATTCTGCGGCGTTGAGGACTTCCTGCTGGTGTTGAAGGCCTATCGTTCTTTCATGCTGAAATACTAAGCATCAGGGCGCGGCGTGCCGCGCCCTTTCCATCACAGATGCGGAATATTGCGGCCGTAATAGATTTCCTGCATCTCTTTCCATAACAGATCGGTGATCTGCTTGCGTTCGGCGGCGCTCAGCGCCTCCGGTTCCGCGTTGAACAGGTAGTGCTTCAGATCGAAATCTTTCAGCAACATCTTGGTATGGAAGATATTTTCCTGGTAAACGTTCACGTCCATCATGTGATACAGCGCCTTGATGTCTTCCGACATAAAGTTCTGGATCGAATTGATCTCATGATCGATGTAATGTTTCACGCCGTTCACGTCGCGGGTAAAACCGCGCACGCGATAGTCCATGGTGACGATGTCGGATTCCAGCTGGTGAATTAAGTAGTTCAGCGCCTTGAGGGGCGAAATGACGCCGCAGGTCGAAACCTCGATATCGGCGCGGAAGGTGCATAGCCCGCCTTCCGGATGGCTTTCCGGGTAGGTGTGTACGCAGATATGGCTCTTGTCCAGGTGCGCAACGACCGTGTTCGGCAGCGGGCCGGGATGCTCCGACGTATCGACGTCTTTCGGATCGATCGGCTCTTCGCTGACCAGGATGGTGACGCTGGCGCCCTGCGGCTCGTAGTCCTGACGCGCGATGTTCAGAATATTGGCGCCGATGATCGAGCAGGTTTCGCTCAGGATCTCGGTCAGCCGGTTGGCGTTATATTGTTCGTCAATGTAGGCGATATAGCCGTCGCGGTCGTCCGCGGTCTTGGCGTAACAAATATCGTAAATACAAAAACTCAGGCTCTTGGTCAGGTTGTTGAAGCCGTGCAGTTTTAGCTTATGCAATTTGGGCCACCTCCTTTATCTTCTCGCTTAACGTGTTACGTTCAGGGCATTGAGCAAATATTGCGGCAGGGCAAAACTGCCGACGTGAATTGCCGGGTTGTAATAACGACAGTGTAGGCCGCTTTGGTTAAAGCGCTGTTGCAGAGTAGGCAGATCGCGCTGGCGCAGCGCCGGGTTCTGGCTCGCCCAGGCAAAGGTCATGATGCCGCCGTAATAGGTCGGGATCGCCGCCTGATAGAAGCTGACGTCGGTAAAGTAGCGGCTCAGTTTGGCGTGGCTGTTGACCGCCTCGTCCTGTTGCAGGAAGCAGACGCCGTTCTGCGCGACGAAAATGCCGCCCTCATTCAGGCAGCGGGCGCAGCCTTCATAAAACGCTGAAGTGAACAGGCTTTCGCCGGGGCCGATCGGATCGGTGCAGTCGGAGATGATCACATCGAAGGTTTCGTCGGTTTGGTTCACGAAGTTGACGCCGTCGTCGATCACCAGCTTGAAGCGCGGATCGTCATAGGCGCCGGCGCTGTGGTTGGGCAGGTACTGGCGGCAGAACTCGACGACACCGGCGTCGATCTCGACCATGGTGATCTGCTCCACGCCAGGGTGCCGGCTGACTTCGCGCAGCATGCCGCCGTCGCCGCCGCCGATGATCAGCACTTTCTTCGCCGCGCTGTGCGCCAGCAGCGGCACGTGGGTCAGCATTTCGTGATAGATGAACTCGTCACGCTCGGTGGTTTGCACCACGCCGTCGAGCGCCATCACGCGCCCCAGCACCGGGTTCTCGAAGATCACCAGATCCTGGTGATCGGTCTTCTCGCGGTACAGCACCTTCTCTACCGAGAAATACTGGCCGAAGCCCGTATGCAGCGTTTCGTACCAAATTTCTTTCTGGGTCATGTGCGGGAAACTCCGTAATAACAGCCATGAAAAATCGGCGCAACATCATAGCTAACTCTGCCTGGTGATGCACGGTTGAATTTCAGACAGAGAGAGCGTTAGGCGGGCGGGAAAGGGGAAGGAATTAGTTGGCGTAGGCCAGCAGGCTCAAAGAGTCGCGCGCCAGCGATTTGCACTTCTTGGGCGTTGGAATGGCGATGCCGCTGAGATCGCGATAGCTGTCTTCGCCCAGCGCCTTCATATTGAAGCTGTTGTAGTTGCTCAAATCCCAGCGGTTTTGTTGCGCGAAATAGACGATGGCGCGTTTGATTTGCGCGTTTGGCAAATCGTTGTAGCCGCAATCATTTTTCAAATAAATAAATACCGCCGTCAGATCGGCCAGATCTTCCGCCTCGGATTCATTCAGCGCCAGACTGGCGTTGGAGAAGCCCAGCATCGCCAGCAACAGCATCGATAACGTTGTTTTTTTCATCATGAAATAGGCCTGTTTGTCGTTTGCTGACGTTACCACACTTGCCTGTAAAGGCACCAAATTTTATTGCTGCCGGGCCGGCGTTGCGTTTGCCAGCCATATTCTCTTGATTGTGAGGCATAGCTTAAAATACCGCCAGGAAAGGCTTGACCTTCCGCCAGGGGGAAGGTTTAGGCTGGCGGCATTGAGTTATGTCACTGAGAAAAGGGAGTCAGCGATGTTACGCCGTGATTTTATTAAATTAACCGCCGCACTGGGCGCTGCGAGCACATTGCCGTTATGGAGCCGGGCCGCCTGGGCGGCCGATCGGCCGGCCCTGCCGGTGCCGCCGTTGTTGACGCCGGACGCGCAGGGAAAAATTGCGCTGGCGCTGCAGGCGGGGGAAACCCGCTGGTTGCCCGGCGCCGCCACCAAAACCTGGGGATTCAACGGCGCGCTGCTCGGGCCGGCGGTGCAGCTGCAGCGTGGCCAGCCGGTGACGGTCGATATCAAAAACGGCCTGGCGGAGGCCAGCACCGTCCACTGGCACGGCCTGGAAATTCCCGGCGACGTCGATGGCGGCCCGCAGGCATTGATCCATCCCGGCGCGACGCGCACGGTGAATTTCACCGTCGATCAACCGGCGGCCACCTGCTGGTTCCACCCGCATACCCACGGTAAAACCGGCAGCCAGGTGATGATGGGGTTGGCGGGGCTGGTGCTGCTGGAAGATGAGGAGAGCGCCAAACTGCCGCTGCCGAAAACCTGGGGGCAGGATGATATTCCGGTGATCCTGCAAGATAAGCGGTTGGGCAAAGACGCACAAATCGAATACCGCCTGGACGTGATGAGCGCGGCGGTGGGCTGGTTTGGCGATCGCATGTTCACCAATGGCGCGCAGTATCCGCAACATTTGGCGCCGCGCGGCTGGCTGCGCCTGCGCTTCCTCAACGGCTGCAACGCCCGCTCGCTGAATCTGGCGGCCAGTGACAACCGTCCGCTGTATGTCATCGCCAGCGACGGCGGTTTCCTGGCGGAGCCGGTGAAACTGACCGAGCTGCCGATGCTGATGGGCGAACGTTTTGAAGTGCTGGTGGATGCCTCCGACGGGAAAGCGTTCGACATTGTGACGCTGCCGGTGAAGCAGATGGGTATGACGCTGGCGCCGTTCGATCAACCGCTGCCGGTGTTGCGCATTCAGCCGTCGCTGGCGCAGGGCATCAAAACCATGCCGGACAGCCTGGTGAAACTGCCGACATTACCCGCTACCACCGGTATCCAGGAGCGTTGGCTGCAGCTGATGATGGATCCGCAGCTGGATATGCTCGGCATGCAGGCGCTGATGGATCGTTATGGTCACCAGGCGATGGCCGGCATGAGCATGAATCATGGCGCGATGGGCGGTGGAGACATGAAAGGCATGGACCACGGCAACATGAAAGGCATGGAAAAGGGCGGCATGCAGGGCATGGACCACGGCAACATGAAGGGCATGGATCATGGCAGTATGGCAGGGATGGATCACGGCGGCGCGCAGGGTAAAGCCAAACCGTTCGACTTCAGCCACGGCAACATGATCAACGGCAAGGCCTTCGACATGACCAAGCCGATGTTCGCCGCCAAACGGGGCCAGTATGAAAAGTGGACCATTTCCGGCGAGGGCGACATGATGTTGCACCCGTTCCATATTCACGGCACCCAGTTCCGTATCCTGTCGGAAAATGGCAAACCGCCGGCGGCGCATCGCAGCGGCTGGAAGGACACGGTGCGCGTCGAAGGGTGGCGCAGCGAAGTGCTGGTGCGCTTCGACCATCCGGCCAGCAGCGAACATGCGTACATGGCCCACTGCCACCTGCTGGAGCACGAAGATACCGGCATGATGATGGGCTTCACCGTCGGCGAATGATCGCGGCCCGTCGCTCAGGTGGCGGCGCGCTCGCGTCGTCACTGCTTGGTTCAATGAAAGGAAGCCGTTATACTGATTAAAATATCAGCTGTTGAGGAGTGCGTTATGCCGACAAAATTGGATCTCATCGTTTCTGAGTTTGAGACTCAAGAGCAGGCTGATAGCTACGATCGTTGGTTCAGAAGCACCATGGAATCTTCCATCAATAGCGACTCCCCCCGTATTCCCCATGACGAGGTTATGGCCGGTGCTCGTCACATTATCGAGCAGGCGAAAGCCAAAAGAAAATCGGCCTGATCTTCATGTTAATCGTCAAATGGACTGACGAAGCAAAAACGGGTTTATACACGCTGCTCGCCTTTATCGCGGAGCGAAATCCAGTTGCCGCTGAGGCTCTGTTACAACGCATTGAAGAGTCGGTTATCCCGTTAGCGGAACATCCTTATCTGTTCCGGCCAGACAGGGTGAACGGGACTCGTGAAATGGTTGTTCATCCTAATTACATTGTGGTTTACCGCGTGTTGGCTGCACACATTGAAATAGTGGGTGTCCTGCACGCTCGTCATGAATACCCTTAATAAAGAAAACGCCCCTGTCCGGGAGAGAGGCAACTCGTAACGGCCTATGCTAAACTCTGCGCCTTTCTTCCGGCAACTGACCTGAATACTATGAAACACACTGTAGACGTAATGATTTCCGAGCAGGAAGTTAAGACCCGTATCGCCGAACTTGGCCGCCAGATCACCGAACATTACCGCGACAGCGGCAGCGACATGGTGCTGGTCGGGCTGCTGCGCGGCTCCTTCATGTTCATGGCCGATCTGTGCCGCGCCATCGACGTGCCGCACGAAGTCGACTTTATGACCGCCTCCAGCTACGGCAGCGGCATGTCCACCACCCGTGACGTGAAAATCCTCAAGGATCTGGACGAAGACATTCGCGGCAAAGACGTGCTGATCGTGGAAGACATCATCGATTCCGGTAACACGCTGAACAAAGTGCGCGAGATTTTGGCGCTGCGCGGGCCGAAATCGCTGGCGATTTGCACCTTACTGGACAAGCCTGAGCGCCGTGAAGTGCAGGTGCCGGTCGAATATGTCGGCTTCTCGATCCCGGATGAGTTCGTGGTGGGGTATGGCATCGACTACGCTCAGCGCTACCGTCACCTGCCGTACGTCGGCAAAGTGGTGCTGCTGGACGAGTAATTGATGTGGGGCGCGGCCAGCCGCGCCCGCGGCGGGGTTATACGCCTTTATCCTGCTTCAGTTTGGCTATCGCTTTGCGATAGCCCATCTCCAGGCTCTCGCGGCTGGTCGCCAGCACTTCCATATCGCGCAGGCGGCCGTCCTGAATGCCGTACACCCAACCGTGGATCATCACCTTCTGGCCGCGCTTCCACGCGGACTGCATGATGGTGGAGTGGCCCAGGTTGTATACCTGCTCAATGACGTTGATCTCGCACAGCATGTCGAAACGCTGCTCCGGCGGCAGCTCGCCCAGCAGCGAGCTGTGCTTGTACCACAGATCGCGAATATGCAGCAGCCAGTTGTCGATCAACCCCAGCTCCGGGTTTTCCACCGCCGCCTGCACGCCGCCGCAGCCCAGGTGGCCGCAGATGATGATGTGTTCGACTTCCAGCACATCTACCGCATACTGCACCACCGACAGGCAGTTAAGATCGGTGTGGATAACGAGGTTCGCCACGTTGCGATGGACGAACAGTTCACCCGGCTCGAGGCCGGTCAGGCGTTCTGCGGGAACGCGGCTGTCAGAGCAACCAATCCATAAGAAGCGGGGCTTTTGCGCCTGGGCTAAACGTTCAAAAAATTCCGGGTCTTCCTGGCTGATGTTGGCCGACCAGGCCTGGTTGTTGGCGATAAGCTCTTCGATTTCTTTCATGGAGGTGATTGACCCGTAACGGACAGATTGCGTTGGGGTAATATAGGGTAAGCGTCACACTTTGGAAATCGGAACAGTGGTGCAGCCTCATTTTCCGCACGGATTCGACTCAGTGAAAACGTCGCCGATGCTAGGATTATCGTTAGTGTTTCAAGCCTCGCAAACAGGGGCGCAGCGGCATACTCATCGTCATAAGGTACTATTTTACATATGAATTATGCACTGGAATTAGCGCAGCTGACCAAGACTTACGCCGGTGGCGTCAAGGCGCTGCGCGGTATCGACCTGAGCGTCGAAGCGGGGGATTTTTATGCCCTGCTGGGGCCAAACGGCGCCGGAAAATCCACCACCATCGGCATCATCAGCTCGCTGGTGAACAAAACGGCCGGCAGCGTGCGGGTGTTCGGTTACGACATCGATAAAGACATCGTCAATGCCAAGCGCCAGCTCGGCCTGGTGCCGCAGGAGTTCAACTTCAACCCGTTCGAGACCGTGTTGCAGATCGTGGTGAACCAGGCGGGTTACTACGGCGTCACGCGGCGTGAAGCGATGGCGCGCGCCGAAAAATACCTCAATCAGCTGGATCTGTGGGGCAAGCGCAACGAGCGCGCCCGCATGCTGTCCGGCGGCATGAAGCGCCGCCTGATGATCGCCCGCGCGTTGATGCATCAGCCGAAGCTGCTGATCCTCGATGAGCCGACCGCCGGGGTGGATATCGAGCTGCGTCGCTCGATGTGGGGCTTCCTGAAAGAGCTGAACGCCCAGGGCACCACTATTATCCTCACCACCCACTATCTGGAAGAGGCGGAGATGCTGTGCCGCAACATCGGCATCATCCAGAACGGGGAGCTGGTGGAAAACACCTCGATGAAGGGGCTGCTGGCCAAGCTGAAGTCGGAAACCTTCATCCTCGATTTGGCGGCGAAGAGCCCGTTGCCGAAGCTGGACGGTTACCACAGCCGCCTGACGGATACCTCGACGCTGGAAGTGGAAGTGATGCGCGAGCAGGGGCTGAACGGCCTGTTCACCCAACTGAGTGCGCAGGGCGTGCAGGTGCTGAGCATGCGCAACAAGGCGAACCGCCTGGAAGAACTGTTTGTCACCCTGGTTAACGGCAATGGAGAAAAAGCATGACGCGTTTGTATTGGGTGGCCTTGCAGAGCATCTGGGCCAAAGAGGTGAACCGGTTCGCGCGCATCTGGATCCAGACCCTGGTGCCGCCGGTGATCACCATGACGTTGTACTTCATCATCTTCGGCAATCTGATCGGCTCGCGCATCGGCGATATGCACGGCTTCAGCTACATGCAGTTCATTGTGCCCGGCCTTATCATGATGGCGGTGATCACCAACTCCTATGCCAACGTTGCCTCGTCGTTCTTCAGCGCCAAATTCCAGCGCAACATTGAGGAGCTGCTGGTGGCGCCGGTGCCGACCCACGTGGTGATCGCCGGCTATGTCGGCGGCGGCGTGGCGCGCGGCATCTGCGTCGGCGTGCTGGTGACCATCATCTCGCTGTTCTTTGTGCCGCTGCAGGTGCACGCCTGGTGGGTGATTGCGCTGACGCTGCTGCTGACGGCGATCCTGTTCTCGCTGGCGGGGCTGATCAATGCGGTGTTCGCCACCACCTTCGACGATATCAGCCTGATCCCGACCTTCGTGCTGACGCCGCTGACCTACCTGGGCGGGGTGTTCTACTCGCTGTCGCTGCTGCCGCCATTCTGGCAGGCGGTGTCCAAGCTGAACCCCATCGTCTATATGATCAGCGGTTTCCGCTACGGTTTCCTCGGCATCAACGACGTGCCGCTGGCGTTCACCATGGCGGTGCTGCTGGCGTTTATCGCGGTGTTTTACCTGCTTTCCTGGTACCTGATCGAGCGCGGCCGCGGCCTGCGCAGCTGATGGTATCGCGCCCCCGCTTTTCCGGCGGGGGCGCTTTTCTTGATTTGGCGCAGGCGGCGCGTAAATCAATAGAATTGCTCAAATAACCGCTAGTTCCCCGTTGTTCAAATCGTGCTATGCTGGCGCTCCACATTTCCTTCACTTTAGTCATTACGCACTCGTAAGTAGAACATCATCATGCGGCCTCAATACACGTTAGCGGCTGGTTTCCTCGGCATTCTGATGTCGTTGGTTTCCCCTGTGAGCCTGGCGAATCTGCTGTCGGAAGACGGCGCGGTTAAATCTGAATACATGGAAGCGCAGCGCGATAGCGAAGTCTATGCGTTGGTGGGCGAGCATGTGATCCCGGTAGGAGAAGTGAAGCGTGGGCAGCTGATCCAGGTGTTCCCGGCGGATGCGGAATACTACGAATTCAAATTCGGGCACGGCACCGGCTTTATCGATAAAGATGACGTGCGCGAACTGAAGAAGTCGCGCAAGGTACAAGACGATCTGGGCGAGCTGAACAAACCGCTGACCAACCAGAATCTGATCACCCAAAAAACGATCGACGTTTATACCGCGGCGGACAAGGACAGCGAGGTCTTGGGCACGCTGGAAGGCAACCTGCGCTATCCGATCATCGGCAAGCTGAAGGATCGCCTGAACAACACCTGGTACGAGGTCAACATCGGCGAGCGGCTGGGGTTTGTCAATGAGCTGGACTGCGAGATAGATAGCGGCATACCGGTGCTGACCTATCATCACCTGCTGAAAAACGAAGAGAACAAGCGCTTCCGCCACACCTCGACCACCACCTCAGACGTGGCGTTCAGCAACCAGATGACCTACCTGAAGCAGGCGGGCTACGACACCATTTCGCTGTATCAGCTGGAAGCCTACCTGAAGAACCAGATCAACCTGCCGGGCAAGGCGATCGTGCTGACCTTCGACGACGGGCTGAAATCGGTTTATCGCTACGCTTACCCGGTGCTGAAGGATTACGGTTTCCGCGCCACGGCGTTCATCATCTCTTCGCGCATCAAACGCCACCCGCAGAAATGGAACCCGGACTCGCTGCAGTTTATGAGCGTCTCGGAGCTGAAGCAGATTCAGGACGTGTTCGACGTGCAGTCGCATACCCACTTCCTGCACCGCACCGACGGCAACCGCCAGCCGATTTTGCTGAGCCGTTCGCTGCACAATATCGAGTTCGATTTTGAGCGCTCGCGCCGCGCGCTGTCGCAGTTCAACCCGCACGTGCTGTATCTGTCCTACCCGTTCGGCGGCTATAACCAGCGGGCGATCCAGGCGGCGCAGGACGCCGGTTTCCATCTGGCGGTGACCACGGTGCAGGGCAAGGTGAAGCCGGGGGATAACCCCTATACGCTGAAGCGGCTGTATATTCTGCGCACCGACTCGATCCAGACCATGGCGGATCGGATAGCCAACAAGCCGGGCACGGTGGTGGTGCAGTAAGGAAGAACGGGCGCGCAAGGCGCCCGTTTTAGTGTCAGGCGACCTGAACCGGCACGGCTTTCGCCTTGCGCTGCAGGTTGTTGTCACCTTCGAAATAGGCGACTTTCGGGTGGTGTTGGCGGGCGTCGGCGTCGGTCATTTGCACATAGGAGCAGATGATCAGTTTGTCGCCCACGCAGGCGCAGCGCGCGGCGGCGCCGTTAACCGAAATGATGCGCGAACCGCGCTCGGCGGCGATGGCGTAGGTGGAGAAGCGCTGGCCGTTATCCACGTTGTAAATATCGATCGCTTCATATTCCAGAATGCCGGCGGCCTCCAGGAAATCCTGGTCGATGGCGCAGGACCCTTCATAGTGCAAGTCAGCCTGAGTGACTTTGACGCGATGCAGCTTGCCTTGCAGCATAGTACGTATCATAGCTTTACCTAACTGAATATCGGCCTTCACAGGCGCTGGGGTTGAACATCTCTCCTGCATCCCTGCAATCCCTATCGTCACCGATTGCTCCGCCATTGTCTACCAATGGTCAGCTGCCAAGGGTGACGACAGTATAAAAAATGGCTTACAGCGTCAGATCGACCTGCTGGTTGTCGATAAGACGTGCCTTGCCCAGCCAGGCGGCCATCAGCACCACCGCCCGCTGGCTGTCCACCGTCAGCGGCTGCAGGCTGTCGGCGTCGCGAATAAACAGCTCATCCGGCGTAAAGCCGGCGGCGCGCAGCTGCTCGGCGGTCTGCTCCAGCAGCTCTTCGACATGGCGTTCGCCATTGGCCAACTGTTGCGCCAGCGCGTTCATGATCTTGCTCAGCTGCGGAGCGACCTTGCGCTCTTCGGCGGTCAGGTAGCCGTTGCGCGAGCTGAGGGCCAGGCCGTCTTTGGCGCGCACGGTCGGCACGCCGACGATGTCGATGTCGTAACCCATGTCCGCCACCATTTTGCGGATCAGCGCCAGCTGTTGGTAATCTTTCTCGCCGAAGCAGGCCAAGTCAGGCTGCACCAGGTTAAACAGCTTGCTGACGATGGTGGAAACGCCGCGGAAGTGGCCCGGCCGGCTTGCGCCTTCCAGGATGCTGGAGATGCCCGGCACGTCGACGTAAGTTTGCTGCTCCAGCCCCTGCGGATAGACCGCGGCCGGGGCCGGCGCGAACACCAGATCGACGCCGCGGCGGGTCAGCTTCTCGCTGTCTTCCTGCAGCGTGCGCGGGTAGCGCGCCAGATCGTCCGGTCGATCGAACTGCATCGGATTGACGAAAATGCTCACCACCACCACGTCGGCGCGGGCGCGCGCTTCATCGACCAGCGTCATATGGCCGTCGTGCAGGTTGCCCATGGTCGGCACCAGCGCGATGCGTTTGCCTTCCTGGCGCCAGCGGCGGATCTGCTGACGCAGCATCGGCAGGGTTTCGATAATAATCATTGGGTGACTCCTGGAACCATCGCTTAGTTAAAAGAGTGTTCAGCCGCCGGGTAGAGGCCTTGTTCCACTTCCTGAATGTAGTGCTGCACCGCCGTGCGGATATCGCCGCTCTGCGCCAGGAAGTTCTTGGCGAACTTCGGCGTGTGGCCGCCGGTGATGCCGAAGGCGTCGTGCATCACCAGGATCTGGCCGTCGGTGCCGTTGCCGGCGCCGATGCCGATGACCGGAATGGACAGCGCTTCGGTGATCTGGCGCGCCAGCTCGGTCGGCACACATTCCAGCACCAGCAGCTGAATGCCGGCCAGCTCCAGGTTCTGCGCGTCCTGCAGCAGCTGTTTGGCGGCCAGTTCGTCGCGCCCTTGCACCTTATAGCCGCCGAACACGTTGACCGACTGCGGCGTCAGGCCCAGATGGCCGCACACCGGCACCGCGCGCTCGGCAAGCATTTTCACCGTGTCGCACAGCCAACTGCCGCCTTCCAGTTTCACCATGTTGGCGCCGGCGCGCATCAGCTCGGCGGCGTTGGCGAAGGTCTGTTCCGGGGTGGCGTAACTCATGAACGGCAGATCGGCCAGCAGCAGGCAGGCCGGCGCGCCGCGGCGCACGGCGCGCGTGTGATAGGCTACGTCGGCGACGGTGACCGGCAGCGTGGAGTCGTGGCCCTGCAGCGTCATGCCCAGCGAATCGCCCACCAACAGGACTTTGATGCCTTGCTCTTCAAACAGTTTGGCAAAGCTGGCATCGTAGGCGGTAAGGGTAGCAAACTTGCGTTGCTCCTGTTTCCACTGGCGCAAGTGGGTCACGGTGGTGGGTTTCATCACAACGTCTCCAGAAACGGGCCGTGCGGCTTGCGCAGGCCCAGGCTGCAAAAAAGTGCAGCCATTCTACTGTAACCCGATCGGGGTGGGTAGCGCGGATCGCCATGCTTAAGCGGTTCTTAAGAACCTTGTGGTGCAATGGCGCAATGACTGAAAAGGGATACTCATGCGAATTCTGCTGATCGAAGATGACAAACTGATCGGGGACGGCATCAAGGCCGGGCTGACCAAACTCGGCTTCAATCTGGACTGGTTCACCGACGGCGCCGTTGGCAAAAATGCGCTGGACAGCGCGCCGTACGACGCGGTGATCCTCGATCTCAGCCTGCCGGGCCTCGATGGCCTGGATCTGCTGCGCCAGTGGCGCCAGGCCGGGCAGGACGTGCCGGTGCTGATCCTCACCGCCCGCGATGCGTTGGAGCAGCGGGTCAGCGGGCTGCAAAGCGGCGCCGACGATTATCTGTGCAAGCCGTTCGCGCTGGCCGAAGTGGCGGCGCGTCTGCAGGCGCTGATCCGCCGTCGCCACGGCCAACTGATGCCGCAGCTGACGCACGGCAATGTGGTGTTTGACAGCGCCACCCGCAGCGTGAGCTGCAACGGCGAGCCGGTGACGCTGACGCCGCGCGAGTTGGCGGTGCTGGAGCTGTTTCTGCACAACAAGGGGCGGGTGCTGGCGCGGCCGTTGATTCAGGAGAAGCTGTACAACTGGGACGACGAGGTGAGCAGCAACGCGGTGGAGGTGCATATTCACCACCTGCGGCGCAAGCTGGGCAACGGCTTCATCCGCACCATTCACGGCGTGGGTTACACGCTGGGGGATGCGCCGTGAAGCGTCTCAGCCTGCGGCTGCGTCTGATCCTGATCTTCAGTCTATTGGCGCTGATGACCTGGTGCACCGCCAGCGTGGTGGCCTGGGTGATGTCGCGCAACACCATCAATGAAGTGTTCGACACCCAGCAGATGCTGTTCGCCAAACGGCTGGCGACCGCCAACCTCGGCGATCTGCTGGCCGATGAAAGCGCGCGCAGCCTGCCGAAAACCAAGAAGCTGGTGCATCACGGCAAGCGTGGCGATCAGGACGACGACGCGCTGGCGTTCGCCATCTTCGATCGCCAAGGCAAGATGCTGCTCAACGACGGCGAGAACGGCGCCGATTTCCTGTTTGACGGGGAGCGTGAAGGTTTTACCGACGGCGAGCGCAAAGGCGATGACGACAGCTGGCGCCTGCTGTGGCTGACCAGCCCGGATGGGCGCTATCGCATCGTGGTCGGCCAGGAGTGGGATTACCGGCGCGATATGGCGCTGGGCATGGTGACCGGCCAGCTGGTGCCCTGGCTGGCGACGCTGCCGGTGCTGATGCTGCTGATCGCGCTGATGGTCGGGCGCGAGCTGCGGCCGCTGCGCGCGGTGGCGGCCGGTTTGCGCCGGCGCGCGCCCGATGACGCGACGCCGTTGGACGCGCGCCAGGTGCCGACCGAGGTGCGTCCGCTGGTGGATGCGCTCAATGCGCTGTTCGCTCGCATCAACGCGTTGCTGGTGCGGGAGCGGCGCTTCACCTCCGATGCCGCGCACGAGTTGCGCAGCCCGCTGGCGGCGCTGCGGGTGCAGACCGAAGTGGTGCAGCTGGCGGGGGACGATGCGCCAATGCGCGAGCACGCGCTGGACAATCTGACGCTCGGCATCGATCGCGCCACCCGGCTGGTGGATCAGCTGCTGACGCTGTCGCGGCTGGATTCGCTGTCGGATCTGGCCGAACTGGCGCCGATCGACTGGAACGAACTGGTGACGATGACCCTGGCGGAGCAGGATCGGCAGGCCCATGCGGCGGGCGTGACGTTGCGCTATGAACATCAGGGAACGCCGCCGCCGCGTCAGGGGGAAACCTTGCTGCTGTCGCTGCTATTGCGCAACTTGCTGGACAACGCGGTGCGCTATACCCCGCAGGGCGGCGTCGTCACCGTGACGCTGAGCGAACGCTCGCTGACGGTGGAGGACGACGGTCCGGGGGTCACCACGGAGCATCTGGCGCGGCTCGGAGAACGTTTCTATCGCCCGCCGGGGCAGGAGCAAACCGGCAGCGGGCTGGGCCTCTCGATCGTGCAGCGTATCGCCGGATTGCATGGTTTACAGATCGGCTTTGCCAATCGCCCGCCGGGCGGGTTCGTTGCGCGGCTGACGCTGTAGGCGGGTCAGGACTTGGGCTGTGGTTGATGCCACAGCGCCATGCCGTTTTCCGGCACGCGCTTGAGGCAGCTGGCGAGCGGCTCGCCATCGGGGAAAATCAGATCGGGGGCGATTTCCGCCAGCGGGTAGAGCATGAATTCGCGCTCTTTCAGGCCGTAATGCGGCACCGTCAGGCGCTCGGTATGGATCACCTTGTCGCCGTACAGCATGATGTCCAGATCGAGCGTGCGCGGCCCCCAGCGTTCATCCTTGCGCACGCGCCCCTGATTGCGTTCTATCGCCTGGGTATGGTCGAGCAGCTGTTCGGGCGGCAACAGGGTATCCAGCGCCACCACCGCGTTGAGAAAGTCCGGCTGGTTTTGCGGCCCCAGCGGCTTGGTGCGGTAAAACGAAGAACAGGTGACCAGCCGGGTGCGCGGGAGATGCTCCAGCGCCTCCAGTGCGGCTTTAACCTGTTGCAGCGGCTGCGCCAGGTTGCTGCCCAGCGCGATATAAACGCGGATCATTATGCCCCTTCTTTACGCGGTGCCCGGCGGCGAGGGCGGCGTTGACGCGCGCGGCGCGGCGCCGGATCGTCCCCCAGGGTGCTCAGCATGGCTTTCTGCCGCGCCGGCGTGGCGTCCTGGAACTCGCCCCACCACTCGGCCAGACGCAGCATCTCCTGATTGTCTTCCACTTCCGCACGCAGCGCCAGCAGATCATAGGCGGCGCGGAATTTCGGGTGTTCCATCAGCTTGTGCGCGCGTTTGCCCTGGCGGCGGGACAGGCGCAGCTGCAGCTGCCAGATATCGCGTACCAGCGTGGTGATGCGTTTCGGGATGGCCAGCGAGCGGCACTGCTCGTCGAGTACGTCGTTCATCGCCAGCGCGAAGGCGTCGTAGTAGGCCAGGCCGCTTTCCTGCGCCAGCTTCTGCGCGTGCTCCAGCAGCGGGTACCACAGCATGGCGGCAAACAGGAACGCCGGGTTGACGCGCATGTCGTTCTGCAGGCGGTGATCGGTATTCTTCAACACCTGCACCAGAATGCGCTCCATCGGCGTATCGTGGTTCGGCGTGAAGTTGCGGGCGATCAGCGGGAACAGCGGTTGGAACAGCTGGTATTCGCACAGCTTCAGGTAGGTTTGGAAACCGTAACCGGCCTGCAGCAGCTTGAGGGATTCTTCGAACAGGCGCGCCGGCGGGATCTCATGCAGCAGCGAGGCCAGGCGCGGGATCGGCTCGGCGGTCTCTTCGCTGATGCGCATATCCAGCTTGGCGGCGAAGCGCACCGCGCGCAGCATGCGCACCGGATCTTCGCGGTAGCGGGTTTCCGGATCGCCAATCAGGCGAATCACGCCCTGTTTCAGATCGTTCAGGCCGCCGACGTAATCGCGCAGGGTGAAATCCGCCACGCCGTAGTACAGGCTGTTGATGGTGAAGTCACGGCGCTGGGCGTCTTCCTCGATCGAGCCGAAGATGTTGTCGCGCAGCAGCATGCCGTTTTGCGCCTGCTGGGACGAGTTCTTGTCGGATTCCGGGTTCTGTTCGTGGTGGCCGCGGAAAGTGGCCACTTCGATGATCTCCGGCCCGAACATCACGTGCGCCAGGCGGAAGCGGCGGCCGACCAGGCGGCAGTTGCGGAACAGCTTGCGCACTTGCTCCGGCGTGGCGTTGGTGGTGATGTCGAAGTCTTTCGGCTTTTTGCCGAGCAACAGATCGCGCACGCCGCCGCCGACCAGATAGGCTTCGTAGCCGGACTTGTTCAGGCGGTAAAGCACTTTCAGCGCATTTTCGCTGATGTCTTTGCGGGAAATCGAGTGCTGTTCGCGCGGGATCACGGTCATCGAGTCGTTGCTCTCGGCGATAGGAAAAGGCGGACGCTTGCGCGGCGTTGAGCGGCGGGCAGGGGCGTTGCTGCCGTTATCGGCGGCGCGCGGCTGCGGCGCAGGGCGGCTTGGCGCCGCGGCACGCTCTTCGCGGACTACGTTTTTATCGCCGGCCGCCGCGTCGTCGCGGGGCAGCTTGTCATCGCGGGTCAGTACCTTACGACAGAAGTTGGCTACTCGGGTAAAAATGGTACACCTCGATAGTGACTGATAAAAATGGAGCTAACAAAAAATAGCGGCTAATCATAGCTCACCATGGCTCCTTTGAGAATGCCGGCGTGTTTTCATCCAGAGGGATAGCCTCCTGACGCGGCACGTTTTCCAACCGCCAATGTGCGACTGCCCAGCTCAATAATAATGGCAGGTCAAGATCTTGCCAGCTTTCCGGCAGCGGTTGGCGCAGAAATTTCAGCGCGGCGATCAGCACCGGGCGCGGATCGCCTGCGGGCAACGCCGGCGCATGGTTTTGCTTCGACAGCTTGATGCCGTTGGCGCCCAGCGCCAGCGGCAGATGCACATAGGCGGGCACCGGCGCCTGCAGCTGGCGATAGAGGGCAATTTGGCGCACCGTCGGTTCGATCAGGTCGGCGCCGCGCACAATCTCGGTCACGCCCTGAAAATGGTCGTCGATCACCACAGCCAGGTTGTAGGCGAACAGCCCGTCGCGACGGCGAATGATAAAGTCTTCCCCCGCCAGCGCCGGATCGGCGTGCAACTCTCCCTGCAGGCGATCGTGGAACCCGTAAACGGGCGCGGTCTGGCGCAAGCGGATGGCGGCGCCCTGCGGCCCGAGCTGCAAATCGCGGCAGTGGCCGTCGTACAATCCGCCGATCTGCTGGATGCGGCTGCGGGTGCAGGTGCAGTAATAGCTGAGCCCCTGACGCTGCAACAGATCCAGCGCGGCGCGATAGGCGTCGTGACGTTGGGATTGATAGATGACCTGGCCGTCCCAGTGGAGACCATAATGTTCCAGCGCGGACAGGATGCGAGCGGCGGCGCCGGGGACTTCGCGCGGCGGGTCGATATCTTCGATGCGAACCAGCCACTGCCCGCGTTGGGCGCGAGCCTGAAGGTAGCTTCCCAGAGCGGCAATCAGCGAACCGAAATGCAGATCCCCGGAAGGCGATGGGGCAAAGCGCCCCACATAATGACTTTCTTGCATATCAGAGGGGAGTGGTTCCCTTTTCTCTGTGCGGCGCACGCGGGTGCGCACGCCGCAGCGGTAACAACGGTATTAGCCGGCCATCTGCTTTTCGCGGATCTCAGCCAGCGTCTTGCAGTCGATGCACAGATCGGCGGTCGGACGCGCTTCGAGGCGACGAATGCCGATCTCCACGCCGCAAGATTCGCAGTAGCCGAAATCATCGTCTTCCACTTTCTTCAGCGTTTTCTCGATCTTTTTGATCAGTTTGCGTTCACGGTCACGGTTACGCAGTTCAAGGCTGAACTCTTCTTCCTGAGTAGCACGGTCTGCCGGATCAGGGAAGTTGGCTGCCTCTTCTTGCATATGCGATACAGTACGGTCCACTTCGTCCCTGAGCTGGTTGCGCCACGCTTCAAGAATGCGCTTGAAATGCGACAACTGGGCGTCGTTCATGTACTCTTCGCCCGGCTTCTCTTGGTACGGCTCCACCCCAGCGATGGCGAGAATGCTCAAGGACGAGGTTTTACGGTTTTGCCCTTCTTGCATGTTGCTTCTCCTACATACACACGCACTATCGAATCCCCAATGCGGGGGAAAAACAGGCCGCTATAAATAACAGAAGGAAGGTAGGTTGGCAATTATTCCTGTCGCCCGCTTGACAATCGTGTGAAGGAGGGCGTATTTGGCGATCGTGCTGGCCGGTTGTCTATTTATAGGGACCCGACCGCGCTAATCGATAAAAAACGGCAGCTTATCGCAGAGATAAATACCGTCAGGTGATAACTTTGCCCCGTAGCAAACCACTTCCACTCCCAACTGCCGGACCTGTGCCAACAGCGCCGCATAGCGCTCATCTATATGATGTGCCGGTGCGACCTGCTCAATACCGCTGTGTAACACGGCAAAGAACAACACCGCCCGTTGCCCGCTTTCAACCACGCTGAGCAACTCACGCAGGTGCTTTTGCCCTCTGAGCGTTACCGCATCAGGAAAGTAACCACGTTGTTGTTGCAGTAATGTGACTGACTTAACTTCAATATAGCAGTTAACCCGATTTTCTGCCTGTAATAACAAATCGATACGGCTGTTTTCACCGCCGTATTTCACTTCGCCGCTGATTTTACTGTAACCGGATAATTCATTGATTAAATTGTGTTCGATCGCCTCGCGCACCAGCGCGTTGGCACGCAGGGTGTTGACGCAGATCCAGTGCCCCTGTTGGGTATGGGTCAGTTCCCAGCTGTGGGCGTATTTGCGCTTGGGGTTATCCGAGGTGGAGTACCAAACGGTGTCGCCGGGCGTGGCGCAGCCGGTCATGGCGCCGGTATTGGCGCAGTGCAGCGTAAAGGTTTCCCCTTCCGGGGTGATCACGTCCGCCAGAAAGCGTTTGTAACGTTTTATCAGCGTGGCGGAACGCAGCGGTGGAGAGAAAATCATGCGGATGCCTGCGTGGCCAGCGGCCACTGTTCGAGGTGTTGGTAACGGGTGCGCCCGTTTTCGAACACCGACTCATACAAGGAAAAGGCGTCGGCGCTGAACGCCCAGCCCGGCGTCGCCGGCGGGATCGCCACCGGCTGGGTGGCGGCGCGCAGCAGCGTGATGTGCGGATGGAACGGCAACGCGCTTTGATGGCAGCCGCTGCGGGCGGCCTGCGAACGCAGCAGTTCGGCCAGCTGCAATAGCCCGCGCGGCGCGCGGCGGGTGCCGAGCCAGACCACGCCGGGGCGCGGCCAATGGCCGAGATCGTCGAGCCGCATGCTGAAGCCGGGTTGCACGATGCGGCCGGCCAGTTTGCGCAGCGCCAGCTCTTTCTGCGCGGTGACTTCGCCGAGAAACGCCAGCGTCAGGTGCAAATTAGCCGCCGCCACCGGCCGGCCGGCCTCCGGCGCAAACGCCTCGGCGCGCCAGCGGATCACCTGCTGTTGCAGGGCATCAGGCAAGGACAGGGCGAAAAACAGGCGGCGCGAATTGGACATGGGGGCTCGGTAAATAATGACAAATCTGTCAGGAACAGATTTGAATGCGGCTTGCAGCGGCCTCGCGCGAAGCGGGACGCCTGGACGAGCTCCGTACTATAGCTAACGACGCCGCAGTTTGAAAGGCTACGGGGGCAAAGCTAATGCTACACTGTACGCCGTTTAACGTTAACCACCACGGAGAGTTCAGTGTCTTCATTGCCCGTCAGCGCGGTGCTTGATGAGTTGCTGGCTGCGTTGCAGTCCGCTCCTCAGGTACTGTTGCACGCCCCGACCGGCGCCGGTAAATCCACCTGGTTGCCGCTGCAGATCCTGGCTAAGGCCGGGTTGCCGGGGCGCATTATCATGCTGGAGCCGCGGCGGCTGGCGGCGAAAAACGTCGCTTATCGCCTGGCGCAGCAACTGGGGGAGGAGCCCGGCCAGACCGTGGGCTACCGCATGCGCGCCGAAAGTAAAAGCGGGCCGCAAACCCGGCTGGAAGTGGTGACGGAAGGCATTCTCACCCGCATGTTGCAGCAGGACGCCGAGCTGCAGGGCGTGTCGCTGGTGATCCTCGATGAGTTCCACGAACGCAGCCTGCAGGCCGATCTGGCGCTGGCGCTGTTGCTCGATGTGCAGCAAGGGCTGCGCGACGATCTGAAACTGTTGATCATGTCGGCCACCCTGGATAACGCGCGCCTGTCGCAGCTGCTGCCGGCAGCGCCGGTGGTGGTGTCCGAGGGGCGCAGCTTCCCGGTTGAACGTTTATATCAGCCGTTGGCCAGCCATCAGCGGCTGGAGGATGGCGTAGCGGCGGCGGTGAAGCGCCTGCTGGCCGAACAGCCGGGGTCTTTGCTGCTGTTCCTGCCGGGCGTGGCGGAGATCAATCGGGTGCTGGAGCGATTGACCGGCGAGGTGGCGAGCGATACCGATCTTTGCCCGCTGTATGGCGCGCTGCCTCTGGCGCAGCAGCAAAAAGCGATTCAGCCGGCGGCGGTTGGCCGCCGCAAGGTGGTGCTGGCGACCAACATCGCTGAAACCAGCCTGACGATCGAGGGCATTCGGCTGGTGGTGGACAGCGGCCTGGAACGTGTGGCGCGTTACGACGTGCGCAACGGTTTGACTCGGCTGGCGACGCAGCGCATCAGTCAGGCCTCGATGGTGCAGCGCGCCGGGCGCGCCGGGCGTCTGGAGCCGGGCATTTGCTGGCATCTGTTCGCCAAAGAACAGGCGGAGCGCGCGGCGGAACACGCCGAACCGGACATTTTACAGAGCGATCTCACCGGCTTTTGGCTCGAGTTGCTGCAGTGGGGTTGCCACGACCCGGCGCAGCTGATCTGGCTGGATGCGCCTCCTGCCGCGGCATTGGCGGCGGCCAGGGCGCTGTTGCACCGGCTGGGGGCCACGGATGACGGTGGCAAACTTACCGCACCGGGGCGCCAGATGGCCGCGCTGGGATGCGAGCCGCGGCTGGCGGCGATGCTGACCGCCGGCGCGGCGCTGAGTGCCGACGGCCTGGCGACGGCGGCGTTGCTGGCGGCATTGCTGGAAGAACCGCCGCGCGGCGGGCAGATGGATATCGGCTACTGGCTGAGCCGCCCGCAACCGAACTGGCGGCAGCGTGCCGCGCAGTTGGCCAAACGCCTGCCGCAACGTGCGGGGCAAGTCGACGTCGATCTGGCGCCGCGGCTGTTGGCGCCGGCGTTTACCGATCGCATCGCCCAGCGGCGAGGCCAGGACGGCCGCTACCTGCTGGCCAACGGCATGGGGGCGGCGATGAATCAGGACGAGGCGCTGTCGCGCGCGCCCTGGCTCATCGTCCCCAGCCTGTTGCAGGGCCACAACAGCCCCGATGCGCGTATCCTGTTGGCGTTGCCGGTGGATATCGACGCGCTGGCGGCGCAGCTGCCGGCGATCGTCATGCAGCGCACGGCGGTGGAGTGGGATGAAGAGAAGGGCACGCTGCGCGCCTGGAAGCGCCAGCAGATCGGCCGTCTGACGCTGCGCGCCCAGCCGCTGGCCAAACCGGCGGACGAAGAGCTGCAGCAGGCGCTGCTCGATTGGGTGCGTGCGCAGGGGCTGGCGGTGCTCAACTGGGAGGGCGCCGCCGAACAATTGCGGGTGCGCCTGCAGTGCGCGCAAGCCTGGTTGCCGGAGGCGGAATGGCCGGCGATGGATGAAGAGCCGCTGCTGGCGGCACTGGAGCAGTGGCTGTTGCCGTCGCTGAACGGCGTGCGCGATCTGCGCGGCTTGAAGCAGGTCAACATCGCCGAGGCGCTGTCCCGCCTGCTGGACTGGCAGCAAAAGCAGCGGCTGGATAATGCGCTACCCACTCATTACACTGTGCCGACCGGCAGCCGCCTGCCGATCCGTTATGAGGCCGGCAAACCGCCGGCGCTGGCGGTGCGTTTGCAGGAGGTGTTCGGCGAGCAGCGCAGCCCGATGTTGGCGGAGGGTCGCATCCCGGTGGTGCTTGAGTTACTCTCACCGGCGCACCGGCCGTTGCAAATCACCGGCGATCTGGCGGCCTTCTGGCAAGGCGCCTACCGCGAGGTGCAAAAAGAGATGAAGGGCCGCTACCCGAAACACGTTTGGCCGGACGATCCGGCCACGGCGGTGCCGACGCGCCGAACGAAGAAATATCAGTAGGTCGCGATCATTCAAGGTTTGGAATTCAGATGTTTCTTCTGGTCAGCGCTGCGGCGTAGGCACAGATTAAGCGACTAATCATGGCCGGCAGTGTCGGCAAGCTCGGAGAACAACAGCCATGGCTGGGGATGACCGCGAGCCCATCGGGCGCAAAGGAAAACAACCAAAAAATACCGCGTCGCGCAAGCCGCCGCGCCGTCGCCGAGACGACGATTATGACGATTACGAAGAAGACGAGTATGACGATGATGAGTATGAAGAGGAGGAGGAACGCATGCCGCGTAAGGTAAAAGCGACTCCGCCGCGTAAAAAACGCCGCTGGCTCGGCCTGATTATCAAACTGATCCTGGTGATCGCCGTCCTGTTGGCGATCTACGGCGTCTATCTGGATTCCCAGATCCGCAGCCGTATCGACGGCAAAGTCTGGCAGCTGCCGGCGGCAGTGTACGGCCGCATGGTCAACCTGGAACCGGGCATGCCGTACAGCAAGAAGGAAATGGTCAACCTGCTGGAAGGCATGCAGTATCGCCAGGTCAGCCGCATGACGCGTCCGGGCGAGTTTACCGTGCAGGCCAACAGCATCGAGATGCTGCGCCGCCCGTTCGATTTCCCGGATGGTAAAGAAGGGCAGATCCGCGCCCGTCTCGATTTCCAGAACAACCGTCTGGCGAAGATCGAAAACCTGGACAGCGGCCGCAGCTTCGGCTTCTTCCGCCTCGATCCGCGCCTGATCACCATGCTGCAGTCGCCAAACGGTGAACAGCGTCTGTTCGTGCCGCGCGCCGGTTTCCCGGATCTGCTGGTGGATACGCTGATCGCCACGGAAGACCGCCACTTCTATGAGCATGACGGCATCAGCCCGTACTCCATCGGCCGCGCGGTGCTGGCCAACCTGACCGCCGGCCGTGCGGTGCAGGGCGGCAGTACCCTGACGCAGCAGCTGGTGAAGAACCTGTTCCTGACCAACGAACGTTCGCTGTGGCGTAAGGCCAACGAAGCCTACATGGCGCTGCTGGTCGATTACCGTTACAGCAAGGATCGCATTTTGGAGCTGTATCTGAACGAGGTGTACCTCGGCCAGAGCGGCAGCGACCAGATCCGCGGTTTCCCGTTGGCCAGCCTGTACTACTTCGGCCGGCCGGTGGACGAGCTGAGCCTCGATCAGCAGGCGCTGCTGGTCGGCATGGTCAAGGGCGCGTCGCTGTATAACCCGTGGCGTAACCCGAAACTGGCGCTGGAGCGCCGCAATCTGGTGCTCAAGCTGCTGCAAAACCAGGGCGTGATCGACGGCGAGCTGTACGACATGCTGAGCGCGCGTCCGCTGGGCGTGCAGCCGAAAGGCGGCGTCATTACGCCACAGCCGGCCTTTATGCAGATGGTGCGTCAGGAGCTGCAGACCAAGCTGGGCGATAAGGTCAATGATCTGTCCGGCGTGAAGATTTTCACCACGCTGGATCCGGTGTCGCAAGACGCGGCGGAAAAAGCGGTCGAAGACGGCATCCCGGCGCTGCGCGCCGCGCGTCACGTGCAGGATCTGGAAGCGGCGATGGTGATCGTCGATCGCTTCAGCGGTGAAGTGCGCGCCATGGTCGGCGGCGCCAATCCGCAGTTCGCCGGTTTCAACCGCGCCATGCAGGCGCGCCGCCTGGTCGGCTCGCTGGCCAAGCCGCCGACGTACCTGACCGCGCTGTCCGAACCGGATAAATACCGCCTCAACACCTGGCTGGCGGATGCGCCGCTGTCGCTGAAACAGCCGAACGGTGCCGTCTGGCAGCCGAACAACTATGATCGCAAATTCCGCGGTCAGGTGATGCTGGTGGATGCGTTGGCCAACTCGCTGAACGTGCCGACGGTGAACCTCGGCCTGTCGGTGGGGCTGGATCAGATCAGCGCCACGCTGCAACGTCTGGGCATCCCGAAAGCGGAGATCAACCCGGTGCCTTCGATGCTGCTGGGCGCGATCGGCCTGACGCCGATGGAAGTCGCGCAGGAGTACCAGACCATCGCCAGCGGCGGTAACCGTGCGCCGCTGTCGGCGGTGCGTTCGGTGATCGCTGAAGACGGCACGGTGCTGTACCAGAGCTTCCCGCAGGCGGAACGCATGGTGCCGGCGCAGGCCGCTTACCTGACGCTGTACGCGATGCAGCAAGGCGTGGCGCGCGGGACGTCCCGCTCGCTGTCGGTGAAGTTCCCGAACTACAATCTGGCGGCGAAAACCGGTACCACCAACGATCTGCGCGACAGCTGGTTCGCCGGCATCGACGGCAAGGAAGTGGCGATCGCCTGGGTGGGGCGCGACAACAACGGCCCGGCCAAGCTGACCGGCGCCAACGGCGCGTTGACCCTGTATCGTCGTTATCTGGAAAACCAGACGCCGCTGCCGCTGATGCTGCAGCCGCCGGAAGGCATTAACCAGATGAGCATCGACTCTGCCGGCAACTTTATCTGCGGCGGCGGCAGCTGGCGCACCATCCCGGTCTGGACCGACAATCCGCAGGGATTGTGCCAGGCCAGCCAGGCGGCGGTGCAGCAACAGCAGCAACCGGCGGCGGGTGAGCAAAAAGATGGCGATGGCGTCGCCGGCTGGATCAAGGATATGTTCGGCCAGTAATCGCTACCGGGGCGTCGGCCCCGGTGAAAATTTTTTCTTTGTTATTAAGCCCGTAACCTTGGTTGCGGGCTTTTTTATTTTTTCGCTCGTTTTATTTCCCTGTTAACCGCATGGCTAAGCGCCTAATCCTTAACCTATTTACCCCATGAATTCGGCTTGCAGTTTAATTTGGCTTCTGCATAAAATGCGACGCTTATAATAATTATTATCGTTTACATTCTTCATTTAATAATTCATCAGAGAAATCAACTATGCCGACCAAGCGTCTTTCGTCATCCGCGGCCAAGCAGGGCCGTACCCCCGTCAGCGCGTTAGCGATCACCGTCGCTGCGGCGTTGGGCACGCTGGCGATGCCAGCTTTTTCCGCCGACGCCAAGCCGGCCGCCAAGGAAGACACGATTACCGTTGTGGGCGGCAGCAATACCGCCCAGCAGGAAAGCGCCTGGGGGCCGGTCGGCACCTATGTCGCCAAACGCAGCGCCACCGGTACCAAAACCGATACGCCAATCGAGAAGAACCCGCAGTCCGTTTCCGTAGTGACGCGTGAAGAGATGGACATGCGTCAGCCGGATACGGTGAAGGGCGCACTGGCCTATACGCCGGGTGTGATGATTGGGAATCGCGGTGCCTCCACCGCCTATGATGCAGTGAACATCCGTGGTTTCAGCTCGGTAGGCACCAATATGTATCTGGATGGCCTGAAACTGCAGGACGATAACTATTCGATTTATCAGATAGACCCTTACTTCCTTGAGCGAGCGGAAGTACTGCGCGGACCGTCTTCGGTATTGTACGGCAAAAGCAACCCTGGTGGGGTGGTCGCGCTGGTCAGTAAGCGGCCGACAACAGAGACGCTGCGCGAAGTTCAATTCAAAATGGGGACAGATAATCTGTTCCAGACCGGTTTTGACTTCAGTGACGCTTTGGATGATGCGGGGGTTTACTCATATCGTCTGACGGGGGTTGCGCGCGATGAAGATCAGCAGCAGGTTGGCGAGAAAAGTAAACGTTATGCTATTGCTCCTTCCTTCAGTTGGCGACCTGATGATCGCACTTCTTTGACTTTCCTCAGCAGCTTCCAGGATGATCCTAGCGTTGGCTTCTATGGCTGGTTGCCGAAAGAAGGTACGGTGCAAAATGGTATCAACGGTAAGTTACCGACCAGTTTCAACGATGGTGAGCCTGGCTATAACAACATTTCCCGCAAGCAGCAAATGGTCGGATATGCCTTTGAGCATAGTTTTGATGATGTTTGGACCGTGCGCCAAAACCTGCGTTATTCGAAAATGGATGTGGACTACCGTTCTATTTACGGCCTAGGCATTGATCCAGATAATTCAGCTGAGCTGAAGCGTGGCGTGATGAATTCCAAAGAGCATATGTCCAGCTTTGCGGTCGACACACAGGCACAGGCTAAATTTGCGACCGGGCAAGTTGACCATATCTTGTTGATGGGTGTGGATTATATGCGTATGCGCAATGATGTTGTTTATCAATATGGCAGTGCATCCAATCTGAATGTCATCGCTCCACAGTACGGCAATCGGAGCTATACCATTACCGGTGGTGCCAGTCAGGTTAACCGTCAGGAGCAGACCGGCCTGTATGTGCAAGATCAGGCTGAATGGAACAACTGGGTTCTGACGATGGGGGGGCGCTATGATTGGAGCGATACCAATAGCACCAATCGCCTGAACCAGAATTCCGTCTCTAAGCAGCAGGATAACCAATTTACCGGCCGTGCTGGCTTGAACTATGTTTTCGAAAACGGCATCGCGCCTTATGTCAGCTACAGCGAATCGTTTGAGCCAACCTCAGGCACTGATTTCTCAGGCAATACATTTGCTGCCTCTAAAGGCAAGCAGTATGAGGCCGGGGTTAAATACGCACCTAAGGATCGTCCGATCACCGCCAGTTTGGCGCTTTACCAGTTGACTAAAACCAACAATAAAGTGGCTGACTTAGAACATCCGTTCTTTAGCGTCCAGGGAGGGGAGGTCCGTTCTCGTGGGATTGAGTTGGAGGCGAAAGCGGCCTTGTCGGCTAACCTCAATCTGTTGGGCTCTTACACTTACACGGATGCTGAATATACTAAAGATACTTCGCTACAGGGGAATACACCTTCTGCTATCCCTAAACACATGGCTTCTCTGTGGGCGGATTACACCTTCCATGAAACTGCGATTAGCGGTTTGACCTTGGGTTCAGGCGTTCGCTATGTTGGCTCCAGCTATGGTGACGAGGCCAATACGTTTAAAGTGAAGGATTACACGGTGTTTGATGCCGCGATAAAATATGATCTGGCGCGTTTCAATTTGCCGGGCTCTTCGATTGGCATCAATGTGAACAACCTGTTTGATAAGGAATATGTCTCCAGCTGCTTTGCTACTTATGGCTGCTACTGGGGCGCAGAACGCCAGGTGGTCGCCACCGCAACCTTCCGTTTCTAACCGGATAGCCGGGGCGGCACTGCGTCGCCCCGGACAAAGCAGGATCTATGCAGGACAAACTTCTTAATCCCGGCGCGACCTTCGCGCTGGATAACGCCAGCTTCGCCGTCCCCGGCCGGGTGCTGTTGCAACCGCTGTCGCTCAGTTTTCCCCAGGGCAAAGTCTGCGGCCTGATCGGCCATAACGGTTCCGGTAAATCCACCCTGTTGAAACTGCTCGGGCGGCATCATGCGCCCAGCGGCGGTCAGGTTTTGCTCAATCGGCAGCCGTTGGCGCAGTGGGACAGCAAATCCTTCGCCCGCCAGGTGGCCTACCTGCCGCAGCAGTTGCCGGCGGCGGAAGGCATGACGGTGCGCGAGCTGGTGGCCGTCGGCCGCTATCCGTGGCACGGCGCGCTGGGGCGTTTTGGCGCCAACGATCGCCAATTGGTGGAGGAGGCCATCGCGCTGGTGGGGCTGAAGCCGTTCGCCAGCCGCCTGGTGGACAGCCTCTCCGGCGGCGAGCGCCAACGCGCCTGGCTGGCGATGATGGTGGCGCAGGACAGCCGCTGCCTGCTGCTTGACGAACCGACCTCGGCGCTGGACATCGCGCACCAGGTCGAGGTGCTGGCGCTGATCCAGCGCCTGAGCCGCGAACGCGATCTCACGGTGATCGCCGTGCTGCACGACATCAACATGGCGGCACGCTATTGCGACCATCTGGTGGCGCTGCGCGGCGGTGAAATGATCGCCCAGGGCGGCCCGCTGGAACTGATGCAGGGGCCGGTGCTGGAACAAATTTACGGTATTCCTATGGGCACGTTGCCGCACCCGAGCGGCGGCGCGCCGGTGAGTTTTGTCTACTGATGTCCTCTGCATTCACTTCTTCTCACGATCCGCTGCGCCGCCGTTTGTTGATGGCGCTGGCGCTGTCGCCGCTGTTGGGCTCGTTGCCCGGCCGAGCGGCGGATGCGCCGCCGGATATCGCCCGCGTTGCGGCGCTGGAATGGCTGCCGATCGAACTGCTGTTGGCATTGGGCGTGACGCCGCTGGCGGTGGCCGATGTGCATAACTACAACCTGTGGGTGGCGGAGCCGAAGCTGCCGGCGACGGTGGTCGACGTCGGCCAGCGCACCGAACCTAACCTCGAACTGCTGCAGCAGCTCCAGCCTTCGCTGGTGTTGCTGTCGCAAGGCTATGGCCCAACGCCGCAAAAAATCCAACCCATCGCGCCAACCATGAGCTTTGGCTTCAACGACGGCAGCGGCAAACCGCTGACCGTCGCCCGCCAGTCGCTGATGGCGCTGGGGCAACGATTGGGCATAGAAAGCCGCGCGGTACAGCACCTGGCGCAGTTTGACCGCTTTATGCAGGACGCGCGTCAGCGCCTGCAAAGCTACACCCGGCAACCGCTGCTGCTGTTTTCGCTGATCGACACGCGCCATGCGTTGATCATCGGCCAGAAAAACCTGTTCCAGGAAGCGATGGATCAACTGGGCATCCGCAATGCCTGGCAGGAAGAAACCAATTTCTGGGGCACGGCGGTGGTGGGCATTGAACGGTTGGCCACGGTGCGTAATGCCCGGGTCATCTATCTCGATCACGGTAATCAGGCGATGATGGACAAGGTCAGCGCGACGCCGCTGTGGCAGTCGTTGCCCTTCGTGAGGCAAAACCAGCTGCGGCAGGTGCCGGCGGTGTGGTTCTACGGTGCCACGCTGTCGACGATGCGGTTTTGCCGCCTGCTGGCGCAGGCTCAGGAGAGTGCGTCATGAGTTCGGGCATCCGGAAATTGCCGCTGACGCTGATCCTACTGTTGCTGGCGGCGGCAGGTGGCCTGACGATATACAATCTGGCGCAGCAGCTGCCGCCGGCGCAATGGGCGCGGGCGCTCAGCGCGCCGGACATCGACGACGTGCGGCAAATGCTGTTCCATTACAGCCTGTTGCCGCGGTTGACGGTGTCGCTGTTGGCCGGCGCCGGTCTGGGGTTGGTCGGCGTGCTGTTCCAGCAGGTGTTGCGCAATCCGTTGGCGGAGCCGTCGACGCTCGGCGTCGCCGCCGGCGCGCAGCTTGGCCTGACCATCGCCACGCTGTGGGTGCTGCCGGGAGGTGAGTTTACCCGCCAGCTGGCCGCTATGGTGGGCGCGATTGTGGTGGGCGGGCTGGTGTTCGGCGTCGCCTGGGGCAAGCGGATGTCGCCGGTCACGCTGATTCTGGCCGGGCTGGTGCTGGGGCTGTACTGCGGCGCGGTCAACAGCCTGTTGGCGCTGTTTAATTACGATCAGCTGCAGGGCATGTTCCTGTGGGGCACCGGCGCGTTGAACCAACAGGACTGGAGCGCCGTGCAGTTCCTCCTGCCGCGTTTGCTGGTGGCTGGCCTGTTAGCGGCGCTGTTGCTGCGCCCGCTGACGCTGCTGGGGCTGGACGACGGTGTGGCGCGCAACCTGGGGTTAGGGCTGTCGATGGCGCGCTTCTGTGCTTTGGGGGTGGCCATCATCTTCAGCGCCATGTTGGTGAGTGCGGTGGGCGTTATCGGCTTTATCGGCCTGTTTGCACCGCTAATGGCGAAGATGTTGGGGGCTCGCCGCCTGGCGCACCGCATGATGCTGGCGCCGCTGCTGGGGGCGCTGTTGCTGTGGCTGACCGATCAGGTGATGCTCGGGGTAACGCAGGTGTGGCACGAGATCCCGACCGGCGCGGCCACCGCGCTGTTCGGCGCGCCGCTGCTGCTGTGGCTGCTGCCGCGTTTGCGCAGCGCCGCCACGCCGCCGCCGATGAACCTCGGCGACAAGGTGCCTGCCGAACGCGGGAATCTGCCCGGCTGGATCCTGGTGGGCGGCCTCGTGCTGCTGATCGGCCTGGCGCTGGCGCTGATGCTGGGCAAAAATGCCGGCGGCTGGCACTGGAGCCTGGGCGCGGAACTGGACGCTCTGCTGCCGTGGCGCTGGCCGCGCGTGCTGTCGGCGCTGGCGGCGGGCATGATGCTGGCGGTCGCCGGCACGCTGATCCAGAAGTTGACCGGCAACCCGATGGCCAGCCCGGAAGTATTGGGCATCAGTTCCGGCGCCGCTTTTGGCGTCGTGATGATGCTGTTTATGGTGCCGGGCGACGCCTTCGTGTGGCTGCTGCCCGCCGGCAGTCTGGGGGCGGCCGCTACGTTGCTGATCATCATGATCGCCGCAGGCCGCGGCGGTTTCTCGACCGAACGCATGCTGCTGGCCGGTATCGCGCTCAGCACCGCCTTTACCACCGTCATCTTCCTGCTGTTGGCCAGCGGCGATCCGCGTATGGGGGGCTTGCTGACCTGGCTCTCCGGTTCGACCTATTCGGTGGAGCCGGCGCAGGCGCTGCGCACCGCGCTGATCGCCGCCGGATTGCTGGTATTGGCGCCGCTGTGCCGCCGCTGGCTGACCATCCTGCCGCTCGGCGGCGCCACCGCCCGTTCTGTGGGCATTGCGCTGACGCCGGCGCGGTTGAGCATTCTGTTGCTGGCTGCCACCCTGACCGCGATGGCGACCCTGACCGTAGGGCCGCTGAGCTTTGTCGGGCTGATGGCGCCGCATATGGCGCGCATGCTGGGCTTCCGCCGCGCGCTGCCGCAAATGGTGATCGCCGCGCTGCTGGGCGGCTTGCTGATGGTGTTTGCCGACTGGTGCGGACGGATGCTGCTGTTCCCGTATCAGATCCCCGCCGGGTTATTGGCGACCTTTATCGGTGCACCGTACTTCGTGTATCTGTTGCGTAAGCAGACCTCGTAAGCGGCGTCTCGGCTGCGTTTTCTCTGTCATCAAAGGCTCAGCGTTGCTGGGCCTTTTTTTATTTTTCATGATGTTGCAAGGCGCTGCGAACGGGTGCGCAAAAACGATATTGCGTGCGAAAAGGAGCGCGAGGCGTGGCGGTGAGATGAATATACTGCGGGCGGGTGCTCTGGATCTTTGTCTCTGGAGTTTCTGCGAAAGGTACAAAGAGAAAAGCCCCGAGTCGATATTCATCAACCCGAGGCCTACTCTAACGCGTCACAACGTTAAGTTAGCCTCTTACCCGCCGCGAGGCAAGGAGAAGAAGGCATGATGCCGAACAAACGCAGCCCGTTAAAACTGGTGATTATTTGTGCCACGGTAATATCACTGGCATGGATAACCCGCAGCACGCTGTGTGAGCTGCGGATCCGAGCGGGCACTACGGAGGTTGCGGCCATTTTGGCTTACGAATCCGAACGGTAAGGCAACCCGGCGGCGGGGGCGGTGCCTCCGCCGGCCGGCAGTCGATGCGTTGATCCAGGAGCACCCATCCGCTCAAAAAAAACGGCGAGCCAGGGCTCGCCGTTTTCATGTTGATGTCGGGGCTTATTTCAGGCCGGCGGCATCGCGCAGCAGCGCGGCTTTGTCGGTCGCTTCCCACGGGAAGTACTCGCGGCCGAAGTGGCCGTAGGCAGCGGTTTCGCGGTAGATCGGCTGCAGCAGATCCATCATCTGGATCAGGCCATATGGGCGCAGATCGAAGAATTCGCGCACCAGCAGCGTCAGCTGTTCGGTTGGCACTTTCTCGGTACCGAAGGTTTCTACCATGATGGAGGTCGGTTCCGCTACGCCGATAGCGTAAGACACCTGGATTTCGCAACGATCGGCCAGGCCGGCGGCAACGATGTTTTTCGCCACGTAGCGTGCCGCGTAGGCCGCGGAACGGTCAACCTTGGACGGATCCTTACCGGAGAAGGCGCCGCCGCCGTGGCGCGCCATGCCGCCGTAGGTGTCGACGATGATTTTACGGCCGGTCAGGCCGCAGTCGCCCATCGGGCCGCCGATAACGAAACGGCCGGTCGGGTTGATGTGGTATTTGGTGCCCGCCGTCAGCCATTCCGCCGGCAGGACCGGTTTAATGATCTCTTCCATCACCGCTTCTTGCAGATCTTTCAGCGCGATGTCTTCGGAATGCTGAGTGGACAGCACCACGGCGTCGATACCGACGATTTTGCCGTCGTCGTACTGGAAGGTTACCTGGCTCTTCGCGTCCGGACGCAGCCACGGCAGGGTGCCGTTTTTGCGCACTTCGGACTGACGCTGCACCAGACGGTGTGCGTAGGTCACCGGAGCCGGCATCAGCACGTCGGTTTCGTTGGTGGCGTAGCCAAACATCAAGCCCTGATCGCCGGCGCCCTGCTCGAGAGGATCGGTACGGTCAACGCCCTGATTGATATCCGGGGATTGTTTGCCGATGGCGCTCAATACTGCGCAGGAGTTGGCGTCAAAGCCCATGTCCGAATGAACGTAGCCGATTTCGCGTACGGTTTTGCGGGTGATCTCTTCGATATCGACCCAGGCGCTGGTGGTGATTTCACCGCCGACCAGCACCATGCCGGTTTTCACGTAGGTTTCGCAGGCGACGCGCGCTTTCGGATCCTGTTCCAGGATGGCGTCGAGGACGGCATCGGAGATCTGATCGGCGATTTTATCGGGATGTCCTTCGGAGACGGATTCGGACGTGAAGAGGTGTTTAGCCATTGTGTTCTTTACCTTGCATAAGACGGGTTAGAAATTACTGCACAGCGCTGGAGATCCGGCATCAAAGCGAAGGGTCTTCCGCTGATGGCGCGAGATGCATCCTGCAACGCCCCTCAGGCAAAGCCGTTAAGCAGTTTATCAGTTAACCAGTATAGATGGATTAACATCTGGACGTCTATTTTAGGTCAGGGTTTAGCCAGATTGCCAGTAATTTTTTGCGCTTTCGCTCTTTTGCGCAAACGGGTTGGCGCCATTTTCATCGCTTGAAACAGTTTTCGGCGAATTTTCATTTTGCTTTTTCACCTGCTTACCGGTATAAACTGCGCGCGCGGTTCATTTGCTGCACAGTACGGCGATTGGCGGTGGGGAAGGTGCGATAAACTTCCGCTTTGCATTCGCCGGCGTTGCGCTATTATCCGTCGCAGGCGTTCGCCGTGAGCGCCGCCGCTTCATCGAACGGTCACGTTCTTACACTATTTTAGAGGCTGGGTCGTTCACTCCGAACGGCGCGCGTGGAGGTGGTTGGATTAATGATCCGTTGTCTACCGGTTGTTGGCTCCCAACAGCAGTGCCGTTCTGGCGCACATTCTTCTGCTATTTCCCGTCTTGTCTCTCTGTCACTTACCAGGTGCGATAAACACTTGGCCGCTACTCAGGATTCTCGGGCCGGCTAACGGTCGTCTGAAGAACTGAACAAGGGTAGCCTGCAGCCTTCCTGTGGGATGTTTCTTGGCCCGATTCACGAGGTTTGAACAGGGTGTCTTACAATTATATGAGTGATAAACCGATCGCTGACCGCGAACGGCAGTTCTCTTCGCTGCCGCCAGCGCGGCTTGTTGGGTTGTTCTCGCGGGTTGTAGCTGCGATAGTGGCTGACGGTTTCGTCAGTGCGGAATGTGAGGCGAACCATGTCTGATGATCTGTTGATTCACCGCCCGCCGGTTGCGGGCGAGTCTTTATCTTTGCGCTCCATGCAGGAGGTTGCCATGAATGATCGTAATGCCAGCAAGATGCTGCGCACTTATAACGTCGCCTACTGGGGCAACAATTACTATGACGTCAACGAGCTGGGCCATATCAGCGTGTGCCCGGACCCGGATGTCCCGCAGGCGCGCGTCGATCTGGCAGAACTGGTGAAAACGCGCCAGCAAGACGGGCAGCGTTTGCCTGCGCTGTTCTGCTTCCCGCAGATCCTCCAGCATCGCTTGCGTTCGATCAACGCCGCGTTCAAACGCGCGCGTGAGTCCTTCGGTTACCAGGGCGGCTATTTCCTGGTGTATCCGATCAAGGTGAACCAACATCGCCGCGTGATTGAGTCGCTGGTGAACTCCGGGGAACCGCTGGGGCTGGAAGCCGGCTCCAAGGCCGAGCTGATGGCGGTGCTGGCGCATGCCGGCATGACCCGCTCGGTGATCGTCTGTAACGGCTATAAAGATCGTGAATACATTCGCCTGGCGCTGATCGGGGAAAAACTGGGGCACAAGGTGTACCTGGTGATCGAGAAGATGTCCGAGATCAACCTGGTGCTGGAAGAAGCCGAACGGTTGAACGTCATACCACGCCTGGGCGTGCGTGCGCGTCTGGCTTCGCAGGGCTCCGGCAAATGGCAGTCGAGCGGCGGCGAAAAATCCAAGTTCGGTCTGGCGGCGGTGCAGGTGCTGAAGCTGGTAGAGACCCTGCGCGAAGCGGGCCGTCTCGACAGCCTGCAACTGCTGCACTTCCATCTGGGTTCGCAGCTGGCCAACATTCGCGATATCGCCACCGGCGTGCGCGAATCGGCGCGTTTCTACGTTGAACTGCACAAGCTGGGCGTCAACATTCAGTGCTTCGACGTGGGCGGTGGCTTGGGCGTCGACTACGAAGGCACCCGCTCGCAGTCCGACTGCTCGGTGAACTACGGCCTGAACGAATATGCCAACAACGTGATTTGGGGCATCGGCGACGCCTGTAACGAACACGGCCTGCCGCATCCGACGGTGATCACCGAGTCCGGCCGCGCCGTGACCGCGCACCACACGGTGCTGGTCTCCAACGTGATCGGCGTAGAACGCAACGAATTCAGCGAACCGCTGCCGCCGGAAGCCGACGCGCCGCGCGCGCTGGAAAGCATGTGGGAAACCTGGCTGGAAATGAACGAGCCGGAGAACCGCCGCTCGCTGCGCGAATGGCTGCACGACAGCCAGATGGATCTGCACGACGTGCATACCCAATACGCGCACGGCATGTTGGATCTGACCAAGCGTGCCTGGGCCGAGCAGCTGTATCTGAACATCTGCAACAAGATCCAGCAGCAGCTCGATCCGAGCAACCGCGCACACCGTCCGATCATCGACGAACTGCAAGAACGCATGGCGGACAAGTTCTACGTCAACTTCTCGCTGTTCCAGTCGATGCCGGATGCCTGGGGTATCGATCAGCTGTTCCCGGTGCTGCCGCTGGAAGGGCTGGATAAGCCGCCGGAAGGCCGCGCGGTGCTGCTCGACATCACCTGCGACTCCGACGGCACCATCGACCACTATGTCGACGGCGACGGCGTGGCAACCACCATGCCGATGCCGCCGTACGATCCGGAGAACCCGCCGGCGCTGGGCTTCTTCATGGTCGGTGCGTACCAGGAGATCCTCGGCAACATGCACAACCTGTTCGGCGACACCGCCTCGGTTGACGTGTATGTGTTCCCGGACGGCAGCGTCGAGACCGAACTGTCCGACGAGGGCGACACCGTGGCGGATATGCTTGAATACGTGCAGCTCGATCCGAGCGCGCTGCTGGCCAAATTCCGCGATCAGGTCAAAGAAACCGATCTGGACAGCGAGCTGCAGGCGCAGTTCCTGGAAGAGTTTGAGGCCGGCCTGTACGGCTACACGTATCTGGAAGACGAGTAACCGCCCTCTTCAGGGGGGGCGATGTCGGCCCCCTTGAAGCATGGATAAAATGCGGCCATAATCTGCCGTATCGGTAGCACCGAAACAAACATCGAACAAATCCCTTTCTCGTCGGGCTAACGACGCGGGAGGGATTTTTTTTTGTAACGGCCCGGCGTCTACGCCCGGCAACTTGTTGAACTACGAGGGTTTACTATGAGCACCTTAGGCCATCAGTCCGATAATTCATTAGTGTCCAACGCCTTTGGTTTCCTGCGCTTTCCGCTGAACTTCATGCCTTACGACAGCGATGCAGAGTGGGTCATCACCGGCATTCCGTTTGACATGGCGACCTCCGGGCGCGCCGGCGGCCGCCACGGCCCGGCGGCCATTCGTCAGGTGTCTACCAACCTGGCATGGGAAGGCAACCGTTGGCCGTGGAGCTTCGATCTGCGCGATCGTCTGAACGTGGTTGACTGCGGCGACATCGTGTTCAACTTCGGCGACGCGCAGGACATGAGCGACAAGCTGCAGGCGCACGCGGAGAAACTGCTGAAGGCCGGTAAGCGCATGCTCTCGTTCGGCGGCGACCACTTCGTGACCCTGCCGCTGCTGCGCGCGCACGCCAAGCATTTCGGCAAGCTGGCGCTGGTGCACTTCGACGCCCACACCGATACCTACGCCAACGGCAGCAAGTTCGACCACGGCACCATGTTCTACCATGCCCCGAACGAAGGCTTGATCGATCCGCACCACTCGGTGCAGATCGGCATTCGTACCGAGTTCGATCATGACAACGGTTTTACCGTGCTGGACGCCGCGCAGGTGAACGATCGCAGCGTGGACGACCTGCTGACCCAGATCAAGGGCATCGTCGGCGATATGCCGGTGTATCTGACCTTCGACATCGATTGCCTGGATCCGGCGTTCGCACCGGGCACCGGCACGCCGGTGATCGGCGGCCTGACCTCCGATCGCGCGCTGAAGCTGGTGCGCGGCATGCAGTCGCTGAACATCGTCGGCATGGACGTGGTGGAAGTGGCGCCGGCTTATGACCAGTCCGAGATCACCGCGCTGGCCGCGGCGACCCTGGGCCTGGAGATGCTGTACCTGCAGGCGGCCAAGAAACACGCCTGACGCCAGGCTACTCCTCGCCGAAAAAGCGGCCTCCATCGTATGGGGGCCGCTTTTTTATTGCATTTGTCGCCATCCGCGCTGCCTTCTCAGTCCGTTGCAGTGCCTTTGCGCAACACCGCGCAGAAATGAAACTGAGTCAGTAAAAAGGAATCGGGAGAGTGGAGAGGATGAATATACTGCGCGCGGGTGCTCTGGATCTTTGTATCTGGAGCCTGCGTGAAAGGTACAAAGAGAAAAGCCCCGAGTCGATATCCATCAACCCGAGGCCTACTCTAACGCCAGCAACGTTAAGTTAGCCTCTTACCCGCCGCGAGGCAAGGAGAAGAAGGCATGATGCCGAACAAACGGAGCCTGTTAAAATTGGTGGTTATTTGTGCCACGGTAATATAACTGGCATGCATAACCCGCAGCACGCTGTGTGAGCTGCGGATCCGAGCGGGCAATACGGAGGTTGCGGCCATTTTGGCTTACGAATCCGAACGGTAAGGCAACCCGGCGACGGGGATGTTCCCCGTCTGCTGGCTGTTGGCGTCCAGATCCACGAGCACCCTCTCAACGCTTTCGGTTTTCCGCCGCACAGGGCAGAGAAACGGGTTTATGCCCGCTTCATCTGCTGTGCCAGCAACATGCGGCCAAACAGCGCGCCGCCCGCCAGCAGCGTCAGCAGCTGCGAGGCGATCAGCACCGCAAAGCCTGAAGACACCTTGCCCTGGCTGGCCATCACCATGCCCATCACCATCGGCACAAACGCCGAGAACAGATTGCCGATGCCGTTGATCAGCCCATAGGCGCTGCCGACCGCCTCCGGCCGCGCATAATGTTGCAGCAGCGTGGGTATCGCCGCGCCCTGCGCCCCCCAACAGGCGTTGGCCGCCAGCAGGAAGAAGGCGATCCAGCCAAGCTGATGGCTGTGCATCACGCCATAAATGCACAGCGCGGTCGCTGCGCCGCCGCAGACGAAGATCAGCGGCGCCTGATAAGGGCGGATACGATCGAGCAACACGCCGCCGAGGTATTTGGAGGCGATGCTGACGATGAAAGGCAGCGCGGCCATCCAGCCCATCTGCTTGATGGAAAACCCCTTTTCATCGGTCAGATACGCCGGCAGCCAGGCGCTGGAGCCCCACAGGTAGCTGAGCGTGGCGATCTCGATCAGCAGGATCCAGCCGAGCATCGGCGTGCGCCAGGCCAGTGCAAAGGTGCGCCAGACGCGGTTCAGCACCGGTTGCGGATCGGCAGGGCGTGAAGATGAGGATAAGGGGAGCGGGTGAACGAACAGCCGCACCAGCGCCAGCCCCAGCAGCAGGTTGAGCAGCGCCAGCAGGTGAAACGACATCGCCCAACCGAAGTGCGCCATCAGAAAACTCACCAGCGGAAAGCCGAGCACTAGCCCCAATGAAACGCCCAGCGCGCTGACCGCGTTGGGCTTGCCGCGCTCGTCGGCGGCGAAATGCTCGCCGATGTACATGGTCTTCAGCGAGAACAGCGGCCCTTCGCTGACGCCAAGTAGCGCGCGCACCACGCACAGCAGCATCAGCGATCCCGCCAGCGGCGAGGCGGCGGTGAGCAGCGCCCACAGCACCACGCTCAGCGTCAGCGCGCGGCGGTAGCCCATCAGCGTTTCCAGAAACGGCGTCAGCAACATGGCGGACAGCCCGTAGCCGAGCAAAAACACCGTCATCAGCGTGCCCTGGTGAGCGCGGTCACCGCCAAGTTGGAAGTGTTGCAGGAAGTCGGGATTGACCAACATCACGGCGATATTGACCCGATCCGCATAGGCGATAACGATCAAAAACAGCAGGGCGATCACTCCAAACCAGCGTTGACGTTGTTGCACGGCGCGTTCCTCAGTGCGAGCGGTTGACGAATTCAGGCAGCAGCAAACTCACCCGAGGATGCCTGTTAGCGCAAACGCGGGAGGATGAGGCTGATGTAAAATTATTGTTATCAAATAGGGTGTGAAAGACAGAGAGAAAACACTTTTACGCGCAATGCGTCGCCGGAATCAACGCGTTTTTTGCCATAAATTAGCAGGGGAGCGCACAACTGACATAGGTTTTTCATATCGGTGCATTATTTCGTGATCCTTCCCGCATTTGTCATTTTTAAACAACCTTTCATTAACATTTGCCGTTCCGCTCGCTTGACGAAAGTTTCGCCACACTTATAGTGACTGTATTAAATAAGAAACTGAGTTTCATATATGAAACAATCAGATAGAGGATAAAAGCAATGAGCTGGAAGAATGTGTGCGAAGTGTCTCAGGTGAAAGAAGATTTTCCTTTTTCCGGCAAAGTGGAAGGAAAAGAGATCGGGGTATACCTGCTCGACGGTAACTACTACGCGCTGGAAGACGTCTGCCCGCATGCCTATGCCTTGCTCAGCCAGGGGTTTGTAGACGACGGCAAGGTTGAGTGCCCGCTGCACGAAGCGCTGTTTGACGTGCGCACCGGCCAGTGCCTGCGCGAGCCGGGCGGCCGCGATCTGCAAACCTATCCCACCCGGGTGGTCGACAACCAAATCCAGATCACCTTTATCGCGGAGGAGTAATCATGCAGCACATCACCGATTTCAATCCCTGGCTGCCGGACACCCAACAGGTGACGCCGGCCCGCGAAGGCGGCAACGGTCAAATCCATCAGCCGGGCCAGTTCCGCAATGTCATCTGGCAAAACCGCGCCCGGGTGCCGGACGGTTTCGAAACCGCCCTGGTGGCGGCGCTGGAAACGATCTTCGATCAGGGCGCGGAAGAGCTGGAGCAGATCGTCAGCGCGTTGAATCAGCGCCGCCTGTTTGATCGCAGCGGCCAGCCGTGGAATGAGGCGACGTTCCGCGAATTCCTTCACGTTAACGGTTTCTGAGCCACATCCGGGAGAAGACAATGACAGCAAACACAACATCCTCCGAACAGAGCCTGCAGGACTATCTTGACCAGGGGTTGCGCGGCATGTGGTATCCGGTGCTGGCCAGCTGGGAAGTGGGCAACAACCCGGTCGGCATCACCCGTCTGGAGCAGCAAATCGTGGTGTGGCGTGACGGTGAAGGCCAGATCCACGCGCTGGAAGACCGCTGCCCGCACCGCGGCGCGCGGCTTTCCATGGGGTGGAACCTCGGCGATCGCATCGCCTGCTGGTATCACGGGGTGGAGGTCGGCGGCGACGGCACGGTGAAAGACGTGCCGGCGGTGGATCGTTGCCCACTGGTGGGGCAAAAATGCCTGCGGTCTTACCCGGCCAAAGAAGCCTACGGCGCGGTGTTCCTCTATTTCGGCGTGACGGCGGATGAAGCGCCGGCGGCGCTGACTTTCCCGCAAGAGCTGGCGGACGAAGCGTCGTACAGCAATTTCCTGTGCACCGCCAGCTGGAACTGCAACTACCAATACGCCCTGGAAAACGTGATGGATCCGATGCACGGCACCTACCTGCACTCCTCCTCGCACTCGATGGCGGAAGGGGACCGCAAGGCGGATATGGGGCTGGAGCCGACCGACAGCGGATTTATCTTCAAGAAAAACGGCCAGATTGGCGTCAACTTCGACTGGGTAGAGTTCGGCAACAGCGGCGCGTATTGGATGCGCCTGTCGATCCCGTACAAAAAGCGCTTCGGGCCGGGCGGTCACTTCTGGATCATCGGCATGGTGGTGCCGGAAGACAAGGATCACTGCCGGGTGTTCTTCTGGCGCATCCGCAAGGTCAAAGACTGGCAGCGCGACATGTGGCGCTTCATGTACCGCAACCGCCTGGAATCGTTGCATTGGGACGTGCTCGAGCAGGATCGCATCGTGCTTGAAAATATGGCGCCTAACGCCCGCGGCCGCGAATACCTGTACCAGCACGACGTCGGCCTTTCGCGCCTGCGCCGCCTGATGCAAAAAGAGGCGCAGAAACAGCTGGCGACGCTGCGCGAGCGGGAGGCGGCGCAGTGAACGGCCTGCTGAACGGTAAACGCATCGTGGTCACCGGGGCGGCGCGCGGCCTGGGTTACAGCTTCGCTGCCGCCATCGCCGCCGCCGGCGCGCAGGTGGTGATGTGCGACATTCTGGCGGATGAGCTGGCGGCGAGCGGCGCCGCGCTGCGTGAGCAGGGCGCTCAGGTGGAAACGCAGACCATCGATCTGGCGTCACCGGATTCGATCCGTTCGGCGTTCGAGAAGATCGCCGCAGGCGGCGGAATCGACGGCCTGGTGAACAACGCGGCGCTGGCGACCGGCGTCGGCGGCAAAACCATGATGGAATACGATATCGATCTGTGGGATCGGGTGATGCAGGTCAACTTGCGCGGCACTTGGCTGGTGAGCCAGGCGGCGGTGCCGCTGCTGGCGCGCAGCCCGCACGCCAAGATCGTCAACGTGGCGTCGGACACTGCGCTGTGGGGCGCGCCGCGCCTGATGGCCTATGTCGCCAGCAAAGGCGCGCTGATCGCGATGACCCGATCGATGGCGCGCGAGCTGGGCCCGCAGGGGATCTGCGTCAACGCCATCGCGCCGGGCCTGACGCGGGTGGAAGCCACCGAGTATGTGCCCGCCGAGCGTCATCAGCTGTACGAGCAGGGGCGCGCGCTGGCCGGGGCGCAGCACCCGGACGATGTGAACGGTACGGTGCTTTATCTGCTGTCGCCGCTGGCGGATTTCGTCACCGGCCAACTGCTGCCGGTCAACGGCGGCTTCGTATTCAACTGACGGCCCGCAGGGCCGGCGCACAGCGCAGGAGCGAGAGATGGCGGACGAGCAAGCATGTAAGTATCTGATCCCGGGACTGGAGCGCGGGTTGCAACTGCTGCTGGCGTTTGGCGAGCAGCATAAGGAAATGACTTTCGCCGAGTTGCATCGCCTGGTCGATATGCCGAAGGCCACCGCCTACCGCGTGGTGCAGACGCTTGAGCACCTGGGCTTTTTGGAGCGCAATCCGCGCACCAACACCTTTGCGCTTGGCATCAAGGTGCTGCGCCTCGGCTTTGAATACATCGCGTCGCTGGACGTGGCGCAGGCCGGCCAGCCGGTGATTGAGCAGCTGCGCGATCGCAGCCAGTGCAGCAGCCATCTGGCGATCCGCGACGGGCGCGACGTTATCTACATCGCCCGCGTCAGCGCAGCCGGTTCGCAGATCAATCAGGTCAGCGTCGGCACCCGTTTGCCGGTGCACCAAACCTCGCTCGGCCGCATGCTGTTGACCAGCGCCACCCGCAGCGAGTTCGAACAACTTTATCCGGACGCGCAGCTGCCGGGCAATGCGCCGGGCACCCCGGCGGATCGCGAAACGCTGTGGCAGATGGTGCAGCAAGACAAAGCGCGCGGCTATGTGATCGGCGAATCGTTCTTCCGCCACGGCATCTCCTCGATCGTCTACCCGATCTTCAACCGCGAGCAGCGGGTCGAGGCGGTGGTCAGCATCATGGTGCCGTCCGATGAGATCCCGAAAGCGGATCGCGAGCGGCTGCGCATGGAAGTACGCGACGCGGCGGAGAAAATTTCCGGCTTCCTCGGCGCGCCGCCGCAGGCCAACGTCGGCTAACCGACAGGACCGACTCTTTTACTCAGGCAGGGATAAGGCCCGTAGCAAACAGGGGCCGGGGTTGACTCATGCCTGAAAACCGTATGCAGCGAGAACGTGAGGCTGAACAATGAGCGTAATCGGAATCGAAAAACTGGAATTTGGCGTCGAAGATCTGCCAACCTGCGAAAAATTCATGCAAGACTTCGGCCTGCAGCCCGCCACGCAACATTGGGGCGAACCGCAGCGCGAATTCACCACCCTGAGCGGGGCGCGTGTCGTCCTGCATCCGTTGCAAAGCGCGGCGCTGCCTGCGGCGTTTGAGGGCGGTTCAACCCTGCGCCGCATGACCTGGGGCGTGGCCTCGCCCGCCGAGCTGGCGCGCCTGCAGCCGCGTTTGGCGTTGATGCCCGGCTTCCGGCAGGTGGGAGAAGAGCTGGAATGCCTCGATCCCAACGGCATGACGCTGCGCTTCGTCGTCAGCCGCCAGCAGGCGGTCGAGGTGCCGGTCACGCCGATCAACCAATGGGGCGACGTGCGCCGCATCGATCAACCCAGCCCGGTCTATTCGCAGGCGCAGCCGATCAACATTGGCCACGTGGTGTTCTTCGTTGAGGATCTGGCGGCGACCGAGCGTTTCTATCGCGAGCTGTTGGATTTCCAGGTTTCCGATCGCTATATCGATCGCGCCGTCTTCCTGCGTACCCAGGCGCGCGGCGGCCACCATAACCTGTTCCTGCTGAAGCTGCCGAACCGCCCGCGGGGCCTGAACCACGTGGCGTTCACCGTGCGCGATATCCACGAAGTGATCGGCGGCGGCATCGCCATGAACAAGGAGAAGTGGAGCACCTTTATCGGCCCCGGCCGCCACCCGATCTCCTCGGCTTATTTCTGGTACGTCAACAGCCCGACCGGCGGGGCGTTCGAGTACTACACCAACGACGATTATCTGACGGAAAACTGGCAGCCGCGCGAGCTGGAGCATTCGTTGGTCTCCTTCACCGAATGGGCGGTAGAGGGCGGCATCGATCACGACACGCGCCGCCAGCATAAAAAGGCGGAGGCGTTATGAACCGGCCGGAACACGCGGGCATCGTCATCGTCGGCGGCGGCCAGGCCGGCGGCTGGGCGGCCAAGACGCTGCGCGATCGCGGTTACAGCGGCCGGCTGACGGTGGTCAGCGACGAACCCTACGATTTTTACGAGCGGCCGCCGCTGTCGAAAGCGGCGCTGCTGGATGCCGCGGCTCCCCTCAGCCGGCTGTTCAGCGAACAGACGGTGGCGGAGCTGAATATCGACTGGCGCCGCCCGCTGCGCGCCGAGTCCATCGATGCAGAACAGCAAATCGTCACGCTCAGCGACGGGCAACGGCTGCAGTTCGAGCAGTTGCTGATCGCCACCGGCGGTCGGCCGCGTTTGCCGGGCGCCGCCTGGGCGCAGCACCCGCGCGTGATGACGCTGCGTTCCTGGGACGATGCGGCTCGGTTGCGGCAGGGCCTGCAGGGTTGCGGGCGCCTGGCGATCGTCGGCGGCGGTTGGATCGGGCTTGAGATCGCCGCTTCCGCGCGCCGTCTCGGCGCCAAGGTGACGGTGTTTGAACGCCAGCCCGCGCTGTGCATGCGCAGCGTCGGCGCCGACGTTTCACAGGCGTTGCTCGAACTGCATCGTCAGCAGGGCGTCACGGTGCTGTGCGGCTGCGGCGAGATCTCGTTGGAAGATCGCGATGGCGCCGCCTGGATCGGCAGCGAAGTCAGCGATCCGCAGGCCTTCGACTTGGTGGTGGTGGGGATCGGCGTCGAGCTGAATCTCGAACTGGCGCGCAGCGCCGGGCTGGCGATCGAGTCCGGCATCGTGGTCGACGGCCAGGGGCGCACCAGCCATCCGGCGATCTTCGCCGCCGGCGACGTGGCGCGCCACCCGACGCTCGGCCTGTGCCTGCAGTCCTGGGCCTACGCGCAAAATCAGGCCATCAGCACCGCCTGCGCGATGCTCGACGCCTTCGCCGCACCGTATGACGACGTGGCCTGGCTTTGGTCGGATCAATACGACGCCAATATCCAGATCCTCGGCGTGCCGAGCGGCGGCGTGCACCATGTGGTGCGCCGCACGCCGCAGTCGCAGGTGTTCTTCACGCTGAACGCCGATCGGCAGCTGGTGCAGATGGTGGCGTTCAACGATGCGCGCACCATCAAGCTCGGCAAGCGTTGGCTGGCGAGCGGCCGGGTGCTGGATCCGCAGCAGCTGGCGGATGCGGAGTTTTCTTTGATGGCGTTGAAATAACGCCCGAACCTCGGGAGCGTTTTATGACTACGCAAGACATTGACGCCCGCGCTGGACGGGCGGGGGAAGCCGTTGCCGAAAATCCGCAGCAGCGGGTGCGCTGGTCGGTGCCGATCGCGCTGTTCGCCTGCGTGCTGCTGGCGTTTTTCGACAAGATCAGCATCGCGGCGTTGTTTTCCGATAGTGAGTTTCAGCAGGCGTTGGGCATCGGGTTTGACCCGGCGCGGCTGGGTTTGCTGATGAGCGCGTTTCTGTTCTCCTACGGCATTTCCTCAATGCTGCTCAGCGGCATCGGCGATCGGCTTAATCCGGTCAAGGTATTGATTGGCATGATGGTGGTGTGGGGCGTGCTGATGGTGTTGATGGGGATGACGCGTTCCTATCACGCCATGATGACGCTGCGCATTCTGCTCGGCATCGCCGAAGGGCCGCTGCTGCCGATGGCCTACGCCATTATTCGTCAGGCCTTCCCGCCGCAGCTGCAGGCGCGCGCCACCATGCTGTGGCTGCTCGGCACGCCGCTGGGTGCCGCGCTTGGCTTCCCGGTCACCCTGTACATCCTCAATACCTTCGACTGGCAGGCCACCTTCTTCTTTATGGCGTTTCTGACGCTGCCGGTGATGTTGCTGGTGCTGTTCGGCATGCGCCACCTGAACGTCGCGCGCCCGGCGGCGGCGACCAAGCCGGCGGTGTCCGAACGCAAACAGCATCGCCGCGAGCTGCTGCGCAGCCCGCACTTTTGGATGATCTGCCTGTTCAACATCGCCTTCCTGACCTACCTGTGGGGCATGAACGGCTGGTTGCCGAGCTACCTGATCAAGGGGAAAGGCATTCATCTGGAGCATGCCGGTTACCTCTCTTCGCTGCCGTTCATCGCCATGCTGCTCGGCGAAGTGCTGGGCGCCTGGCTGTCGGACAAGCTGGATCGGCGCGCGCTGGCCTGTTTCCTGTCGCTGTGCGGCGCCGGCCTCGGTCTGGCGGTGGTGCTGCACCTGCAGGGCACCTACAGCGTAATCGCCGCCATGGCCTTCAGCACCTTTATGTGGGGCGCCGGCGCGCCGAATATTTTCGCGCTGTTGGCGAAGGCGACCAGCAGCAAGGTCAGCGCTACCGCCGGCGGCATCTTCAACGGGTTGGGCAATTTTGCCGGCGCGCTGGCGCCGGTGCTGATGGGGGCGTTGATCGCCGCCACCGGCAATATGGATAACGGCCTGCTGTTCCTGGTGGTGATGGCTTTCGTCGGCTGCCTCATTCTGCTGCCGTTACTGAGAAAGTACTGATTAATCAATCGATTCAACAGAGGAGTGACAACATGTCTCAGGTTGAGAACAAAGCCGGCGTCAAGCCGCAGGATCTGTCGATGGAAAATTGGGTGGAGTCGCGCATCGCCCGTTTCGAAGGCCGTAAATACGACTGGAACGCGCTGAAATTCCAGGCCGACTTTGACCCGAAATACCGCCGCGCGCAGATGCGCTACATCGGTACCGGCGCTACCGGCGTGGCCAGCGACGCCAACACCATTCCGGCGGGCAATTTCACCTTCTCCACCATGGTGCTGCCGTCGAAGTGCGAGGGGCCGCTGCACCTGCACGACGACGTGGAGGAAGTGTTCTTCATGCTGAAAGGCAGCATCACGCTGATGATTCAGGACGGCGAAGAGTATTACGAAACCAGGCTGAAAGAGCGCGATCTGATCTCGGTGCCGGCGGGGGTATATCGCGGCCTGTTCAACCACGGTGAGGAAGAAGCGCTGATGTGCGTGATGCTCGGCACCGCCAAGCCGGAGATCCCGACCTATCCGGCGGATCATCCGCTGTCCAAAGTGAAGCGCAACTGATGAACGGCCTGGCGCAACGCCAACGGGCACGCTGCGGGGCGTATACCCTGAGCTGGCGCGAGGCCGGGCAGGGGCGGCCGGTGGTGTTGCTGCACGGCATCAGCTCCGGATCGGCCTCGTGGATCAAGCAGCTCAACGATAGTGGCCTGACGGATGGCCACCGTCTGTTGGCGTGGGACGCGCCGGGTTACGGCGGCAGCCTGCCGTTGGCGCATCCGCAGGCCGATGCCGCCGGTTATGCGGCGGCGTTGGCGGCGCTGATTGATGAGCTGCAGCTGGCGCAGCCGCTGATCGTTGGCCATTCGCTGGGGGCGCTGATCGGCAGCGCCTATGCCGCCGGCTATCCGGACGGGTTATGCGGATTGGCGTTGGCGGATCCGGCGCAGGGCTATGCCACGGCACCGGAGGAAAAACGCCGGCAGGTCTATGGCCAGCGCCAACAGATGATAGAGACGCTGGGGCCGGTGGGCTACGGCGAGCAGCGGGCGGCGGCCTTGCTGCGTGAAGGTGCGGATCCGCAGGACATCGCCTGGGTGCGCAACGGCATGCAGCAGCTCGATCCCGACGGCTTTCTGAGAGCCGCCTGGATGCTGGCCAACGACGATATCGGCCGCTATCTGGCGCGCTATCGCGGCCCGCTGGAGGTGTGGTGTGGTGAACAGGATCGCATTACGCCGCCGGAGAAGGCGGCCGAGCTGGCGCGTGAGCAGGACGCGACGCTGCGTTTGATCGCCGCCGCCGGCCATGCCAGCTACCTCGACGCGCCGGCGTGTTTCAACCGCTATCTGCGGGACTTTACGGGAGCAATCCAACGATGAATTTTCAGCTTGAAAACCGGGTGGCGGTGGTGACCGGCGGCTCGTCGGGCATCGGTTTCGAAACCCTGAAGCTGCTGCTGGCCGAAGGGGCGAAGGTGGCGTTCTGCGGCCGCGATCCGGACAAACTGGCCGGCGCGGAGGCCAGCCTGCGTGCGGAGTTTCCGCAGGCGGAGATCCTGGCGCTGCGCTGCGACGTGCTGGACGCGCAGCAGGTGGCGCAGTTCGCCGCTCAGGTGACGACGCATTTCGGCGGCGTGGATCTGCTGATCAACAATGCCGGTCAGGGCTTCGTCGCCCATTTTGACCAGACGCCGCGCGAAGCCTGGCTGCATGAGGCCGAGCTGAAGCTGTTCGGCGTGATCAACCCGGTGCAGGCGTTCTTACCGGCGCTGGAACGGTCGGCGATCGCGTCTATCACCTGCGTGAACTCGCTGCTGGCGCTGCAGCCGGAAGAACACATGATCGCCACCTCGGCGGCGCGCGCCGCGCTGCTCAACATGACACTGACGCTGTCGAAAGAGCTGGTGGGCAAAGGCATTCGCGTTAACTCGATCTTGCTGGGGATGGTGGAGTCGGGCCAATGGCGCCGCCGTTTCGACGAGCGCAGCGATAAAGATCAAAGCTGGGAGCAGTGGACGGCGGCGATCGCCGAACGGCGCGGCATCCCGATGAAGCGCCTGGGCAAGCCGCAGGAGCCGGCGCAGGCGCTGCTGTTCCTCGCTTCGCCGCTGGCTTCCTTTACCACCGGCGCGGCGCTGGACGTATCCGGCGGCTTTAACCGCCATGTGTAGCAGGGGCCGATAAAGATGAAGAAGATCATGATGATTGGCTACGGCGCGATGGCGAAGGAAGTGATCGCCCGTTTGCCGGAAGGCGTGGAGGTTGGCTGGATCCTGGCGCGCGCGGCTCATCATGCGGCGATCGCCGCGGCCTTTGGCGGGCGGGTGCAGGCGCTGACCCATCCCGAGCAGTGTTTGCAGCGGCCGGATCTGGTGCTGGAGTGCGCCAGCCAGCAGGCGGTGGCGGAGTTCGGCGAAGCGGTGCTGCAGCGCGGTTGGCCGCTGGCGCTGATCTCGACCGGCGCGCTGGCGGACGCCGCATTGCAACAGCGGCTGCAGCAGGTTTGCCGCCGCCATCACGGGCAGCTAATCGTGCTGTCCGGTGCGGTGGCGGGGATGGATGGGCTGGCGTCGGCGCGCGAAGGCGGGCTGGAGAGCGTGACTTATCAGGCCAGCAAAAGCCCGGCCAGCTGGCGCGGCAGCCCGGCGGAGCAGCTGATCGACCTCGATGCGGTGAGCGAAGCGCAGGTATTTTTTGAAGGCTCGGCGCGCGAAGCGGCGCGTTTGTTCCCGGCCAATGCCAACGTGGCGGCCACCATTGCGCTCAACGGCCTGGGGATGGACGCCACCCGGGTGCGCCTGCAGGTCGATCCCGCCACCCGGCGCAATACCCATCGTCTGCAGGTATGCGGCGACTTTGGCGAATTTCACATCGAGCTGAGCGGCACCCCGCTGGCGAGCAATCCCAAAACATCAACCCTGGCGGCGCTGAGCGCGGTACAAGCCTGTCGCCGTCTGGTGGACGGCGGTTTTATTGCCTGAACGGCAGGAGCGGAGCATGGAACGATTGAATATTTTTGTCGCCGGGCGCTGGCGTGAAGGGCGTGGCGAAGAGATGGCTTCGGTATTCCCGGCCGACGGCAGCGTCAACGCGCGGCTGCGCGCCGCCAACGTCGAGGACGTGAACGAGGCGGTGGAAGCGGCGGAGCGCGCCTGGCGCGCGCCGGAATGGCGCGGGCTGGTGCCGCATCAACGCGCCTCGATCCTCTACCGCGTCAGCAACCTGATCCTGGCGCAGCAGGAGCAGTTGGCCGAGCTGCAAACCCGCGACAACGGCAAGCCGCTGGCCGAGACCCGCGGGCTGGTGGCCAGCGCGGCGGCGACCGCGCGCTACTTTGCCGCCGCCTGCGAGGTGTTGGAAGGCGAGTTGCCGACCCCGCGCAGCGCCGAGGTGATGACGCTCAGCCAGTACCAACCGATGGGGGTGATCGCCGCCATTACGCCGTGGAACTCGCCGATCGCCAGCGAAATGCAGAAGGTGGCGCCGGCGCTGGCGGCGGGCAACGCGGTGGTGCTCAAACCGGCCGAAGCCACGCCGCTGATGGCGCTGAAGCTGGCCGAGCTGTTCGAACAGGCGGGCCTGCCGGCCGGGCTGCTCAGCGTGTTGCCAGGCAAAGGTTCGGTGATCGGCGAGGCGTTGGCGCGCCATCCGCTGGTGAAAAAGATCGCCTTTACCGGCGGGACCAGAACCGGGCGCCATTTGGCGCACATCGCCGCCGAGAAGCTGATCCCCACTTCGCTGGAGCTGGGGGGCAAATCGCCGACCATCGTGCTGGAGGACGCCGATCTGGAACAGGCGGCGCGCGGCATCTGCTACGGCATCTTCAGCTCCGCCGGCCAGGCGTGCATCGCCGGTTCGCGGCTGTTCGTGCATCGTTCGCTGTATCAGCCGCTGCTGGCGCGTTTGACCGAACTGACGGCGGGGCTGCGCATCGGCAACCCGCTGGTGCCGGGCGTGCATCTCGGCCCGCTGATCAGCGCCAAACATCGGCAAAGCGTGGCGGACTACGTGGCGCTGGCGCGGCAGGAGGGCGGCCGGGTGATCATCGGCGGCGAAGCGCCGGCCGATCCGCTACTGGCGAGCGGCAGCTATTACCTGCCGACCATTATCGAAGGCTTGAACAACGACGCCCGCGTTTGCCAGGAAGAGATCTTCGGCCCGGTGCTGGTGGCGCTGCCGTTCGACGACGAGCAACAGCTGACTGAACAGGCTAACGACTCGGTGTACGGCCTGGCGGCTGGCATCTGGAGCCGCGACTTCCCTCGTGCGATGGCGCTGGCGGAGCGGCTGGAAACCGGCACCGTCTGGGTCAACACCTACAAAACGTTCTCGATTTCCACGCCGTTCGGCGGCTTCAAGGAGAGCGGGCTGGGCCGCGAAAAAGGCCTGAACGGCATCAAGGCCTACATGCAGCAGAAAAGCGTGTATCTGGCGCTGAGCCATCAGGTGAATCGCTGGAGCGACTAGGCCGACACCTCTACGCATAACCCTAATAACGAATACCCTAAGAAGGCAGATGATGAGCGATAAAATCACGGTTGGCGAGGCGATAGCCCGGACTCTGGAACAGTACGCGGTGTCGGCGATGTACGGCATCATTTCGATTCATAATCTGCCGATCGCCGATGCGGTGGGGCAGCGCGATAAAATTCGCTTCGTGCCGGCGCGCGGCGAAGCGGGGGCGGTCACCATGGCCGACGCGCACGGGCGCTTCTCCGGCCTGGGCGTGGCGTTGACCAGCACCGGCGCCGGCGCCGGCAACGCGGTGGGGGCGATGATTGAGGCGCTCAACGCCAACACGCCGCTGCTGCATATCACCGGCCAGGTGGAAAAAGCCTATCTGGACGCCGACGCCGGTTTTATTCATGAAACCCGCGATCAGCTCGGCTTCCTGCGCGCCTGCTCCAAGCGCGCTTATCGGGTCAATTCGCCGGAGCAGGCGGTGGCGGTGATCCAGCGGGCGATCCTGGATGCGCAAACCGTGCCCTGCGGCCCGGTGGCGGTCGAGATCCCGATCGATATCCAAAGCAGCCTGGTTTCCCGTTCGGTGCTGACCAAGCCGTTGGCGCCGGCGCCGCTGCCGCAGGCGGACGCCGCGGCGGTGGAGCGACTGCATCAGCGGCTGAAACAGGCCAAGCGTCCGCTGCTGTGGTTGGGGGGCGGTGCCTTGGCCTGCGGCGACGCGGTGCGCAAGCTGGCGGACGCCGGCGTGGCGGTGATCTCCAGCACCCACGGGCGTGGCATTCTGCCGGACAGCCATCCGCGCAGCCTGCGGGCGTTCCATAACTCACCGAGCATCGAAGCGATCCTGACGCAGTGCGATCTGACGCTGGTGGCCGGTTCGCGCCTGCGCAGTAATGAAACCCGCACCTGGACGCTGCCGCTGCCGCGTCCGCTGGTGCAGATTGACATCGATCCGGCGGCGGCCAACCGCAACTATCTGGCCGATGAACAGATCAACGGCGACTGTGCGGCGCTGCTGTCGGCGTTGGCGGCGCGGCTGAGCCCCGGCGAGAAGGTCAACGCCGAGTGGGATGCCGAGATCGCGGGGGCGGTGCAGCAGGCGGAGCGCGCGCTGCGCCAACAGTCCGGCGAATACGCCAAACTCAACGACGCCATCGACGCCGCGCTGCCGCAGGACGGGCTGTTGGTACGCGATATCACCGTTTCCGGCAGCGTCTGGGGCAGCCGGCTGTTCCGGGCGATCTCGCCGCTGTGCAACATTCACTCGCTGGCGGGCGCCATCGGTATGGGGCTGCCGATGGCTATCGGCACCGCGATCGCCAACCCGCAGCGCAAGGTGGTGGGGCTGGTGGGCGACGGTGGTCTGGCGCTGGGCCTGGGCGAGCTGGCGACCATGGCGCAGGAACAGGTGAACATCACCCTGATTATCATGAACGACGGCGGTTATGGCGTGATGCGCGGCATTCAAGACAAGTACTTCGCCGGGCGTCAGTATTACAACGAGCTGCATACGCCGGCCTTTACCCAGATCGCCGAAGCGATGGGGTTGAAAGCCTGGAAGGTGGACGCGGCGTCGCAGTTCAACGGCGTGCTGGCCGAGGCGATCAACTACCCGGGGCCGTCGGTGGTCGAGGTGGACATGAAGCAGGTCGGGCCGCTGACCTTCGCCGGGCCGCCGCAGAAGACGCTGTATTGAGACGATAAAAAACGCCCGGCGATTGCCGGGCGTTCTCGTGGTTATTTCTCTGCCGCGATGCGATCGCGAATGTGCTGAGCGCGCGCTTGGGAAGACGGGTGATCGTCGAACATGCTGCTCTGACGGCCGGCTTCCATCTGGGCCAGTTTTTCGAAGCTGGTGGCCAGGCCATTCGGATCGATGCCGCGCTTTTTCAGCAGATCGAACGAGTAATCATCCGCTTCGCTTTCCTGCTTCTGCGAGAACTGGGCGCTGACCAGCTTCTCGCCGATGTCCGCCAGCTGCGACTGCGACAGCGAGCCGATGACGCCGCCGGCGGAGGACGCCGCGGTGCGCAGCGCCACGGTGCCGTAAGCCACCTGCATCGCCTTGCGGGTGTGGCCCAGCGCCACGTGGCCCATTTCATGGCCCAGCACGCCTTCGACTTCGTTGTCGTTCATCATGTCCATCAGGCCGCTGTAGACGCGGATGCAGCCGTTGGCCATCGCCCAGGCATTGACGTCTTTGGTCACGTAGACCTTGTAGTTGGCTGGGGTGCCGTTGATGTTGTCGCCCAGCGCCGCGGCGATTTTGTTGAGACGCTTGGCGTAGGTGCTGTCGGCCGGCGCGATTTGTGCCTTGCTGTCCATCTCGGCGCAGGATTTATCACTCAGGGCCTTAACGTCGTTGTTGCTCAGGGTCGCCGCCTGGAACGCCTGCGCGCCGGACTGCATCAAGGTTTCGGTATTCAGGTTTTGACAGCCGGTTGCCAGGGTGGCAATGCCCAACGCAATCAAAGAGGTACGGATCTTCATAACGCCATCTTCCTGTGAAGGTAACAAGGTAAAAAAGTCATTTTGCTTGGAGGAAATCTTGTTGCAAGAGCCTAGTGTACGCCAGCCGGGGCGAGAATAGTGTTATTCCGAAAAAGCGTCCAATCGTGCTAATAAGTGGTGAACTCGCTCTCATTTGGCATTAGGGATTGCCGTTGTGATGTGGAGTCTGAGAAAATAGGGAACTTGACTGCTTTTTTTATCCGACCTGGAGTAAAACATGTCCTCTCGTAAAGAGCTTGCCAACGCCATCCGCGCACTCAGCATGGACGCCGTACAAAAAGCCAATTCCGGCCACCCGGGTGCCCCTATGGGCATGGCGGACATCGCCGAAGTCCTGTGGCGTGACTACCTCAACCACAACCCGACTAACCCGCACTGGGCTGACCGCGACCGTTTCGTGCTCTCCAACGGCCACGGCTCCATGTTGATTTACAGCCTCCTGCACCTTACCGGCTACGACCTGCCGATGCGCGAGCTGGAAAACTTCCGTCAGCTGCACTCCAAGACCCCAGGGCACCCGGAGTACGGCTACACCCCGGGCGTTGAAACCACCACCGGCCCGCTGGGTCAGGGCATCGCCAACGCCGTCGGCTTCGCCATCGCCGAACGCACCCTGGCGGCGCAGTTCAACCGCCCGGGCCACGACATCGTTGACCACCACACCTACGCCTTCATGGGCGATGGCTGCATGATGGAAGGCATCTCGCACGAAGTCTGCTCTCTGGCCGGTACCCTCAAGCTCGGCAAGCTGACCGCTTTCTACGATGACAACGGCATCTCCATCGACGGCCACGTCGACGGCTGGTTCACCGACGACACCGCCCTGCGCTTCGAAGCCTACGGCTGGCACGTGGTGCGCAACGTCGACGGCCACAACCCGGATGCCATCAAGGCCGCGATTGAAGAAGCCCGCAAGGTGACCGACAAGCCGTCGCTGCTGATGTGCAAGACCGTTATCGGCTTCGGTTCGCCGAACAAGGCCGGCACCCATGACGTGCACGGCGCCGCGCTGGGCGCCGCCGAAGTGGCCGCCACCCGCGAGCGGCTTGGCTGGAAATACGCCGCCTTTGAAATCCCGCAGGACATCTACGCCCAGTGGGACGCCAAGGAAGCCGGTCAGGCCAAAGAAGCGGCCTGGAACGACAAATTCGCCGCCTACGCCAGGGCCTTCCCGGAGCTGGCCGCCGAGTTCAAGCGCCGCATGAACGGCGAGTTGCCGGCCGACTGGAAAGCCGACGCCAAGGCGTTCGTGGAAAAACTGCAGGCCAACCCGGCCAATATCGCCAGCCGCAAGGCATCGCAGAACGCGCTGGAAGCGTTCGGCAAGGTGCTGCCGGAGTTCCTGGGCGGCTCCGCCGACCTGGCGCCGAGCAACCTGACCATGTGGTCCGGCTCGAAAGCGCTGAACGTTGACCCGGCGGGCAACTACATTCATTACGGCGTGCGCGAGTTCGGCATGACCGCCATCACCAACGGCATCGCGCTGCACGGCGGCTTCCTGCCGTACTCGGCGACCTTCCTGATGTTCGTGGAATACGCCCGCAACGCGGTGCGCATGGCGGCGCTGATGAAGCTGCGCAACGTGTTCGTCTACACCCACGACTCCATCGGTCTGGGCGAAGACGGCCCGACCCACCAGCCGGTGGAGCAGCTGGCGAGCCTGCGCGTGACCCCGAACATGAGCACCTGGCGCCCGTGCGACCAGGTGGAATCGGCAGTGGCGTGGCAGTACGGCATCGAGCGCAACGACGGCCCGACCACGCTGGTGTTCTCGCGTCAGAACCTGACCCAGCAGCCGCGCAGCGCAGAGCAGCTGGCGAACGTGTACCGCGGCGGCTACGTGCTGAAAGACTGCGCGGGCACGCCGGACGTTATCCTGATTGCCACCGGCTCCGAAGTGGGCATCACGGTGGAAGCGGCGGACAAGCTGACCGCGGCGGGCCGCAAGGTGCGCGTGGTGTCGATGCCGTCGACGGACGCGTTCGACAAGCAGGATGCGGCGTACCGCGAGTCGGTGCTGCCGGCGGCGGTAACGGCGCGCGTGGCGGTGGAAGCGGGTATCGCGGACTACTGGTACAAGTACGTGGGGCTGAACGGCGCCATCGTGGGCATGACCACCTTCGGTGAGTCGGCGCCGGCGGAGCAGCTGTTCGCCGAGTTCGGCTTCACCGTGGACAACGTGGTGGCCAAGGCGCAGGCGCTGCTGAAGTAAGCGGCCTGGCGCCAGCCGATAAGAAAGCCGGTCATCGTGACCGGCTTTTTTTATGGGCGGAACCCGCGGTTACGACGCGGCGTTGGCGCTTTCGACGCTGCGCAACCGGTCGTAAGCCGCCGCCAGCAACAGCACCAGCAGTGTAGGCTGCAGCCAGACCAGACCCTGTTCGGCCAGCGGTAGCTTATCGAACCAGGCGGGCAGCAGGCCGCTGAAGCTGGAGGCCTTCAGGCCGTCGGCGAGGCCAAACACCAGGCTGGTGGCGATCACCGGCGCGAAGACGCGCTTGGCGCTGCGCCAGCGGTTCTGGCTGAAGCTGAGTAACACCAGCGCGATGCAGGGCGGATAGATCGCCGTCAGCACCGGCAGCGAGACGCGGATCAGATTGGCCAGCCCCATGTTGGAGACCAGCATGGCGAAGAGGGCGAGGATGACCACCAGCGCGCGGTAAGAGAGCGGCAGGTAGCGGGAGAAGAAGTCCGCGCAGGCGCAGGTCATGCCGACCGCCGTCACCAGGCAGGCGATGAACATCAGCACCGCCATAAAGATGCTGCCCAGATCGCCGAAGGTGTGCTGCACATAGGCGTGCAGGATCGCCGCGCCATCCTGAGCGCCACTCTCGACCAGGCCGCCGCTGCCGGCGCCGAGCTTGAACATGCAGATATAGACCAGCGTCAGGCCGACGCCGGCGATCAGGCTGGCCCACAGCGTATAACGCAGCAGCAACCCGCTGTCGCTGACGCCGCGCGAGCGTGCGGCGGTAACGATAATCGAACCGAACATCAGCGCCGACAGCGTGTCCATGGTTTGATAACCCTGCACGAAGCCGGTGGAAAACGCCGCTGCCTGATAGCTGCCGACGGCGGAGACCGGTTCACCGGCGGGCCAAACCAGGGCGGCGATGCCGAGCGCGGCCAGCGCCAGAATTTTTAGCGGCGCCAGAATATGGCCGACGTTATCGAGCAAGCGGCCGGGATACAGCGACACGATCATCGCCAGGGTAAAGAACAGCAGGCTGTAGATGAACTGCGGCAGGGCGCCGTCGCCGGTGAAGGGCGCGATGCCGAGGGCGAAAGAGACATTGGCGGTTCGCGGCGTGGCGAACAGCGGGCCGAGCGCCAGATAGCAGACGGTCGCCAACAGCAGGCCGGCGGTGCGGCCGATGGGGCCGGTCAGCAGGCTGATGCTGCCGCCGACGCGCGCCAGCGCGATCACGGCGATCACCGGCAGGGCGACGGCGGTCACCATAAACCCGAGGGCGGCCGGCCACAGATGTTCGCCGGACTGCAGCCCCACCAGCGGCGGGAAAATGATGTTGCCGGCGCCGACAAACAGGGCGAAGGTCATAAAGCCCAGGGCGATAATGTCTTTCGGGGATAAACTCTTGGTCATAACGGTATGGCACTGCCTGTATTCATGAAATAAACGGCCTGGCTGCGGATGGAGAACCGCAGAGGGCAGGCGCAGGGGGCCGCGAGCGCCCGCAAAATTTTCGTCCGACAGGATATAATAATTCGGCGACAAAAACCTGATTAATCCAGCGCTGTTTATCCTGGCGTGAACCGGCCGCACAGAGGGATCATGGCGGCCGGCCCGGCAGGGCTTTAGCTCGCGCGCGCCACCATGTCTATCGACAGCGGGATTTCGATATGCGGTTTGAAAGAGTCATAGGCGAAAGACACATGACCGTCTTCGACCGGTTTGCGGGTGAAAAAGATCAGCATATCGCGGGTCGAATGCCGGCGTTTGTCCTGCGCTTCCACCGGTGAGAGGCTGTGTTTGCGTTCATGATCGACAATCAGCAGGGTATCGAGGAAATGCCGATGCTGTATTTCGCCCAAAATCCATTCCGGCCGGGCCCGATCGAATTTGATCCCGCTGGTTTCGCGCATATCGTGAATAAAGGTCTTGGCGCTGTCGTCGGTCATGTTGTCGCAGCCAAGGAAGGTCGTCATGGTGTGGTCGACGCCGTCGCTGTGCACGCCTTCCAGCGCCGGCTCGCCCAGCATCTGCGGCGTGGTGACGGTACGCAGGTTAAACACCGTGCAGACGAACTTGTTGATCTCCTGATTAAGCCGGGGGCGCGGCGTCACGCTCACGCCATCGATCACGTAGGCTTTGAATTTCATCAGCGCCTGAAATGCCGTATTCAACTGCAGATCGTCGTTGATGCCGCGAAAGTGGCGCACCTTTCCCGAATCGTAGCGGACGAAGTCTTCCTCGACCGAGAGCACGAAAGGCTGGAACTCCAGCCGCTCAATCCGGGCGCGATCGAAGTCGAAACAGAAGCGGCCGTTTCTGGACTTGCGGAAAGGCAGCGTGGGATCGTCCGCCAAATTGTCGCTGACCTGCTGCAGCCTGGCGAAATCTTCCGGCCGCGCGCCCAGCGCCAGCAGGATCGCTTGCATGGTGGCGCCGGGAATAAAGGCTGAACGGTGTTCCTGGTACGCCTTCTTAACTTCATCAAGCAGGGATAACTGTCGCATTTCTCGGTGGCCTCACGAATGATGTGGCGATTATAAAATCTTGCTGCCGATCTCCACGTCGAAATCGGGTTTCAGCAAGACGGTGCCTTGATCCCGGGTGACCGCGGCAAGTACCAGCACTTCGGATTTAAATCCGGCAACCCGCCTGGCGGGGAAATTAACGACGGAGATGACCTTTCTGCCGAGCAGATCATCTTCCTGATAGTTTTCGCATAATTGCGCCGAGCTGTTTTTAATGCCAATTTCTTCGCCGAAATCAATGCGCAGCTTATAGGCGGGCTTTAACGCCTTGTCGTTATATTCCACGGAAATAATTTCGCCAATACGCATATCCAGTTTCATAAAATCAGTGATTTCGGCCATAATGCAGTCCCGTTAATTAAATGGCTTTAGGAAGGCTAGCAAAGGGGAATTATTCCGACAACGCCGCCAGGAGGGGAATAGTTATACCGGATGTAGCAATTAATTTACATTGTCGTAACGGGGTGAGGTTAATTATAAGCTTGGTGAATTATATAAAATTGACACGTCATTATTTCCCGCAAGTGTGTCCATTACGCAGGCTTGGGGGGCCGGTGTCGGTGCTGTTAAGCCGGTGTTAAATTGGTTAGTATGTTCCGCATTAACTCATCAGCCGCATTTTTCAGGTAGTGATATGGAAATAACCCAGCGCGAAAAACGCGATCGGCGAAAGGCATTTATCGCGCCGTTTTTCCTGATATTAATTTGGTCGACCGGTTTTATTGCCGCGCGAGCGGTGGCGGATCATGCCGATCCCAACCTTTTCCTGACTTTTCGCTTTTTGATCGCCGCTGCGGTATTCGCCCTGCTGGCGCTGCATTGCGCCTGGCCAAAGGGGCGACAGTTCGTGATGCACCTGCTGACCGGCATGCTGATGAACGGCGTCTACCTCGCCGCAAGCTGGTGGGCGGTGGCGAACGGCCTGGCGGCCGGGGTGATGTCGCTGATCGGCGGATTGCAGCCGCTGTTCACCGCGCTGATTTTCGCGCTGGTGCTGCGCAAATCGATAGGGTTACGCTCCTGGGCCGGGCTGGCGGTCGGTTTTATCGGCGTTGCGCTGGTGCTCTCTCCCCGGCTGACCGGCATCGACGTCGGCAATATGGCGCTGTTGCCGATCCTGATGGGCTTTGGCAGCATCGTCGCGCTGACGATCGGCATCATGGTGCAGAAGTCTTCGCTGGCGGCGGCCGATCTGCGGGCGGCAGGCGCCATTCAGCACCTCGGCGCCGCGATCGTGACCGGCGTGCTGGCGGCCGTGATGGGCTCCGGCGCCTGGGACAATTCGCCGACGCTGTGGTTCTCGCTGCTGTGGTCGGCCGGCGTGTTGTCGCTGGGCGGCACCGCGCTGTTTATCTGGATGGTGCGCCACGGCGATTTGACCCGCATTACCGCGCTGATGCTGCTGGTGCCGCCGGCGGCGGCGCTGCAGGCTTACGCGCTGTTTGGCGAGGCGCTGTCGCTGGTGCAGTTGGCGGGGTTTGCCCTGACCCTGCTGGGGGTCGCCATCGTACAGCGAATTCGCCTGCTGCGGCGCTCTCGCTTGGCCGAATAGTCTGCAACAGAAAGTGCCGTAAAGCCCGCGCTGCCGGGCTTTTTTGTTGGCTAAAAAACGCCCAGCCTCACAAAACCGAAAGATAACAAAGCAACGCCGTTGCCTCGTTGCAGTTATTAACTATATGTTAATTTTTGGTTTATTAAATGTGAAAATGGGATGGATGATAATGAAAAAAATCAGCGCGACCGTAGCGGCAATCACCTTACTGGGCTCCGTTTCCGCCTATGCGGCCTTCCCGGCGGGCTACCCCGCCGACTATCAGAAATGGGTCGACGGCGCGAAGAAAGAAGGCAAGGTGGTGATTTACTCGACCACCGACACCAAGGCGGCGGCGCCGCTGATCCAGGGGTTCGAGGCGTTGTATCCGGGCATCAAGGTGGAATACAACGACATGAACAGCACCGAACTGTATAACCGCTTCATCAGCGAGCAGGCGGCCGGCGGCACCAGCGGCGACGTGGTGTGGAGCTCGTCGATGGACACCATTTTGAAACTGGCGGGCGATTACGCGCAGGAGTATGCCTCCCCCGAGCAGGCCCAACTGCCGAAATGGGCGGTATGGCAAGATAAAGTGTATGGCACCACCTATGAGCCGGTGGTGTTTATCTATAACAAACGCCTGATCCCGCAAGGCGATGTGCCGGATTCGCACGCGGCGCTGGCCAAGCTGATCGCCGGACAGACGGACAAATTCAAGAAGAAAGTCACCACGTACGACATCGAAAAATCCGGCGTCGGCTTCATGCTGTCGGTGCAGGACTTCAAGGCCGATCCTAACTACTTCAAAACGCTGGCCGACGTGGCCAAGGGCGGGCTGGCGGTACAATCCTCCACCGGCACCATGATGGAGCGCGTCTCCTCCGGTGAAAACCTGATCGGCTTCAATATCCTCGGTTCGTACGCCGAGGCTCGCGCCAAGAGCGATCCGTCGCTCGGCATCGTCTATCCGAAAGACTATACCCTGGTGCTGTCGCGCGTGAGCTTCATCAGCAAAGAGGCCGGCAACCCTAACGCCGCCAAGCTGTGGTTCGACTACGTGCTGTCGGAAAAAGGGCAAAATATTCTCGCCAATCAGGCGGATATCCCCTCGATCCGCAACGACATCGAAGGCAAGAACGACATTGACGGCATGACCAAGCTGCTGGGCAACGCGCTCAAGCCGATCCCGGTCGACGATAGCCTGCTGGAATACCTGCAGCCGGCCAAACGCCTCGACTACATCAAACAATGGCGCGCCGCTGCGGCGAAATAACAGGGACTGCATTCGGACGCGCGCCTGCCTTAGAGGCGCGCGCCCTTTGGTCGGCGTTTACAACCATAGGGAGCATTTATGCAAGCATGGCGCAGAAAGTGGCAGAGCCTGCCGCGCGGCCTGGTGGTGTTGATAACCGCACTGGTTATCTATGTCCCCCTGTCGTTTATCATCATTCAAAGCTTCCTCTCGGCACCGTTCTTCTCTCCCTCCAAGGTCTTCAGCCTGGAGGCCTTCGAGTTCATCTTTACCGATCCGGATTTCTACAAAGCGCTGAAGAGCGGCTTTATTCTGGCATTCGGGCTGGTGATCATCGCCATCCCGCTCGGCGGCATTTTGGCCTTCCTGATGGTGCGCACCGATCTGCCGGGGCGGCGGATCATCGAGCCGCTGATTCTGGTGCCGATCTTCGTGTCGCCGATGGTGCTGGGCTTCGGCTACGTGGTGGCGGCGGGGCCGGTGGGCTTCTTCTCGCTGTGGGCGGAGGCGCTGCTGGGCTTCGTGCCGTGGAATATCTATTCGATGGCCAGCATCGTGGTGATTGCCGGATTGACGCACGTGCCCCACGCGTATCTGTATATCTCCTCGGCGCTGCGCAGCGTGGGCTCCGACGTTGAAGAAGCGGCGCGCACCGCCGGCGCCACGCCGCTGCAGGTGATGACCGCTGTCAGTCTGCCGATGGTGCGGCCGTCTATCCTGTATGCCGGAGTGCTGCTGTTCTTCCTCGGGCTGGAAGTGTTCGGTCTGATGCTGGTGCTGGGGGATCCGGAGGGCAACCTGGTGCTGGCGACCTACCTTTACCAGTTGACCAACAAGCTGGGCACGCCGTCTTACCACCTGATGGCGGCGGTGGCGGTGGTGCTGATCTGCATCACCATTCCTCTGGTGATGCTGCAGCGTCGGCTGATGCGTACCGCCAACCGCTTCGTCACCGTCAAGGGCAAAGCCTCGCAGGCCCGCGCGCTGCCGCTGGGCAAATGGCGCTGGGTGGCCGGCGCGGTGGTGGTGTTTTGGCTGACCGTCACCATCGGCGTGCCGCTGATCGGCGTGGTGCTGCGCGCCTTTATCTCCAACTGGGGCGTGGGCGTGTCTGTTTGGGACGAGCTGTCGATCAACACCTTCCGCACCATCTGGGCGCAGCCCAACCTGCTGCGTGCCATCGTCAACTCAATGGCGATTGGGGTGATCGGCGGGGCGTTGGCGGTGGCGTGCTACCTGTTTATCGGCATCGCCATGCACCGCAAGCCGGATGGCGCCACGCGCTTCCTCGACTACAGCGTGCTGGTGCCGCGTGCGGTGCCGGGGCTGCTGGCCGGCCTGGCATTCCTGTGGGTGTTTCTGTTCCTGCCGATGTGGCTGGACAAATCGCTCAAGGAGGGCTGGCTGTCGGCGCTGCCGATGGCCGAGTGGCTGCGTGCTAACTGGATTGTCTGGCTGCGTTCGCTGCGCAGCACCATCTTCAGCGTCTGGCTGGCGTACACCGTGGTGTGGATGGCTTACGGCCTGCGGCTGATCTCCTCGACGCTGCTGCAGGTGGGGCCGGAGCTGGAGGAGGCGGCGCGCAGCGCCGGCGCCAGCCGCGGCCAGATCACCCGCCACGTCACCATTCCGCTGTCGCGCTACGGCCTGATTGGCTCCTGGTTGCTGATGTTCCTGATTTTTGAACGCGAATATTCCACCGGGGTGTATCTGCTGTCTCCGGGCACGGAAACCATCGGCTCGATGCTGGTTTCCCTGTGGGCCGCGGGCGCTATCGATATCGTCGCCGCGCTGTCGTTCATCAATATCCTGCTGGTGGTGCTGGGGTTAGGGATCGCCTTGCGCTTTGGAGTGAAATTACATGATTGAACTTTCGGTAGAGAATCTGCATTTGACCTATGGCGACAACCCGGTGCTGAAAGGGGTGTCGATGGATCTGAAACGGGGCGAAGTGGTCTCGCTGCTGGGCCCGTCGGGCAGCGGCAAAACCACGCTGCTGCGGGCGGTGGCCGGGTTGGAGAAACCGAGCCAGGGGCGGATCGTCATCGGCAACAGCGCGGTGTACAACGGCAGCGCGCGCAGCGAAATTCCCGCCGAAGAGCGCAACCTGGGGCTGGTATTTCAGTCCTACGCACTGTGGCCGCATAAAACGGTGTTTGAGAACGTCGCTTACCCGCTGAAGCTGCGTAAGATCGCCTCGGCGGAAATCACCCAGCGGGTGCAGGCGGTGCTGGAACAGCTCGGGTTGGGGCATCTGGCCAAGCGCCATCCGCACCAGCTTTCCGGCGGCCAGCAGCAGCGCGTGGCGATCGGGCGGGCACTGGTCTACAACCCGCCGGTGATCCTGCTGGACGAGCCGCTGTCCAACCTTGACGCCAAGCTGCGCGAAGAGGCGCGGGTATTCCTGCGCGAATTGATCATCAAGCTTGGCCTGTCGGCGCTGATGGTGACTCACGATCAGAACGAGGCGATGGCCATCTCCGATCGCATCCTGCTGCTCAATAACGGCAAAATCGAGCAGCAGGGCACGCCACAGGAGATGTACGGTTCGCCCACCACGCTGTTCACCGCCGAGTTCATGGGCAGCAACAACCGCTTGCCGGGCAAGATCGTGGCGCTGGAAGGCGACCGGGCGCGCATCGAAGGCAAGGATTGGGCGCTGTGGGGCAAAGCGGGCGAAGGCGTGCAGGTCGGCCAGGAGGGCTCGGCGGTGATCCGCGTGGAGCGCGTGCGGTTGGGCGAAGATCCGCAGGGCAACCAGCTTGAGCTGCCGCTGCTGACCAGCATGTATCTCGGCGATCGCTGGGAATACCTGTTCCGCACCGTGGCCGAGGATTTCGTGGTGCGCGCCTATGGCCACGAAGCGCGCGATCGGGCGCTGTGCCGGCTCTCCCTGCCGGCCGAGCATCTGTGGATATTCCCGAAAGCCTAATCAGGACGCCCGCAGGCGCGGGCGTTCCGTTTACAGAGTTAAACCGCTAGCGGCGATCTTTTCCGGGCGGTGTACGTTTCCCGGCTGGCAACGTCGGCGAAAGTGCGGGTGACGGTCGAATTTTTGCGCGACTATTTCCGCGAGCACTACGGTGAAACGGGGCCGGCGAGTGAAAATCCGCCGCGGCCTTGAGGCCAAAAATGTGCGCCAGATCATCTTATGCTCGTAAAACTCCCCTCCGTTACTTGTGGAACTGTTGCACCTGTTCCTTTTGCCAAAACTTTGGTTTATGCTCAGCTGAAGCGTTTCAGTTGAAGCACTCTTCGACAGAAATGCCGATGTGACGGCGGCGAAAAGCCGCTGAAGCGCGGGAATAATGCAAACGCGGCGATTCACAGCGGGCGGTGCGATCCACTACTCTATGCGGGTTAGTGAGACAACCAGTCAGCGCCGGCCCGGCGCCGGTGAGTCAGCCCGGCGGGACGGCCCTTTTTCAGGAGCAGCATGACCATCCGCATAGCGATAAACGGCTTTGGCCGCATCGGCCGCAGCGTATTGCGCGCACTGTACGAATCGGGACGACGGGCGGAAATCTCCGTGGTGGCGATCAACGAGCTGGCGAATGCCGAGGGCATGGCCCATCTGCTGAAGTACGATTCCAGCCACGGTCGCTTCGCCTGGGATGTGCGGCAAGAGTGCGACACGCTGAGCGTCGGGGACGACGCGATTCGCCTGTTGCATCAGCCGGCGGTGGAGCAGTTGCCCTGGGGCGAGCTGGGCGTCGACGTGGTGCTGGACTGCAGCGGCGTGTACGGCAGCCGGGCGGATGGCGAGGCCCATCTGGCGGCGGGGGCGAAGAAAGTGCTGTTCGCCCATCCGGGCGGCAACGATCTGGACGCCACCATCGTGTTCGGCGTCAACCATCAGACGCTGCTGGCGGAACATCGCATCGTGTCCAACGCCTCGTGCACCACCAACTGCATTATTCCGGTAATCAAGCTGCTGGACGACGCCTACAGCATCGAATCCGGCACCGTGACCACCATTCACTCGGCGATGAACGATCAGCCGGTGATCGACGCGTATCACGCGGATTTGCGGCGCACCCGCGCGGCGAGCCAGTCGATCATTCCGGTCGACACCAAGCTGGCCGCGGGCATCACCCGTATCTTCCCGCAGTTTTGCGATCGCTTTGAGGCGATCTCGGTGCGCGTGCCGACCATCAACGTGACGGCTATCGATCTCAGCGTCAGCGTGAGCGCCGCGGTGAAGGTGGCGGAGGTCAACCAGCTGTTGCAAAAGGCCGCACGGGAATCATTTCGTGGTATAGTTGACTACACGGAATTACCATTGGTCTCGATCGATTTTAACCATGACCCGCACAGCGCTATCGTCGACGGTACGCAGACCCGGGTCAGCGGGCAGCACCTGATAAAGACCTTGGTCTGGTGCGACAATGAATGGGGCTTTGCCAATCGGATGTTGGATACAACACGGGCAATGGCCGCCAGCGGTTTCTAGTACGGCGGCGCCGGCGTGACAGGCGCGCTGCTCAGGCAATTTTATAGAGATTCAATAAAGAGGGTTCACCATGTCTGTAATTAAGATGACCGATCTGGATCTGGCGGGTAAACGCGTACTGATCCGCTCCGATCTGAACGTGCCGGTAAAAGACGGTAAAGTGACTTCCGACGCGCGTATCCGCGCTTCCCTGCCGACTATCGAAGCTGCGCTGAAGCAAGGCGCCCGCGTGATGGTGACCTCCCACCTGGGTCGTCCTACCGAAGGCGAGTACAACGAAGAATTCTCCCTGCTGCCTGTTGTTAACTACCTGAAAGATCAACTGAAATCCCCAGTGCGTCTGGCGAAGGATTATCTGGATGGCGTCGACGTCGCCGAAGGCGAACTGGTGGTGCTGGAAAACGTCCGTTTCAACAAGGGCGAGAAGAAAGACGACGAAACCCTGTCCAAGAAATACGCGGCGCTGTGCGACGTGTACGTGATGGACGCGTTCGGTACCGCGCACCGCGCGCAGGCTTCCACCCACGGCGTGGGCAAGTTCGCGCCTGTCGCCTGTGCCGGCCCGCTGCTGTCCGCCGAGCTGGAAGCGCTGGGCAAGGCCCTGGGCAACCCGGCCCGTCCGATGGTTGCCATCGTGGGCGGTTCTAAAGTCTCCACCAAACTGACCGTGCTGGATTCCCTGTCCAAAATCGCCGATCAGCTGATCGTCGGCGGCGGCATCGCCAACACCTTCGTGGCGGCGCAGGGCAACAACGTGGGCCAGTCCCTGTACGAACCTGACCTGATCCCGAACGCGCAGAAACTGCTGGAAACCTGCGACATCCCGGTTCCGACCGACGTGCGCGTAGCGACCGAGTTCTCCGAAACCGCGACCGCGACCGTGAAGCAGGCCAACGAGATCCAGGACAACGAGCAAATTCTGGATATGGGCGACGTCTCTGCCGAGCGTCTGGCCGTTATCCTGAAGAACGCCAAGACCATTCTGTGGAATGGCCCGGTTGGCGTATTCGAGTTCCCTAACTTCCGTAAGGGCACCGAAATTGTCGCCCGCGCGATCGCCGATAGCGACGCTTTCTCTATCGCTGGCGGCGGCGACACTCTGGCAGCCATCGATCTGTTCGGTATCGCTGACAAAATTTCCTACATCTCCACCGGCGGTGGCGCATTCCTGGAATTCGTTGAAGGGAAACCGCTGCCTGCAGTCGTGATGCTGGAAGAGCGCGCTAAGCAGTAATTCAGACAACGGGAGGCGAAAGCCGCCCGTTTGTTTTATACCGCGCGGCTCACGCTGCGCGGCGTGAAAACATCGATTTACATCCATCTACGGCCGACGAAACAGGACAAAGTAACATGTCTAAAATTTTTGATTTCGTAAAACCGGGTGTCATCACGGGTGATGACGTTCAGAAAGTCTTCGCAGTTGCTAAAGAGAACAACTTTGCGCTGCCAGCGGTAAACTGCGTGGGTACCGACTCCATTAACGCAGTGCTGGAAGCCGCGGCTAAAGTGCGCGCGCCGGTCATCGTTCAGTTCTCCAACGGCGGCGCCGCGTTCATCGCCGGCAAAGGCGTGAAGACCGATGTGCCTCAGGGCGCAGCGATTCTGGGCGCCATCTCCGGCGCACACCACGTTCACCAGATGGCTGAACACTACGGCGTGCCGGTGATCCTGCACACCGACCACTGCGCGAAGAAACTGCTGCCATGGCTGGACGGCCTGCTGGACGCTGGCGAGAAGCACTTCGCCGCTACCGGCAAACCGCTGTTCTCTTCTCACATGATCGATCTGTCTGAAGAGTCTCTGGAAGAAAACATCGAGATCTGCAGCGCCTACCTGAAACGCATGGCCAAAATCGGCATGACGCTGGAAATCGAACTGGGCTGCACCGGCGGTGAAGAAGATGGCGTGGACAACAGCCATATGGACGCTTCCGCACTGTACACCCAGCCGGAAGACGTGGCTTACGCGTATGAAAAACTGAACGCCATCAGCCCGCGCTTCACCATCGCTGCCTCCTTCGGTAACGTGCACGGCGTGTACAAGCCAGGCAACGTCAAGCTGACCCCGACCATCCTGCGTGATTCTCAGGACTACGTGTCCAAGAAATTCAACCTGCCGCACAACAGCCTGAACTTCGTGTTCCACGGCGGTTCCGGTTCTACCGACGCAGAGATCAAAGAGTCTGTGGGTTACGGTGTGATCAAGATGAACATCGACACCGACACCCAATGGGCGACCTGGGACGGCATCCTGCAGTACTACAAAGCGAACGAAGCTTACCTGCAGGGCCAGCTGGGCAACCCGAAAGGCGCCGATCAGCCGAACAAGAAATACTACGATCCACGCGTATGGCTGCGCGCAGCGCAGACCAGCATGGTGACGCGTCTGGAGCAGGCTTTCAAAGATCTGAACGCGGTAGACGTTCTGTAATCTTCGGCACCTGTTGCACGATGCCAAAGGCTCCCTGCGGGGAGCCTTTTTGTTTATGACAAGCCTGATGGCGTTGCCTGGCTTGCCGTTGGCAAAATATAAAAAATAAGGAAAATCAATTTATTGATTTTCGGCTGATGACCACAAAGGAGGAAAAACCACGTTTTTTCCTCCTTTGTTTGTGATTTAAAGGCTCCCTGCGGGGAGCCTTTTTCGTTTTCAGCCCAGCAGGCCGGCGCCGACGTTGATAGACAGGCCCAGGATCAGCATGTTGAACACGAACGAAATAACCGACTGTACGAGCGCGATTTTACGCACCTCCGCGGCGCCGACCGCCACGTCGGCGGTTTGCGACGCGACCGCGATGGTGAAAGAGAAGTAGGCGAAGTCCAGATAGGTCGGCGCGGTGAGATTGCCGGGGAACAGCAGCGGCAAAGGCTCCTGCTGTGCACCCTGGCGATAAAATTGATGGGCGTAGTGCATGGTGAAGGCGGTCGGCAGCAGCAGCCAGGAGACCGCCAGCGTTCCGCCGGTTAACGCCAGATGCAGGGTTTTCAGCGAGTCGCTGGCCTGTTTGGCGCTGCTCAACTCGAACAGGATCGCCAGAATGCTCACCAGACAACCGAAACTGACCAGTGCCAACACCGTGCTGGCGCTTTCATCCTGCCGCCGGGCGATCTGGCGAATGTGCTGCGGCGTGCTGACCAGCATCAGCCGCCAGAGAAACAGCAGGTAGAGCCAGGCCAGCGTATTCCAGCCGATCATCAAGCGCTGCAGCAACGAGAGCTGGGCGGGCAGCAGCAGAAAGCACAACAGCCCGGCGCCGACGGAAAACAGCAGCCTGGGCCGCACTTGCCAATAGTGTTTGAGCGAAGAGCGAATGTGCATGAAGAACGGATCCCTTGTCGTGAAATGGCCAACGCGCTGTTTTCAGCATAGAAGAAGCGGCGAGCGGTTTCGGCTATTTTTAACGCTGGCGGTTGGCATGAGCCTTTAATGTTGGTTACCCTTAGGCGGTGGTTTCCGACTGGCCGCAGAGGCCAGTGTATTTTTGCGAGTTTCTCCCGTTAGGGACTGAGTTAGGACGACACGAATGAAAGATTTGAATGTAGTAGACGGCATCAACGGTGCCGGCAACTGGTTGGTGAAGAACCAGGATCTGTTGATCCAGTACGCGGTGAATATCGTCGCCGCCATCGTTATCCTGATCATCGGTTCGATCGTGGCCCGCGTGGTCGGCAATGCGCTGAACCGCGTGATGAAGCTGCGCGGCATCGACGCCACGGTGGCAGACTTCCTGGCGGCGATCGTGCGCTACGGCGTGCTGGCGTTCACCTTCATCGCCGTGCTGGGGCGTGTCGGCGTGCAGACCACCTCGGTGATCGCCGTGCTGGGCGCCGCCGGTTTGGCCGTCGGCCTGGCGCTGCAAGGCTCGCTGTCCAACTTCGCCGCCGGCGTGCTGCTGGTGATCTTCCGTCCGCTGCGCGTGGGGGAATATGTCGATCTGGGCGGCGTGGCCGGTACCGTCGATCAGGTGCAGATTTTCTCCACCACCCTGCGTACCGCAGACAACAAAACCATCGTGGTGCCAAACGGTAAAATCATCGCCGGCAACATCATCAACTACTCCCGCGAGCCGAACCGCCGCGTGGATATCGTGGTAGGTGTGGCCTACAACGCCGATATCGACGTGGTGAAGAAGGTGCTGGGCGATGTGATCGCCGCCGACAAGCGCATCATGCACGCCAAAGGCGTGACCGTGCGTCTGAACGAGATGGCGCCGTCTTCCCTGAACTTCGTCACCCGTTCCTGGACCACCAACGCGGAATACTGGAACGTGTACTTCGATCTGATGGAAAACTTCAAGCGCGCGCTGGATGCCCACAACATCGGCATTCCGTTCCCGCAGATGGACGTGCACCTGTATCGCACCGAAGACGCTTCCGCCAAGGCGGAATAACAGAGAAGGGGGCCTTGGCCCCTTTTTTCATTACAGGCCGAGACGTCTCCAAGGGCGTCTCGGCCTTTTCTTTTCCGCGAGCTCAGGCACCGGTAACCGGCGTGGAGAGCGATGTGCGGCGGTGCAGGCTGAGGCGATAGAGCAGGAAGATGGCGACGGCGCCCAGCAGCGCCGGCAGCGCCAGCCAGAGGAAGAACACTTCCGCCGAGCCGGCGGCGGTCATCATCCAGGCGCCGAGCATCGAGCCGACGATCGAGCCGAAGCGGCCATTGGCCATGGCCCAGCTGACGCCGGTGACGCGGGCCGCAGTCGGATAAAGGGTGGCGGAAACCAGATTCAGGCCGTTCTGCGCGCCGGCCACGCCGAAGCCTATCAGGAACACGACGGCGGCCAGCGTGTAGACGTCGCCCATCAGATACCCGGTCGCGCCGATCACCAGCGCGGCGCCCAGGTAGGAGACGGCCAGCACGCGGTAGGGCCCGATCCGGTCCATCAGCAGCGCCATCAGGATGGCACCCAGGGTGCCGCCGAGCGGCACCATCGCCCCGATGCGCGAGGCGTGGACGATATCGTAACCGGCGTCTTTAAGTATCGTCGGCAGCCAACTGGTAAGCAGGTAGAACACGAACAGCGAGCAGAAGAACGCCGCCCACAGCAGCAGGGTGCGCACGGCGCGTCCTTCGATAAACAGGTGCGAGATCGGCGACTTGGCCTGTGCCGGGCGCTCGTCATCGACAATGGTTATCCCCGTCCAACGTTGGCCGGTGATACGCTCGACCACCCGGCGCAGCCGATCGGCATGCCTGGCGTTGGCGGCCATAAAGCGCACCGATTCGGGCATCTGCCAGGCCAGCAGCGGCAGCAGCGCCAATGGCGCAATGCCGCCCACCAGCAGCACGCCGCGCCAGCCGAACGCCGGGATGATCTGCCCGGCCAGCAGGCCGCCCAGGGCCAAGCCGGCGGTAAAGCCGCTCCAGCTCAGGGTGACCATCAGCATGCGGCGGCGCGCCGGTGAGTACTCCGAGCTGAGGGTGATGCAGGTCGGTATCGCGCCCCCGAGGCCAATGCCGGTGATGAAGCGCAACAGGGTCAGGGATTCGATCGAATGCGTATAGGCCGAAGCCAGGGTGCAGCCGCCAAATACCAGCACCGCGACGAGCAGCACGCGTTTGCGGCCGATGGCGTCGGCGATCGGCCCGAACAGCAGGCTGCCGATCAGCAGGCCGAACAACCCCGCGCCGAAGGCGGGGGAGAGCTGCGAGGGCTGCAGACCCCACTCTTCGCGCAGCGCCGGGGCGATATAGCCGATGATGGCGGTATCGAACCCGTCCAGCAGGGCGATCAGGAAACACAGGGTGAGGATGAGGATTTGATAAGGCGAGATCCTGGCGCGATCGATAATTTCGCTGATGCGAGCGGTATCTGGGCTCATGAGGGTTCCACTGTTATTAAGCTGGTGTGGGCTGGCTGAGGGGCCGTTCAGGCCGCTGTGGCTGGCATCGCGTAGAAATCCGAGTATACACCAGAGCGGGGGCGTTGCGGGGAGGGGGAGTCGAAGATCATCGTCCGCCGCAGGAGGCTACTGCGGCGGGCGATGGCGCGATTATTTGGCCAGCAGTTCTCGGCGCACGATCTCGGCGCCGGCACTCAAGGCATTCAGCTTGCCGCTGGCGACCTGACGAGGCAGGGGAGCCATGCCGCAGTTGGTCGACGGATAGAGCTTGTCGGCATCGACAAACTGCAGCGCTTTGCGCAGCGTAGCGGCCACTTCCTCCGGCGTCTCAACGGTATGATTCGCCACATCAATGGCACCGGCCATCACTTTCTTACCGCGAATCAGTTCCAGCAGATCCATCGGGACGTGCGAGTTATGGCACTCCAGCGAGATAATATCGATGGTAGACGTTTGCAGCTTGGGGAACGCCTCTTCATATTGCCGCCACTCTGAGCCCAGCGTCTTTTTCCAGTCGGTATTGGCCTTAATGCCGTATCCATAGCAGATATGCACCGCCGTTTCACACTTAAGCCCTTCAACGGCCCTTTCCAGGGCGGCGATGCCCCAGTCATTCACCTCGTCAAAGAACACGTTAAATGCGGGCTCATCAAACTGAATAATGTCGACGCCGGCGGCCTCGAGCTCTTTGGCTTCCTGATTGAGGATCTTGGCGAACTCCCAGGCCAATTTCTCGCGGCTTTTATAGTGGTTGTCATAAAGCGTGTCGATCATGGTCATCGGCCCCGGCAGGGCCCATTTAATCGGCTGCTTGGTCAGCTGGCGTAAAAATTTGGCGTCTTCAACGAAAACGGGCTTTTGGCGCGCCACCGCACCCACGACGCTCGGCACGCTCGCCTCATAGCGATTGCGGATTTTAACCACTTCGCGTTTCTCGAAATCGACGCCGCTGAGGTGCTCGATGAACGTCGTGACGAAATGCTGGCGCGTTTGCTCGCCATCGCTGACGATATCGATGCCGGCCTGTTGTTGTTCAGCCAGCGACAAACGCAGGGCATCCTGTTTCCCTTCGATTAATTCTTCATTTTGCAATTTCCAGGGCGACCACAGGGTTTCCGGTTGGGCCAGCCAGGAAGGTTTGGGCAAGCTGCCGGCGGTCGAGGTAGGGAGCAATATTTTCATAATAGATGACCTGTATTTAAGTGAATCAAAGCGCGTAGTGAGCAGACCATTGCTCAAGAATGGGCTTGTAGGGTTTGATAAATTGCTCTTCCGTAAATTTCCCCTGCTCAATCGCTAACTGGCTACGCTCTTCGCGATCGTAAACAATCTTGGTTAATGAATAGTCCTGGTTATTCAGGCTTGGCTGATAGCATTGCCCCGCCGCCGAGTTGGCATTGTAAATTTCAGGCCGATAGATTTTTTGGAAGGTCTCCATCGTGCTGATGGTGCCGATCAGCTCCAGATCGGTGTAATCGCTCAGCAAATCCCCGGGGAAATAAAACGCCAGGGGCGCGACGCTATTTTTCGGCATGAAATAGCGCACCTGCAGGCCCATTTTTTTAAAATACCGGTCGGTCAGCGAAGCGCCGTCTTGCCGATACTCGTCGCCCAACACCGGATGTTGATTGCCCGTCCGATGATAGGTGTCTTTGCTGGACACGCTGAGGCAGATCACCGGCGGTTTGCTGAAATTCTCATGGTATTCGTTTGAATTGACGAAGTGCTTAAAGATATTGCCGTGCAAATCGCCGAAATCATTCGGGATAGTGAATTCCGCCGTGTTTTTATTGTGCGCCGGCAGCAAGACGCTAAAGTCATAATCGCGCACGTAAGAGGAGAAGTTGTTCCCGACGATGCCCTCAATTCGCTTTTGCGTTTTTTTATCGATGATGTTGGTTTTCAGGATTTCGATCACCGGGAAGCTGGCGCCCTGATCTTCAACGCGCATCTCCACCGAAATGATGTCAAGCTCAACCGAATAGCGGTCGGCCTTGGGGTTATCCCAATGCGCCAACGAATTGAAGCGATTGTTAATCATCACCAGCGTGTTGCTCAGGTTCTCCCGGCGGTTTTCCCCTCTGGCCAAATTGGCGAAGTTGGTGGTGATACGCGTACTTTCAGAAGGGTTATAGTCTTCATCGAAAGAACTGCTCTTAATCGTAAAGGCAAAGTCTCTATTCATCGTCTTATAGCATCCTGTTATATGATATGAAGGCTGGATTTATCCATTTCTTTCAATGGGTTGTTTTTCTCTTTTTTATTCAGCCGATTTCATATTGTCTGTCGTTAATGAGGTCTATTTTTGCCAGAGTCCCGGTGGGAGTGAAAGAGACTTAATTTCATTACCACATGAGCGCTATTCATGATCTGGCGTTCGGGCCGGTTGGCCGCCGTCGCCCTGCGGCGCAAACCGCCAACGTACCGGGCCGGCAACCTGGTGCAGCCTGAAAAATTACGGGTATAATCCCCCCATGATCCCACGGCTTCAGACACGAACATGACAAAACTCACCTTACAAGAGCAGATGCTCAAAGCGGGCTTGGTAACCAGCAAGAAAATGGCCAAAGTCCAAAGAACGGCTAAAAAATCACGCGTTCAGGCCCGCGAGGCCAGAGAGGCGGTGGAAGAGAATAAAAAGGCGCAGCTTGAGCGCGATAAGCAGCTGAACGAGCAGCAAAAGCAGGCCGCGCTGTCCAAAGAGTACAAGGCGCAGGTGAAACAGCTGATCGAAATGAACCGCATCGTTCTGGCGAAAGGCGATATCGGTTTCAACTTCACCGACGGTAACCTGATCAAGAAAATCCTGGTGGATAAGGCGACGCAAACCCAGCTGATCAATGGCCGCCTCGCCATTGCACGCCTGGTGGTCGAGAACCGGGAAGAGTGTGAATACGCGATTATCCCCGCGAGCGTCGCCGATAAAATCGCGCAGCGCGATGCGGCCAGCATTGTGCTGCACAGCGCGCTGAGTCAGGAAGAACAGGATGAAGACGATCCGTACGCCGACTTTAAAGTGCCCGACGATTTGATGTGGTAAGCCGCGTTCAGAACGGCGCGGCGTGACGAGCGGCGATCCGCTCCCCGCTAATGGGGTGCACAAAGTCCAGCTCGCTGGCGTGCAGCATCAGCCGCGGCGTCTGTTCGGTACCCGGCAGCAGTCGCCCGCCATACAGATCGCAGCCTAAAATAGGGTGGCCCAACTGCCGGCTGTGAATACGCAGCTGGTGGGTGCGCCCGGTCTCCGGGATGAGCTGCACCCGCGTCAGCGGCAGCGAGATCCCGTCTTCCGCTTCACGATAAAAACGCTCGACGACCCGATAGCGGGAGCGGGCGGGCTTGCCGTGGAGGGCGCAAATCGACATCAGCGGGAACAGCGCCGGATCTTTGGCGATCGCCGCGTCTATTACCCCTTCGTTATCCGCCAGATGGCCGCACAGCAGCGCGCTGTACACTTTGCCGACGGTGCGCTCGCTGAACTGCCGGCAGAGTGCGGCGTTGACGGCCTTGTTGCGGGCCACCACCATCAAGCCGGACGTGCCGAAATCCAGGCGGTGCACCAGGGTGCAGCCGGGGAAGATCTGTACCAGCCGATGGTGTACCGAATCGAGATTCTGCGGATTCTTGCCCGACAGGCTGAGCAGCCCGGCCGGCTTATTGATCAGCGCCAGATGATCGTCCTGATAGAGGATCTCTATTTGGTCATGGCATGGCGGGGCGATAAAGGTATCGGTGATCGTAGACATCGGGCGGCCGGCTGGAGGGTGGGTGCGGATGATAGCGAATTTCGCGTCGATGAGCGAATGCGGTTATCGTTATCACTGCGCCTCATGCCCGTTGGCACCCGATGCGGCAAAGCATCGGGTGCAGCGGTAAAGGCCCCGGCGCGCTACTGCCCGTAGTAGGCGTTTTGGCCGTGTTTGCGCAGGTAGTGTTTGTCCAACAGCTCGCGCTGCATGCTGTGAATGCCCGGCGTCAGCTGGCGCGAGAAAATGCCCATGTAGGCGATCTCTTCCAGCACCACCGCATTATGCACCGCGTTGTGGGCGTCTTTGCCCCAGGCGAAGGGGCCGTGGGCGTTGACCAGTACCGCTGGGATAGCGTTGGGATTAATATCGCGCCGGCGGAAGGTTTCGACAATCACCTTGCCGGTTTCCAGTTCGTAATCGTGCTCAATTTCATCCTGGGTCATCAGGCGAGTGCAGGGGATAGCGCCATAAAAATAGTCGGCGTGGGTGGTTCCCCAGGCGGGGATGTCCAGCCCGGCCTGCGCCCAGATGGTGGCGTGGCGCGAATGGGTGTGGACGATGCCGCCGATATCGGCAAATTCGCGGTACAGCGCCAGATGGGTGGCGGTGTCCGACGACGGTTTCTTTGCCCCTTCGACGGTGCGGCCGCTGGCCAGATCGACCACCACCATATCCTCCGCCGTCATATGCTCGTATTCAACGCCGGAAGGCTTGATCACCACCAGGCCGCGTTCGCGATCCACCGCGCTGACGTTGCCCCAGGTAAAGGTCACCAGCTTATGGCGCGGCAGATCGAGATTGGCCTCCAGCACCTGTTGTTTTAACTGAGTCAGCATGTCATGCCCCCTTGTTGCATTTTCTGTTCGATCCAGCGGCGGGCCTGAACGATCTCGGCCACCGGCTCCTCGGCTTTTTCTGTCCACATCTCAATCAGGAATGCGCCGCGGTAATTGAGGCGCTGCAGCGTGCGAAACACCTCGACGAAGTCGACGCAGCCTTCGCCAAACGGCACGTCACGGAATTGCCCCGGCGAAGCGGCGGTGACCGGGTAGGTGTCTTTCAGGTGAATGGCGGCGATGCGATCGATGCCCAGCTCCAGCTCGCGCGGCACGTCGTTGCCCCAGGCGCTGAGGTTGCCGACGTCCGGATACACCGTGAACCACGGCGAGGCCAACAGGGTGTCCCAGGCTTTCCATTTACCGATCGAGTTCATAAAGGCGGTATCCATAATTTCCACCGCCAGCATCACCTGGGCGGCGGCGGCACGGTCTACCGCCCACTGCATGCCTTCGCTAAAGCGTGCCAGCGTCCCCTCGTCCTGCTCTTCGTAATACACGTCGTAGCCGGCCAGCTGGATGGTGCGGATACCGACGTCTTGGGCCAACTGAATGGCCTGTTCCATCACGTCAAAGGCGCGCTGGCGCAGCGCCGGATCGTGGCTGCCAAACGGAAAGCGCCGGTGGCCGGAGAGGCACATCGACGGGATGCGGATGCCGGTTTCCAGCATGGTGTCCACCAGCGCCAGGCGCTGCGCTTTGCTCCAGCTCAGGCGCGCCAGGCGTTCATCGCTTTCGTCCACCGACATTTCGACGAAGTCGAAGCCGCAGGCCTTGGCCAGCGCCAAGCGTTCGGGCCAGCTCAGGTGTTTCGGCAGCGCCTTCTCGTAAATTCCCAACGGGTGCTGACGCATATCATGATCTCCAGATGTCATCGATGGCGGTGCGGAACTGCCTGGCGGCCGCCGGCGGATCCCCGGCTTCGGCCAGCGCGCGGCCGGCGATAAAGGCGGTGACGGCGATCTCTTTAAACAGCGGCAGGTCGGCGGGCGTAATGCCGCCGGTCACCGACAGTTCGATGCCCAGATCGGACAGCGCCTTCATCCGATCCAGATCCTGCCGGCCCCAGGTTTGCCCGCTGGCCTGCGCGTCGCGGCCGCGGTGATAGATCGCCTGGCGAATGCCGAGGCCGCGCCATTGCCGTGCATCCTCCAATGTCCAGCGGCCGAACAGTTCTATCTGGATTTCACCGCCGTGGCGCTCGGCGACCTCCCGCGCGCTGGCCATGGTGGCCAACGGCGCGGCGCAGATCACCGTCATCCAGTCCGCGCCCTGGCCGAAAGCCTGCTCGGCCAGCGTCGCGCCGGCGTCGGCCACCTTGAGATCGGCCACCAGCGTGTGCTGCGGGCAGCGCTCGCGCAGCGCGCTAACCGCCTGAATGCCGGCGCTGATGCACAAAATGGTACCGGCCTCGATGATGTCCACATGGGGGCTGAGGGTCTCGGCGGTGCGCAGCGCCGTATCCAAACGGGTTTGATCGAGCGCCAACTGCAGGCGCGGTTTCGTGCTCATGGAGCCTCCTTGTTGGCGGGCTGCAGATTTTGCAATGCAGCAATCAGTGCCTGATAACGTTGGTGTTTGTTGTCGTAAGCTTCAGCGGCGGCCGCATCTGGCAGCAGCCGCTCGATACGCGGCGCCAGCCGGTGCTGGGCGGCGGTGAAATCGTTGAAGGCGCCGCTGCCGACCATGGCCGCCATCGCCGCGCCCAGACAGCCGGTTTCTTCCACCTGCGGCAGCTCCACCGGCAGGCCGCTGACGTCGGCGAACATTTGCATCCAGGGGAGGGATTTGGCAGGGCCGCCGGTCACGCGCAGCGCCTGCGTCTCAGGGAAACGCCGGCGCATGCGGTTAAGGTGCGTCATGTGGCAGAACACCACGCCCTCGTAGATCGCCTGCACCAGGTGCTCGCGCTGGTGGAAGGCCTGCAGGCCGTAGAAGCTGGCGCTCAGCCCCAGGCCGGCGTTGGATCCGTACAGGAAAGGGGCGAACAGCAGATCGCCGGCGGCTTTCGGCAGGGCGGCGACCCAGCGGTTAAGCTGGCCGTAGTCCTGCAGCCCCCATTGGCGACAGAACCATTCCAGGTTGGCGGCGGACGTGGGGCTGGCTTCATGCACGATGTATTGGCCGCTTTCGGCGTGGCGGCCATAGACAAAGGGATGATCGAAACCCTCGACGATGGCGTCGGTGATGCCGCTGGTGACTGACCAGGTCCCCATCACCGCATTGAGCCGGGTTTCGTCCTGCAGGCCGGCGCACAGCGCGGTGGACACCACGTCGAACAGCCCGCCGACCACCGGGGTGCCGGTTTGCAGGCCGGTGATGGCCGCGGCGTTTGCCGCGACGCGCCCGGCGATATCGGCCGAACCGACAATCGTCGGCAGGGCGGGCATGATGTCGCCGATACCCAGCAGCTGCGCCAGCGCCGGGTCATAGCGTCCGCTGCGCATCAGATACAGGTTGGATTCGGAGATATTGGTTTCTTCGCAGGCCAGCTCGCCGGTCAGGCAATAGCGCAGGTAGTCGTGCGCCATCAGCACGCTGCCGATGCGGGCGTAACGTTCCGGCTGATGCCGCTTCAGCCAACGCAGCAGCGAGACCGGGTGCCCGGTCCACAGCGTTTGGCGCGTTTGCGGATACAGCGCCTGCGGCACGCCCTGTCGCTGCCATTCCTGCACCAGCGCCAGCGCGCGCTGATCGGAAGAGAGCATGGCGTTGCCCAGCGGCTGCCCCTGCTTATCCAACAGAAATGCGCCCTTGCCCTGCGCCGAGATGCCGATGGCCTGGATGGCGCCGGCGGCGACGCCGCTGGCGGACAGCACTTCACGGATCACGTCGGCGGCGGTGCGCCACAGCGATGCCATATCGCGCTCGGCCCAGCCGGGCTGCGGCGCGACGATCGCCAGATTGCGCCGCGCAACGCCGTGTTCATGGCCCCGGCGGTCGTATAATCCCGCCTTGATGAAGGTGCCGCCGCAGTCGAGCCCCAGCCAATATTCCATCATTCGTTCCTCGCGCCGTGGTCGCATTTATTGGGCAGCATCAACGCCAGCACGGAGGCGATCGCCAGCGAAGCCGCCAGGCTGTAGACGCCGACGTCCTTGCTGAACAGGCTGATCAGGACGCCGACCATATACGGGCCGCAAAAGCCGCCGAGGTTGCCCAGCGCATTGATCACGCCGCGCGCGCCGCCGGCCACTTCGGCGTTGAACAATTTGGGCGGGATGGTCCAGAACACCCCGGCTGCCGCCTGAATAAACACGCCGCAGCCGACCAGCGCAGCGTAAGACCACCAGACGTGATCCTTCAGCAGCACCGACAGCGCCATGCAGGCAGCAAAGCAGGCCAGCGGCAGGGCGACGAAGACTTTGCGCTTGCCGGTGCGATCGGAGAGGGTGGAGATGATCAGCATGCCGAAGATGGCGCCGATATAGGGCAGGATAGCGAGCAGGCCCACTTGCTCCATATCGCCGTGGGTCAGCCCTTTCAAAATGGTCGGCAGCCACAGGGTGTAGCCGTAGATACCGGTCTGGTAGAAGAAATTCACCAGGATCAACTGCCACATGATCCGGTCGCCCAGCACCCGGCGCAGCGAGGCGTTGCGCACCGTTTTTCCTTTAATCAGCAGCTGTTCGTCGTGCAGGGTCTTCACCAGATACTCTTTTTCCGCCTGCGAGATCCATTTGGCTTCCTGCGGCCGGTTGCTGATGGTGAAGTACCACAGTGCCATCACCACCAGCGACAGAGCCCCCTCCACCAGGAACAGCATGCGCCAGTCCCAGGCGGTGATGATCCAACCCGACAGCGGGGCGGTGAGGATGCCGGCGATCGGTACGAACATGATGACGATGGCGTTGGCGCGGCCGCGCTCCTTATCCGGGAACCAGTTGCTGATCATGGTCAGCACCACCGGCAGCATGCCGCCTTCGGAAACGCCGAGGGCGAAGCGCAGGAACAGCAGCTGGTATTGGTTGGTGACCAGGCCGGTCAGCACCGAGATCACCGCCCAGGCCAACAGTGACCAGCCGATGAATTTCTTGCCGTTGCCGTATACCGCCAGCTTGCCGCCGGGCACCTGCAGAAACAGGTAACCGATGAAGAAAATGCCGCCGGCCAGCCCGGCCATCGAGGCAGTGATGCCGAGTTCGTCATCCATGCCGCCGGGCATGGCGAAGGCGATATTGACCCGGTCCATGTAAGAAATGATGCAGGTGATGAGGATCGGCGGCACGATCCTCAGCCAGCGGAGCTTGGGTATCGCCTGGCTTTGGCTGACGGAAACGGAGGCTGTATTCATAAGGACCTCTTTCGATGTTCGCTTTTTTGTAGGGTCGGGCGTTATTGTTTTGCTTGGTTTGGGCGCAAGGGCGCCCGCACAGGCCCCATGGACCGGTGTTGTTATCGTTACGGGTGTTGCGGCCGATCAGGCGCTAAACGACGCCAGCGGTATCTTCACCACCACCTTGCGTATCGCGCTGGGGCGCTGGTTAATGCAGGCCGGGCGATGCACGTCCTGCGGAAAAAATACCGCGAAGTTGCCGGGTTGCATCGTGAGCCAGGATTCGTCGGCCACGTCCTGATAAAACAGGATGTCGCGCTGCGCCAGCAGCTCCTGATGAACGACGTTGTCGCCGCTGTCCGCCGCTACGCCGATAAGCTCGGTGCCGCTGACCAGAAACTGCACGTCGACGTTTTGCCTATGCACTTCCGGGCGCAGCGCATCCGGTGGTTGGGTATGCAGATCCAGCACTTGCACCACGTAGCCGGTGGCGGGATCTTCATAACGCCCTGCGGGCAAGACGCTGAAATCGGTGCGTTGCAGATAGGCGACGGCGTTGGCGACCGGCGTCGGATACTGCTCGGGCGCGGTGTTGGCGATGTGGCCGAATATCATGATGATCCTCCCGTTATAGCGCCTGAATGCGCGCCCAGACTCGTTCGTCAATCGGAATGCCGTCGCGCAGGTTTTCTTCCAGAATGCGCGGGAACTTGTGGCCCGGCAGGCGAATGGCGACGTCGGGATTGTCCCGTTCGGCGCTGGTGACGTAGTCCATGATGCGCTGCAGTTTTTGATCGCGGCTGTCGCCGTCGATCAACCGGTCTATCTCAATCGCGATGAACACCTGGGAGACGCCGTATTCGTCGCGGTGATCTTCCGTCACTTCCGCCACCGAGGCGCCGCCGGACAGCAGGGTAGCGATCATGTCCAGCACGATCGACAGCGCCGATCCTTTCCAATACCCCATCGGCAAAATGCGCCGGTTCTCTTCGATGGTGGCCGGATCGCGGGTCAGGTGGCCGTCGTTGTCGAAGCCGCCGTCCACCGGCAGGGTTTTACCCGCCAGCCGGTTCAGCTCCAGCGCGCCGTAGGAAAACATCGACATCGACATATCCACCATGGTGATCGGGTTGCCGGGCACGGCGACGATCAGCGGGTTGGTGCCGATACGGCACGTTTTGGCGCCCCACGGCGGCATCACGGCGATCGAGTTGGTCCAGCAAATGCCGATATAGCCTTTCTCCGCCGCCTGCCAGCCGTAACCGCCGCCGCGCATCCAGTGGTTGGCGTTGCGCAGCGCCACCAGGCCGATGCCATGATCGTCGGCTAATTGCATGGCGCGATCCATCATGCGGCGGGCGGTAAGGTTGCCGATGCCCTGGTGCGCATCCCATTGCTCGATCGCCCCCAGAGACAACAGTTTGCTGGGTTCGGCGTCCGGCACGATATCGCCGGCGTCCAACTGCTGAATAAAGCGCGGAAAGCGGTTAACGCCGTGGGAGTAAACGCCGCTGGCGGTGGTGTCGGCGAACATGCCGGCGCAGTCGTCGGCGGTGTGTTCCGCCACGCCGCGCGCCAGCAGCACGCGTTTGAATTGCTGTTTTAACTCGCTGTAACTCACTCTCATGCCGGTTCTCCGCCTGTGCGAATCGTCTGTTTTTGGTTCGCTAAATTTCAATATACGAAATTGCATTTCAAATAAATGCTATCCCGGCGGTTCAGGGAAGTCAAAGCAAGAGGGGGTAAAATTATTCATGAAAAACATGACGTTAAAATTGAGTGGTGGTTTTGTGATCGCCGCCACGTTTTGGTGGGAATGACGTGCTTCAGACGCGACAAAGCAGGGCGGATCGAAACCCACCCTGCGTCTTGCGAGGCCCCGGCTAACCGCGGGTGTTCAGCACCATGCGGTAGAGCGAGGTCGTGGCGGTGATATAGAGCTCATCGCCGTTCGGGCCGCCGAAGGTACAATTGGAGACGCGTTCCGGCACGCTGATTTTGTCGATCTGTCGCCCCTGTGGATCAAAGACCAGCACGCCGTCGGCGCAGCTGCAAAACAGATTGCCGGCCCGATCGACGCAGAAGCCGTCCGGGAAACCGGGCTCCACCGTCGCGAAACGGCGGCCGGCTTCCAGCTCGCGGCCGTTGACCGCATAGACGCGCAGCTCGCGGCGGCCCAGCGTCGGAAAATCCACGATCGACATGTCCGCAACGTACAGCCATTTTTCATCCGGTGAAAACGCCAGGCCGTTCGGGCGCTGCAGGTCGCAGGCGGCGATGGTCAGCGAACCGTCGCGCGGATCGAAGCTGTAGAGATAACAGCCGATCACCTGGCTTTCCGATTTGTAACCCTCTTCGTCGCCGATGATGCCGTAGGGCGGATCGGTGAACCATAGGGTGCCGTCGGAGCGCACCGCCACGTCGTTCGGCGAATTAAAGCGCTTGCCGTCGACGCGGTCGATCAACAGACGTACCTCGCCATCGCTTTCGGTGCGGCTAATGCCGCGCCGCCCGTGTTCGCAGCTGATCACGCGCCCCTCGCCGTCGCGCGCATTGCCGTTGGCGTAGTGCGACGGCGAGCGGTATAGGCTTAGCTCACCCCGGCGCGACCAGCGGAACATGCGATTGCCTTTCACGTCGCTGAACACCACCGCATCCTCCTGCGGCAGCCACACCGGCCCCTCGGCCCAGATCGCCGGCGAACACAGGCGCTCGAGCCGGGCGTGCGTGCGCAATGAATCGCCGTTCACTTCACGCCCCAGATCGCTTTGTAATGGCCCTGATAATCGTTTTGCGGGTCATACAGGTTATTGGCGCCGCCGTCGGCGGCGATATTGTCGCGGGTCACCAGATGCGCCGGGGTGACGTAGCCGGAAGGCGGCTGCTTGGCGAAGGCGCGGTTGAATTCGTCCAGCAGTTGCCAACCGTGCAGCTTCAAGGGTTCCGGCACCGTCGCCGACTGGCTGTCGCCTGAGCGGATACGCTGGTAAGCGGAGATTGAACCGTCGCCGGCCGATACGTTGTAAGGTGCGTTCTTGCCGCCTTTGCCGGCGGTCTTCAGCGCCGGCGCCATAAAGTCGAAGTACAGATCGTTGATCGCCAGCGCATATTGGAATTTGTCGCCGTACTTCTGCAGCAGGCTGAAGGTCATCGCCGGCATGCGGTTGGCGGTATCGGCCAGCGGCGTGTCGATGAATTCCAGCAGCGTGCAGCCGCTGCATTTGGCGATCTCTTCTTTCATGACGTTGGCCTTGTCCAAGGCGATTTGGTACAGCGAGTCGGTGAAGATCAGCACGCTCGCCTTGCCGCCGGACTGCACCACCGCGTATTGCGCGGCGATGCGCGCCACTTCGTTGGAGTCCGACGTGACGTTATAGAACACGTTGTATTTGGCTATGGGGCCCGGTTCCGGCACCGCGTGCCAGGCGGTCAGCACGATACCCTGCTGCACGGCCTTTTTCAGCGGGATCTTGGCGACGTTAGGGTTCCAGCCGCCGATCACGATGCCGTCCGGTTTCTGGGCGATGGCCTGATTGAGCGATGCCAGCTGATCTTTCACCGAGCCGCCGCCGTCGAGCGTTTCCAGCTTCCAGCCGGCGGCTTTCGCCGCTTCGCTCAACCCCTGTTGCACCCCTTGCACGCCGCCGTTCTTCATGTCGGAGGCGATAAAAATGATCTTCTTGTTGGCCTGCAGCTGCGGGCCGCTGGTGGGGCCGTCCCACTGGGTGGCGCTGGCGGTGGCCTTCGCGACGGCGGCGGTGGCCTGATCGAGATAGACGTCGGCCCAGGTCGGCGATGCGGCGAGCAATAATGTGGTGAACCCCGGTAACAGCCAAATGCGTTTCATGGTGTGCTCCTGGTTTAAGGGTGGGTCGCTGTCTGATTGTTGTTGTCAGCCGGCGTCGCCTGGCTGCGTTGTACCGCTTTCTGATTGAGCAGCCGGCGGCGTTGGGCATAGCCGGCCAGGGTGATCGACAGCAACAGCGTCGCGCCGTTGAACAGCGGCTCGACCCAGAATTCACCGCCGAACTGCTGAATGCCGGCGATGCCGATAGCCAGAATGGCGATGCCGACCACGGTGCCCCAGACGTTGACGCGCCCAGGGCGAATGGTGGTGCTGCCGAGGAAGGCGCCGACCAGCGCCGGCAGCAGATAGTCCATGCCGACGCTGGCCTGGCCGACGCCCTGTTCGGCGGCGATCAACACGCCGCTGAAACCGGTGAGCACGCTGGAGGCGATGAAAGCGCCGATCGTGAAGCGGTTGACCGAGATGCCGTTCAGGCGCGCCGCCGCCGGGTTGCCGCCCACCGCATACATGCAGCGGCCGAGCGGGGTATGTTCGGTGATGAGCCACAGCACCACCGCGACGATCAGCACGTAAAACGCCACGATCGGAATGCCGGCGATCTCGGTGTGGTGCAGCGCGATAAAGGCATCCGGCAAGTCGCCGACGATCTGCCGCCCGCCGGAGTGCCACAGGGCAATGGCGTACAGCACGGTGCCGGAGCCGAGAGTGGCGACGAAGCTGTCGATATCGGCCAGCGCCACCAGAATGCCGTTCAGCAACCCGTACAGCGCCGAGATCGCCAGCACCGTCAGCACCGCCATCTGCCAGGAGAAGCCGTATTCCACCTGCAGCGTGATCGCCAGGATATGCCACAACACAATGCCGAAACCGACGTTAAGATCGATCTTGCCCACGATCATCGGGATGGTCGCCGCCAGCGCCAACAGGGCGATTTTGGCCTTGCTCGACAGGATCGCCTGCAGCGTCAGCATCGACGCGAAAGAGGGAGTGATCAGTGAGAACAGCACGACCAGCGCGACGCACAGCAGCAGCAGGCCATAGCGGGTGAGAACCTGCATCAGCCAGGGGCCGGCGCCGTCCTGCGCCAGACTGACGCGCTGCTCCAGCGCGGTTGATTTAACGGATGTTTTAGACATGGCCTACCTCGGATTCTGACGTGATTGCGACGCTTTCCCCGGTGCTGGCAGAGGCCAGCTCCAATAAATTGGCGAATGACACCTGCTGATTTTTCAGCTCGCCGACCACTTTCCCACGGTTGAACACCAGTGCGCGGTTGCAAATATGGGCGATCTCCTCGAAATCGTTGGAGATCACCAGCACCGCTACGCCTTCCGCCAGGGATTTATTCAGCAGGTGGTAGATTTCCGCTCGCGCGCCGACGTCCACGCCGGCGGTGGGATCTTCCAGGATCAGCAGCGGCGCTCCCAGGTGCATCCAGCGCGCCATCACCACCTTTTGCTGGTTGCCTCCGGACAGCGCGCTGATATCGATATTGACGTCCTTGGGGCGCACGTCGAACAGCTGCACTTTCCACCAACTGGCGCCGATCTCCGCTCGCCGCCCGTAGCGGGAGAGCAGCCGGTGGCCGCTGGCGCAGGGGTTGATAAACAGGTTTTCACGCACGCTCATCGACATCACCAGGCTTTCGCCGGTGCGATCGCCCGCCACCAGCGAAACGCCGCACGCCATCGCCTGCTGCGGGGAGCTCGCCTGATAGGGCCGATCGCGAAACCGAATCGCGCCGCCTACGGCCTGGCGCAACCCGAACAGCAGCCGGCCAATCTCTTCTTGCCCGGCCCCGCGCAGGCCGGCCAGTGCCAGCATCTCGCCCGGCTGCAAATCGAAGCTCACCGGGCCGATGTCGCCTACCGTGACGCTATCGAGCTGCAGCACCGGCGGACGATGTTCCGGTAGCGGTTCGCGCTGATCGTCCGCCATCGCTTCACCGACGATGGTTTGCACCAGATCGCGCAGCGAGTAGTCGGCGGTGCGGCCGCCGGCGACATAGCGCCCGTCGCGCATTACGCAGACCCGATCGGCGATTTCGATCACTTCGTCCAGGCGGTGGGTGACATAAATCATGCCGACCTTTTTGGCGCGCAGCCGGTTGATCACGGCGAACAGATGGCGCACGTCGTTGGCGGGCAGGGAGGCGGTCGGTTCATCCAGCACCAGCAGCTCGGCGTTGACCGCCACCGCGCGGGCGATCGCCAGCAGCGATTTTTCGGTGCGCGACAGTTCGAAGACGCGCGCATCGGGATCGAGCGCGATACCGACGTCGTGCAGCGCCTGCGCCGCCCGGCGGCGAATGGCGCGCCAGTCGATCAACCCAAAGCGGCGGGGAAACCCCATCACCAGCGCCATGTTCTCCGCCACCGTCATCCATTCAATCAGGCCGAGATCCTGATGAATAAAGGCGATCGGCTGGCGGCTGGCGCTTTTTATCGCGGCGGCGGAGGCGATGCTTGCGCCCTGAAAACGAATATCGCCGCCGTCGCGCGGGTAGACGCCCGCCAGCACTTTGATCAGCGTCGATTTGCCGGCGCCGTTTTCGCCCAGTAGCGCCAGAACCTCGCCCGGCATCACCTGCAGGCTGACGTCGTTGACCGCCACGTTGCCGCCAAATCGTTTGACGATGTGGCTGAGGGTAAGGATGGGTTGTGCCGCATTATCCATAGTCATGTGATGCGCCCCTGGTGTTGCGCCCGAGCGAAGATGCCGGGCAAATTAGCCAAACCGCTGGTGAGTATCTGGTCTTTAAATTTCAATATGCGAAATTCAATTTCAAAAATAATATGACGTTCGTTGCGCTAAATCAAAGGTGATGAAGTTTTAATTGTTTTTATTAAACAATGGGTTATTTTTTACTTTGCGGAAGTGTGACCGATGGCTCACTTCAATGCGGGGGAAATATTGCGGATTTTTGGCCCGCTGCGGACAATGAAACGGCGTTCCGTCTTCACCTGATGCAGGCCTTGGGGTAACATGCCCGGCAAAGAGCCTGCTGACTTCGCCGCAGCGCCGGTTGGCGGTTCGACACTGGAGAGATTTTCGCTATGAGCCTGAAAGCCGTCGACGAGAAAGATGACAAGAAAGACAAACCGCTGGGCAGCCAAAGCCTGTTCCGCGGTTTGCAGTTGATTGAGATCCTGAGCAATTTCCCCAATGGATGCCCACTGGCGCATCTGTCCGAGCTGGCCGGCATGAACAAGAGCACGGTGCACCGCTTGCTGCAGGGGTTACACACCAGCGGCTATGTGACCCAGGCGCCGTCGCCGGGCAGCTACCGCCTGACCACCAAGTTCATTTCCATCGGCCAGAAGGCGCTGTCGTCACTCAATATCATTCACGTGGCCGCGCCGCATTTGGAACAGCTGAACCTGGAAGTGGGTGAGACGGTCAACTTCTCCAGCCGCGAAGACGACCACGTCATTCTGATCTACAAGCTGGAGCCGACCACCGGCATGATGCGCACCCGCGCCTATATCGGCCAGCATATGCCGCTGTACTGTTCGGCGATGGGTAAAATCTTCATGGCCTACGGCAACGACGATTACCCGGCCCACTACTGGCAGAGCCATCAGCAGGAGATTCAGACGCTGACGCGCAATACCATCACCGAGCTGCCGAAAATGTATGAGGAACTGGCCGATATTCGCCAGCGCGGTATGGCGATGGATCGCGAAGAAAACGAGCTCGGGGTCTCCTGCGTGGCGGCGCCGGTATTCGATATTCAACAGCGCGTGCCCTATGCGGTGTCTGTTTCTCTGCCGACCGCCAAGCTGCAGCAAATCGGCGTCAAAAGCCTGATTAAACCGGTGCTGGCCACTGCGCAACGCATCTCGCAGGAGCTGGGGTTCGTCACACCGATTTAAGTATTAGCATCTCTGATACTGGATTAGAAATATCAATTTCACCTAATGATCGCTTCCTCGTATGATGCGCGTGTTGACCGATACGCGCCCTCGTCCGGCGCCTTTTATCATTCGAGGAATCTCCCATGTTAGCCGTCTTCCTGCAGGGTTTTGCCCTGAGCGCCGCCATGATCCTGCCGCTGGGCCCGCAGAACGTATTCGTGATGAATCAGGGCATTCGCCGCCAGTATCATTTGATGATCGCCTCGCTGTGCGCGTTGAGCGATATCGTGCTGATCTGCGCCGGTATTTTCGGCGGCAGCGCGTTGCTGACCCGCTCGCCGCTGCTGCTGGCGCTGGTCACCTGGGGCGGGGTGGCGTTTCTGCTGTGGTACGGCTGGGGCGCGTTCCGTTCCGCCTTCAGCCCGCAACCGGCGCAGGCCGCGGCGCAGGAGCTGGCGCAGAGCCGCTGGCGCCTCGTGGTCACCATGCTGGCGGTCACCTGGCTGAACCCGCACGTTTATCTGGATACCTTTGTGGTGCTCGGCAGCCTGGGCGGGCAGCTGACGGCGGACGTACGCTCCTGGTTCGCGCTCGGCGCGGTCAGCGCGTCGGCGGTGTGGTTCTTCGGGCTGGCGCTGCTGGCTTCCTGGCTGGCGCCGTGGCTGAACACCCAGCGGGCGCAGCGCATTATCAACGCGCTGGTCGGGCTGGTGATGTGGGGCATCGCGCTGCAGCTGGCCTGGCAGGGGGCAAATTTATAAGAATTTGTCACTAATCCGAATTCAAAACGCCGCGCGATATGCTACGTTTGATGCCAGGAATCCGGCGGTTCTCGCAGGGAAAAGCCGGCGATCAGAGACAGCCTGTCATTAAGGAGACACTGTGAAGCTAAAAGCATTGGCTATGGCCGCAATGGTCGGATTAGGGACGTTACCGATGGCGCTGCAGGCGGCTGAAGTGCCTGAAGGGCCGCACGTCGTCACCTCCGGCACCGCCAGCGTGGACGCCACGCCGGATATCGCCACCCTGGCGATCGAAGTGAGCGTTTCATCCAAAGACGCCGCCCAAGCGAAGAAGCAGGTGGACGAGCGCGTGGCGCAGTACTTTGATTTCCTGCAGAAAAATAACATCGAGAAGAAAGACATCAGCGCCGCCAACCTGCGCACCCAGCCGGAATACGATTACCTGAAAACCGGCGAGTCGGTGCTGAAGGGCTACCGGGCGGTGCGTCAGGTGCAGGTGACCCTGCGTCAGTTGGACAAGCTGAACGAGCTGCTGGACGGCGCGCTGAAATCCGGCCTGAACGAGATCCGCGCGGTGGAGCTGGGCGTCGCCAAGCCGGACGTGTATCGCGAGCAGGCGCGGCAAAAAGCGATCGAGAACGCGACTCAGCAGGCCGAATCCCTGGCCAAAGGCTTCCACGCCAAGCTGGGGCCGGTGTACAGCATTCGCTACCGGGTCGCCAACTACCAACCGATGCCGGTGGCGCGGATGTATAAGGCGGCGGGTGCGGCGGCGGAAAGCGACGCGGCGCAAACCTATGAACAGCAAAGCATTCACTTCGACGATCAGGTGGATGTGGTGTTCGAGCTGCAGCGCAACGCCGCGCAGTAAGGTGTTCGTGTTGAAGAAAAGGTTCGCTGCGGCGAACCTTTTTTCGTTTTAATCCTGGCGCAGCACCTGGTGGCCGTGTTCCAGCAGCGCGTCGGTCACTTTGCGCATCATGCGGCTTTCCGGCGCGAAGCGGTGCCAGTACAGCATGCGGCGCTGATACAGCCCCGGCGTCAGATCGATCAGCTCACCGGAAGCCAGCTCCTTTTCGATCTGCAGATGCGGGATCATACAGCAGGTCGTGCCCTGACGCGCCAGTTGCACGAAGGCTTCCGACGAGTTCACGATATGGCAGGGCACGCTGCCCGGCGACAGATCGAAGTTCTGCTGCAGGAATGCCTGGTGCATGTCGTCGAGATGATCGAAGGCCACCGCCGGCGCTTTCAGCAGCGCGGAGCGGGTGACGCCGCTCGGGAAGTAGCGCTCGGCGAAGGCGCTGGAGGCGACGAACAGGTAATCCAGCGCCCCCAGCCGATCCACCAGGCAGCTCGGCAGCGGCTGCGGCTGAATACTCACCGCGCCCACCACCTCACCGCGGCGCAGCCGCTCCTGGGTGCGGGTTTCATCTTCCACCTGCAGATTCAGGCGAATGGGGGAATCCGCCAGCACCGGCTTCAGCGCCGGCAGCAGCCAGGTTGCCAGACTGTCGGCGTTGACCGCCAGCGACAGCAGCAGCGGCGTATCGACGCCGGTGTCGTTGCCCAGCCACTCTTCTTCCAGCAACTCCACCTGATGCAGCAGCGCCAGTAGCTTTTGCCCTTGTTCGGTCGGGCGCGGCGGCACGGTACGGACCAGCAGCGGTTGGCCGAACAGGTTTTCCAGCTGTTTGATGCGTTGGGATACCGCCGATTGCGTGATGCAGAGTTTTTGAGCGGCGCGCTCGAAGCCGCGCTCACGGATCACCGCGTCCAGCGCTTGCAGCGTACGATAGTCTGGGCGTTTCATCGGAAAGATATCCCTTAAATTAGAATGATACCGGCACTATGCCACATTTTGCGCGCGGCGCAGGTGGAAAAATCACGCCCCCGTCTCGCCGCTAAGCGGCTAAAAATGCGGGCTGCGGCAAATAAGTGTGATCCTGCCGGCGTGAAAAACAGCGTTTTACCCTATAATACGCACACGTTTTCGTACAGAGGCAAGGGACATATTATGACGCAGGATGAACTGAAAAAAGCGGTGGGCTGGGCAGCGCTGGAATACGTGACGCCGGGCACCATCGTCGGGGTCGGCACCGGTTCTACCGCCGCCCACTTTATTGACGCGCTGGGCTCCATCAAGCACCAGATCGAAGGCGCAGTATCGAGCTCCGACGCCTCCACCGCCAAGCTGAAAAGCCTCGGCATTCACGTGTTCGACAGCAACGAAGTGGACTCGCTCGATATTTATGTGGACGGCGCGGACGAAATCAACGGCCATATGCAGATGATCAAAGGCGGTGGCGCGGCGTTGACGCGCGAGAAGGTCATCGCCGCCATCGCCAAGAAATTCATCTGCATCGTCGACGCCAGCAAGCAGGTCGACGTGCTGGGCAAGTTCCCGCTGCCGGTGGAAGTGATCCCGATGGCTCGCTCTTACGTGGCGCGTGAGCTGGTGAAGCTGGGCGGCCTGCCGGAGTATCGCCAAAACGTGGTGACCGACAACGGCAACGTGATCCTCGATGTGCATAACCTGAGCATCACCGACGCCATCGCGCTGGAGAACAAGATCAACGGCATCGCCGGCGTGGTGACCGTGGGGCTGTTCGCCAACCGCGGCGCGGACGTGGCGCTGGTCGGCACCCCGGAAGGCGTGAAAGTGGTCAAATAAACCTCCGCCGTTTGTGGCCCGGTAGTGCCGGGCCGCATAATTCTTCGGTTAAAATATCTTTTCTGAAAAACGGCAAATTTGGTGACTTATGTCACATTGTGAAAACTGACTCCCCAAAGCTTCTGCCGAAAACTTTCCCTATGGCATTTTCTGCCGTAAACCGCCATCAACGCTGCGCCTTGTCCTGCCGGGCAGGCAATCGTTTGTATTGCCGCCCGCGTTATTTTTGTTATGTTGGATGGGAGCTGTGTCGTCACAGCCGCTTCTGAAGTCTGAACATAGGGTCGGGTAAATGGCAAAAGTATCATTGGAGAAAGACAGGATTAAATTCCTGTTGGTGGAAGGGGTTCATCAGAGCACGGTCGATAATTTACGTGCCGCCGGTTATACCAACATCGAATACCACAAGGGTGCGTTAGACACCGAATCGCTGAAGGCATCCATCCGCGATGCGCACTTCGTCGGCATCCGATCGCGTACGCATCTGACCGAAGAGGTGTTCGCCGCCGCAGAAAAACTGGTGGCGGTGGGCTGCTTCTGCATTGGCACCAACCAGGTTGATCTGAAAGCGGCGACCAAGCGCGGTATTCCGGTCTTCAACGCCCCGTTCTCCAATACCCGATCCGTGGCCGAAATGGTGCTGGGCGAGCTGCTGTTGATGCTGCGCGGCATTCCGGCCGCCAACGCCAAGGCGCACCGCGGCGTGTGGCACAAACTGGCCGTGGGCTCCTACGAGGCGCGCGGCAAAAAGCTGGGCATCATCGGCTACGGCCACATCGGCACCCAGCTGGGCATTCTGGCCGAAGGGCTGGGCATGAAGGTGTTCTTCTACGACATCGAGAACAAGCTGCCGTTAGGTAACGCGCAGCAGGTGCGTCATCTGTCCGATCTGCTCAATATGAGCGACGTGGTGACGCTGCACGTGCCGGAAACGCTGGCCACCAAGAACATGATGGGGGCGGAAGAGCTGGCGCTGATGAAACCGGGCGCCATTCTGATCAACGCCTCGCGCGGCACCGTGGTGGATATTCCCGCGCTGTGCGACGCGCTGGCCAGCAATCACCTGGCGGGCGCGGCGATCGACGTCTTCCCGGAAGAACCGGCGACCAACAGCGATCCGTTCAACTCGCCGCTGTGTGAGTTCGACAACGTGCTGCTGACGCCGCACATCGGCGGCTCCACCCAGGAAGCGCAGGAGAATATCGGCGACGAAGTGGCCGGCAAGCTGGCGAAATACTCCGACAACGGGTCGACCCTGTCCGCCGTCAACTTCCCGGAAGTGTCGCTGCCGGCGCATGGCCCGAACGCCAGCCGCCTGCTGCACATCCACGAAAACCGCCCGGGCGTGCTGACGCAGATTAACCAGATCTTCGCCGAAGAGGGGGTTAACATCGCCGCACAGTATCTGCAAACCGGGCCGGAAATCGGCTACGTGGTGATCGACATCGAAGCGGAAACCGCACGCGCCGACGCCGCGCTGCAGCGCATGAAGGCCATCGACGGCACCATTCGCGCCCGTCTGCTGTTCTGATTCGGCGGCTCGCCGCAACGAAAAAGGCCGGAGCGATCCGGCCTTTTGCTATTTGGGCTCGTGCCACGCCCAGCTGCAGAGCGGGGTGAGGATTTCCGGCAGCGGGATATCCCAATGTTCGGTCGGCAGGTGCTCCACCTGCTGGCAATCATGGGCCAGGCCGATAGGATAGGGGCCGCCGCTGCGCCAGTTTTGCAGGGTGCGATCGTAAAAGCCGCCGCCCATGCCCAGACGCTGCCCGGTATGATCGAACGCCACCAGCGGCGTCAGCACGACGTCCAACTCGCCCAGCGGCAGCACCTGGCGCACATCGAGGCGCGGTTCGAGAATATTGAAGCGATTGCGCACCAGCGGCGTTTCCGGCGCATAGCGCAGGAACAGCAGGTGGCCAGGGCTGAACGGGTGCAGCACCGGCAGGTAAACCCGTTTGCCGAGCGTCCACAGTTGCTCGATCAGCGGCCCGGTGTCGAGTTCACCGTCAAACGACAGGAATACCGCGATGCTGTGCGCCGCCTTAATGTGCGTATGCGCGACGAGGCGCTCGGCTATCTTGTCTGCGGCAAAGCGTTGCTGGCCCGGCGTAAGCTCGCGCCGACGTTGGCGAATGAGTTGACGAATGGCTTGGCGCTGCTGCGCGAATTGGGGTTGAAAAGGCATCGTATCAGGCTTGCTCAGTGTGGCGTTCAGCACACATAAACCGCTGAGAAGGGGAATCTCCGAGATGCCGTCGCAGGCTGTAACCCTTGAACCCATGGTTCAAGGTGAACGTGCCGTCGCAATCTTAAGGCTTCTCGGCGCACCGAGCGTGCTCACCGATCGCGGAGCAACACATTCTGTTTGTACTAAATATCGGCTCAGGGGACTGGCCCGCTGGCGAACATCTCAGAGAAATTTTGTACTCGTTGCCGAAACTGTGATTTCAACAACCTAAGTTATTCGAATTGTGCATCCTGACGTTCAGAGATGCGACCTTGTTCAAGCAACGCTTGTTCAATGGTCTGCTGCAGCATCCGTATGCGTTGTTCCATATTGGACGCATAGTCACGGGTTTTCAACCGTTCTTGAGCAAGTTCGTGACAGACGTTCAATGCCGCGATGAAAACCAGTTGCTCAGTATTGGAGACTCTAGTGCGAACTTTAAGATCTTGCAACCGTTGGTTAAGATCGTCCGCCGCCATATTCAACGCATCTTGTTGTTCTGGCGGGCAATTGACTCTTAACGAGCGGCCAAAAATTTGAATATCTACCGGTTGTGCAGACATGCCACCTTCCTGCCTAAATTTCGCGCCAGCCTTGTCCGCCCTGGCCGGGCCGTCAAAGCGGGCGCCACTATATATACCTCGGTACCAAGATACAACCCCTTTTTCAGTACCTGGTTGTAATCTACTGTGGCGCACATTGCCAGTCAAAAAAGGGTTTCAAAATGCGTATTTACCGCACTTTCGCCACCCGACGGCGCAGTGTGAAACCTGCCACATCGCGATTATAACTAGCCACTGAGGTGTCGCGCTTATCTGGTATAGCGACGGACCTTGGTGGTAGCATAACACGAACTTATCCTGCCAACGATGACGAATGCGCATGTCTATACAGAATACATTTCCAAGTTACCAATCTTTGACCGTGGCCCTCAACCAGCAGTCGGTGGCGCTGACCGCGGCAGAAATGCACGGCCTGATCAGCGGCCTGCTGTGCGGCGGCAGCCGTGATGCCGGCTGGCAGGCGCTGGTCCACGATCTGACCAACGAAGGCGTCGCCTTCCCGCAGGCGCTCAGCCAACCGCTGCAACAGCTGTATGAAGTGACGCGCGAAACGCTGGAAGACGACGAATTCCTGTTCCAACTGATGTTGCCGGAAGGGGAAGCCGTCAGCGTGTTCGATCGCGCCGACGCGTTGGCCGGTTGGGTCAACCACTTCCTGCTCGGGCTGGGCATGATGCAGCCCAAGCTGGCCCAGGTGAAAGACGAAGTCGGTGAAGCGATCGACGATCTGCGCAACATCGCGCAGCTGGGCTACGACGAAGACGAAGATCAGGAAGAATTGGAGCAGTCGCTGGAAGAAGTGGCGGAGTATGTGCGGGTTGCCGCCATCATGTGCTACGGCGAATTCACCCGTCACAAGCCAACGGCGCCGGAAAACATCAAACCGACGTTGCACTAAACGTCCTATCGGCCCTCCGCCGGCGATGCGGATGGCATGATTTCAGGAGAAGGTAATGACTCAGCAGGAATTCAACAACCGCCGTCAGGCGCTGTTGGCGAAAATGGCGCCGGCCAGCGCGGCGGTTATTTTCTCTGCGCCGGAAACGACGCGCAGTGCAGATTCAGACTATCCCTATCGGCAGAACAGCGACTTTTGGTACCTGACCGGCTTCAATGAGCCGGAAGCGGTGCTGGTGCTGATCAAAAGCGACGAAACGCACAACCACAGCGTGCTGTTCAACCGGGTGCGCGATCTGACGGCGGAAATCTGGTTTGGCCGCCGCCTGGGGCAAGACGCCGCGCCGGCGAAGCTGGGCGTGGACCGCGCGCTGCCGTTCGATGAAATCAATGACCAACTGCACCTGCTGCTCAACGGCCTGGACGTGGTCTACCACGCGCAGGGCGAATACGCCTATGCCGATCAGATCCTGTTCGGCGCGTTGGACAAGCTGCGCAAGGGGTTCCGCCAGAATCTGCAGGCGCCGGCCACCGTGACCGACTGGCGGCCGTGGCTGCATGACATGCGCCTGTTCAAATCACCGGAAGAGCTGGCGGTGATGCGCCGCGCCGGTGAGATCAGCGCGCTGGCGCACACCCGCGCGATGGAAAAATGCCGCCCTGGCATGTTCGAATACCAGCTGGAAGCGGAAATTCACCATGAATTCACCCGCCTCGGTGCCCGCTACCCGTCTTACAACACCATCGTCGGCAGCGGCGAAAACGGCTGTATCCTGCAT